>JBBQQJ010000164.1:0-6057 GCA_038216165.1 Gemmatimonadales bacterium | reverse complement strand
TCGGAGTCGGTGGAGTGAGGCACGGGGGTTCGCTCGGTGGCACGGAGGCACGGAGGCTCGGAGGCACGGAGACGGAGGAGAGAGGCACGGAGGCACGGAGGCACGGAGGCACGGAGGCACGGAGGCACGGAGGGGGTTCCGATGGTGTGTGTGTAACCGCAATACCTGCAAGGAGATCATGCGGGTCACCTCACGTGTGTTGTCCTCGGAACCCCTAGGGATTTGCTGGCTGGGGCCCTGTTTTCGCCGAATCCCTAGGAGTTACGACGGTCAGGTATGTGCGATAGATATGTGGGATGTCCACCGAGACCCTGACCCCCGGGCGCCCGTCGCCCCGGTTGACCGACCGTGCGGTACGCTCGCGCCGGCTCGGCAGCATTGTCGGGTTGGTGGTGGGCGATGCGGTCGGAACCACCAACGAATTCCAGACCAAGGGGAGTTTCACCCCGTTGGTGGACATGGTGGGTGGCGGGATCTTTCATCTGCCGGCCGGGGCGTTCACCGACGACGGCGCGATGGCGCTCTGCCTGGCGGAGTCTTTGGTGGAGTGCGACGACTTCGACCCGGCGGACCAGATGCAGCGCTACGTGCGGTGGTGGCGGCACGGGCACCTGAGCAGCACGGGGGATTGTTTCGACGTCGGGATCGTCACGCGGCAGGCGCTTGCGCGCTTCGAACAGATGGGTGAGCCGATGGCCGGGAGTGCCGACCCCAAGACGGCCACCAACGGGAGCATCATGCGACTCGCGCCGGTGGTGGCATGGGCGGCCGCCGACGAGGGTCGTGCAATCGAGTTGGCCCGGGCCTCGAGCCGCACCACGCATGGCGCCAACGATGCCGTGGATGGCTGCGAGCTGTTGGCGCGGCTGCTGCTGGTGGCGTACAGGGGGGGGGATCCGACCGCCCCGTGCTTCGATGTGGGGCCCGGGTGGTCGGTGGCGCTCAGGACGGTGGCGGCGATGATGCGCGGCGAGGGGGCGGTGCCGCCCGCGCCGCCCACGCGCGCCGTGGTGGACACGCTGGCCTGTGCGCGGTGGTGCCTGGGCAAGGCGCACAGCTTCCGGGAGGCGGTGCTGATCGCGGCCAATCTGGGCGGTGACGCCGATACGATCGCGGCCGTGACCGGGCAACTCGCCGGCGCGGTGTGGGGGATGGAGGGGATCCCGCCCGAGTGGGTCGAGCGACTGGCACTCAGCGATCGCGTGCTGGAGCTCGCCGAAGGGTGCGTGGGGTAGGGGCCCCCGCTACCGCCCCCACCATCCGGGCAGGCGTCCCGTGCTCGCCCACCAGATCCCCACGACGCCCAGCACGAGCGCCGAGACGCTGCCCCGATCGTACATCCCATACAACAGCATGGTCGTGAGGCCGCGCAGGAGCAGGAAGCCGCCGATCACCCCGGCGGTGATCCGCACGCCGCGGGTGCCCGTCCAGTGGACCGCGGCATCGGACCTCGCCGCCTGGATGCCGCGGACCACTTGCACCGTCCCCAGCACGAGGCAGATCACCGCCGGCCAGAAGGTGAGGAACGCCAGCATCCCCGGCCCGACGGGGTTGGGGTTCGGGTCGTCCAGCAGCCCGAGATCAGAGGCGAGGATGATCAGCGTGAGCGGTCCGGTACCGAGCACCAGGAGCCAGAAGCCGACCTTGAAGAGGGTGTTCCGGAAGAAGCGGCGCATCCTGGTGCACTTCGCACGGGCCGTGCCACGGAGGGGGTGGCATGCCTGCTGTGCAAGACGGCCGCGCTTTCCCCATGCGGCCCCACCCCCTCCATCTATCGATCTACTCCCTCAATCCCCCATTGGAGCCATTGCCGCGGGCATAGCCTGAGGTACCTTCTGTGTACTGCCGATGCACCCTGGTCACGCGTCCCGCGATGGCCGGTCTCGGCACTGCAGAAGGGTCCACCATGAGCACCACTACGATTCTGATTATCATCGTCCTGCTGGTGTTGTTCGGCGGTGGGTGGGGCTGGTCGCGCCGAGGGCGGTGAACCCGCAACGCGCGCTGATCACCTGACCGAGCTGTCCATCGCCGGCACCGCACGCCTTCTGCGGTGCACTCCCCTCATCTCCCCCGGGGAGGGGGTCGGCGCCGTCGGCACGGCCCTTGGAGTCTCCTGGGCGGGGCGTTTCCGGGCACAGTACGGATAGCGGCGAACGGCGAGCGGAAGGTGCGGCCGCGCCGCCGTGTGACAGCGGCGGCTGAGGATGCCCCGCCCGTGCTCATATATTCACCGCATGCCCGCACCACCACTCGAGCGTGTTCGCGCCATCTGTCTGGCGCTCCCTGAGGCCCATGAAGTCGAGGCCTGGGGTGCGCCGACGTTTCGCGTGAAGAACAAGATCTTCGCGATGTACTCCGACCCCAGCGATGTAACTCATAGCGGAGGGCGGCCTGGGCTCTGGCTCAAGGCCGCCCCGGGCAATCAGGAGGCGATGATCGCCGCCGAACCGACCCGCTACTTCAAGCCGCCGTACGTCGGCCCGAGTGGCTGGGTGGGGGTGTGGCTCGACCAGCGGCCGCGTTGGCGGGAGATCACCGAGTTGGTGGACGACTCGTGGACCCTCGTGGCACCGAAACGGCTGCGCGACGCGCGCTGAGCCCGGCGCCACCACTCCGACCCACTCCGAGCAGAGCGATGTTCCCTCGCCCCGGGCGCAGCGAAGGAGCCGGGCCTTCATCCTCGCGGCGCCCCACCGTATGTTCCCCCCCATCCCCACTCACGACGCAGGCGAGGCACCGAATGTCTGACCCGACGATGCAGCGCCTTGAGGCGTTGGCCGACCGGTATGCCGTCGAACGCGAGATCGGGCACGGGGGGATGGCCACCGTCTACCGCGCGCGGGACCTCAAGCACGATCGCCTTGTCGCCATCAAGGTGCTGCGCCCCGAACTGGCGCAGGCGATGGGTGGCGAGCGGTTCCTCCGCGAGATCACGATCGCCTCGCAGTTGCAGTCGCCCCACATCCTGCCCCTGCTCGACTCGGGCGAGGTGGACGGCCTCCTCTATTACGTGATGCCGCTGGTGGATGGCGAATCGCTGCGCGACCTGCTCGCACGCGATGGGGCGATGCCGCCCTCCGAGGCGACCCGCCTGCTGCGCGAGATCGTGGACGGCCTGGCCCACGCGCACCGTCGCGGCGTGCTGCATCGCGACATCAAGCCCGACAACGTGATGCTGGCCGAACGACATGCGCTGCTGATGGACTTCGGCGTGGCCAAGGCGCTCGCCGACGGGCGGTCGTCGGGCGGCGCCACCGGCACCGCCGACCCGCACGTCACGCTGACCGAGGTGGGGATCTCCCTCGGCACGCCCGCCTACATGGCGCCGGAGCAGGCGGCCGCCGA
Source organism: Gemmatimonadales bacterium (assembly GCA_038216165.1). Taxonomy (GTDB): domain Bacteria; phylum Gemmatimonadota; class Gemmatimonadetes; order Gemmatimonadales; family GWC2-71-9; genus Palsa-1233. The sequence goes on along the minus strand of JBBQQJ010000164.1, from coordinate 2,709 downwards.
CCCGAACATCGATCACCGGGCCGACATCTACGCCATTGGCGTGATGGCCTACGAGATGCTCACCGGGACACCACCGTTCACGGGCGCGCCACAGGTGGTCATCGCGTCACACATCACCAAGGCGCCGACCGCGATCACGACGGTGCAACCCGACGTGCCCGCGGCGCTTGCCGCGATCGTGATGCGCTGCCTCGCGAAGGACCCGGCCGATCGGTACCAGAGCGCCGATGATCTGCTGCACGCCATCGAGGGACTGACGACGCCGACCGGCACGGCGGCAACGATGGTGCCCCCCCCCGTGCGTCGTCGCCGGACCGCAATGATCGGTGTGGCAGTGCTGGCCCTCGCCGCGCTCGGATGGTTCGGCTTCCAGAAATCGCAGCGCTCGGCGTGGGTGCACGAGACCGCGCTGCCCGAATTGCGGCGGCTCGCCGAGGCCGCGGAATTTGACAGCGCCTTCACGCTGGCTCTGCAGATCGAGCAGATCGCGCCGGCCGACACGACGCTCGCGGCAATCTGGCCGCGGATCGCCCGACTGGCACTCATCGAGACAGAGCCGACTGGCGTGCGGGTGTATCGGGCCTCGACCAGTGACACCACGGTGTGGCGCCTGATCGGGATCACGCCAATGGACTCGGTGCGGATGCCGGTCATGGTCGGGCTCTTCCGGTATGAGAAGGAGGGATATCGCACGCACTACCGGCTGGGCGGGTCCCGTCCGCCGATGGCGATCCTGAACGCGCTTGATGGACCCGATCCGGAGATGGTGCAGGTGGACGGCACGGAGATGCGCGCGTTCCTCGTGGGGGCGGACAACAATCCGCCCGTGGAACTCGGCGCGTTCAAGATCGACCGGTATGAGGTGTCGAATGTTGCCTATCAGGCGTTCGTGGATGCGGGTGGGTATCGCGACACGACGTACTGGGAGCATCCGATTGTTGACGGTGCGCGCACCCTGACCGTCGCGGAAGCGATGACGCGTTTCGTGGACCGCACCGGGCGGCCCGGTCCGTCCACGTGGGAGGGTGGGGCGTTCCCAGCCGGGCAGGGAGACCACCCGGTGGCCGGCGTGAGCTGGTACGAGGCGGCGGCCTACGCCAAGTTCGCGGGCAAGTCCCTGCCGACCATCTATCACTGGGCCGAGGCGGCCGGCGTCTACTACTCGAAGTTCGTCGTCCCCGGCAGCAACCTTGAGGGGACCGGGACGCTTCCGGTCGGGACCCCGCGCGCCGTGACGATCGTCGGCGCATCCGACATGGGTGGCAACGTGCGCGAGTGGATCGAAAACGAGGACAATCGTGGCCAGCGCTTCATTCTTGGTGGTGGGTGGAGTGATCTGAAGTACGGCTTCGTGGATGCCTATGCGCAACCCGCGATGGACCGTGCCGCGATCAACGGCATCCGGCTGACGAAGTACGCCGCCGGGGAGCCGAACCTCGCCCAGGCCGCCGCACCGATCATCCGCGCGTTCACCGATTACAGCAAGGAAGTGCCGGTCTCGGATGTGGTATATGCCGGCTTCCTCCAGTTCTACGACTACGATCCGATCGCGCTCGATGCCACGATCGAGTCGGCGGACACCACGTCCAACTGGATCGTGGAGCAGGTCAGCATCAACGCGGCGTACGGCGGCGAGCGCCTGCCGATCTGGATCTACCGACCGGTGTCCGCGGCGCGGCCGCTGCAGAGCGTGGTCTTCTTTCCCGGCTCGAATGCGATCAATGGCGGGCCGAGCGCCGGGTACAATGACGCCAACGCGGAGTGGATCGTACGGAGCGGGCGGGCGTTCGTGATCCCGATCTACAAGAGCACCCACGAGCGATCCGACTCGTTGCGCAGCGACTATGCCGACATGTCGATCTTCTATCGCGATCATGTGGCGATGTGGGTCAAGGACTACCGCCGCACGCTCGACTACCTCGAGAGCCGAGCGGAGTTCGACAGCACGAAGTTCGCGTACATGGGCTTCAGTTGGGGCGGGTTGCACGGCGGGATGATCCCGGCGATCGAGCCGCGCATCAAGGCCAGCGTGCTCTATGTGGCGGGGTTGATGATGGAGCGAGCCCGGCCCGAGGCGGACGTGTTCAGCTTCCTGCCGCACGTGACGTCACCGGTCATCATGCTCAACGGCCGCGACGACTTCTTCTTCCCGCTCGAGACCTCGCAGATCCCGTTTTTCCAGAAGCTCGGCACGCCGGCGGCCGACAAGCGGCATCTGATCTATGAGGGTGGCCATGATGTGCCACGCACCGAGTTGATCAAGGAATCGCTGGCGTGGTTCGACAAGTACCTGGGACCGGCGCGGTAGACAGCGAACACCAATCACTGTGCGCTGCCTACCAGCTCCCCCCCCCACCACCGCCGCCACCACCACCGACCGAGCCGCCGCCGCCACTGCCCGAGCTGGAGCCGGGCGAGGACCCCATCGTGCGCGTGGCGGCCGTGCTGAAGTTGTCCAGCGAGCTGCGGAAGTTGCCCACGTTGAACGCATGCAGGTTGCTGCCCACATACCAGGTCGGCGGCTGGGAGGCGAGGACGTTGGCGAACTGGTCCACCCAGATGTCGGTGGCATCGAGCGCCACCGCATAGGGGAGCATCCGCTCAAATAGCTCCGTGGTCCGGGTCGGTCCTTGATTCATCTCGAGTTCCAGCTTTTCGGCACGACGGATGTACTCCTCCAGCCCCTTGATCTCGCCCCAGCGGCGCGCC
>JBBQQJ010000163.1:0-6066 GCA_038216165.1 Gemmatimonadales bacterium | reverse complement strand
TGGCGGTGGCGGTGGTGCTGCGGCAGGGTGCGCGCGATGCGGCGGCGGTGCCGGCGGATGCTGCGCCTGTCCGCCCCGCGGCCACGTCACCGGTCGGGGCGTCGAGGGACTGAGGGTGTGCGGGGGGGGGGAATGACAACGGCCCGGCAAATTGCCGGGCCGTTGTCGTTGGGAGGTCCCTGAACGCCCCCTGAGTTTACGAAGCAAGCAGAAGCCTACTTCACCCTTCTTCGTCCAGGGACTTTCTCGTGTGGCCGCGTGCTGCAACGACCATCTGCACCTATTCTACGGCCTGAGCAGCAAGTGCGCAAGAGGGGGCCAAACGGTGGGGATCCAGAAGCAAAAACCGCCGGATCCTTGCGGATCCGACGGTTTCTGTTTGGGAGGTCCCTGAACGCCCCCTGAGTATACGAAGCAGACGTTTGTGCCTACTTCACCCTTCTTCGTCCAGGGACTTTCTTGTGTGGCCGGGCGATCGGTTGCCGCGTCCAACTAGGAAACAAGGTACGACCCCCTAGGGATTCTGTCAAGAGCAGGTAAAATCGGCCAATTTCTGGCCGCTACCCCCTAGGGTGAATCGTAGGTGGCTTCTCAATAAGCCGCCGCGCGTCAGCCGCGCGTCAGCCGCGCGTCAGCCGCGTGCCGGCGCCCGCGACCCCGTGCCCGCCAGCCACGCCCCCGGCGCCGCCGCACCCTGACCGCCCCACGTCGTCATCAGTACCAGCCCGACCACGACCAGCACCACCGAGAAGCTCTGGGCCACGGTGAGCACGCCGAGGAGGCGGTCGTCCTTGGCCCGGAGGATCTCCACCAGAAAGCGCTCGATTCCGGCGAACACCAGATAGACCCCGAACAACCAACCGGTCCCCCGTGTGGTGGTGCGCCACCGCCAGAGCAGCGCGAAGACCAGCAGCATCGCAGCCACCTCGTAGAGCTGGGTCGGGTGCACGGCCAACACCATCGCCGGATCCACCCCCTCGGCGATTGGCACGCCGAACGCGCGCTCCATGATCGCGGCCGTGCTGGGCGGGGCCCCCTCGGGGAAGCCAACCCCCCAGGGCCGGGTGGTCGGGACGCCGTAGTCGTCCCCCACCACGAAGCAGCCCACGCGGCCGATCGCATAGCCCGCCGCCAGCGCCGGCGCGGCGAGGTGGGCGGTGAGCCGCACCGGTACGCGCCGGCGCCAGCCCATCAGGATCACGCCGAGGGTGCCACCGACGAAGCCACCGTAGTAGACCAGGCCGGATCGGGAGAAGAGCGTGTCAATGCCGTGCAGCGCCACAAACCAGAGCTTGGCGCCCAGGATCCCGCCCACCACGGCACCGAGGATGAGGTCGCTCGGGAAGTCGGTGTTGTAGCCGAGGCGGCGGCACTCGCGATCCATGATCCAGGCACCCATCACGAAGAGCAGCATCATGGTGATGCCAAAGCCGGTGACCGGGCCGAATTCGAGCGGATAGGCGGTGATCATCGCAGCACTCCAATGGGGGGGACGAGGCCGGGAAGGGGCAGGCTGTCGCGGGCCTCGAGGTCGGGGCCGTGTCGCTCCCCGGCCAGCAACCGCCAGCTCCCCGCGGCGCCGATCATGGCAGCGTTGTCGGTGTTGAGTCTCGGTGAGGCGACCGCGACCCGGGCGGTGCCGTCGAGGGCGGTGCGCATCGCGGTGGCGAGAGCGCCGGTGCACGCGACCCCCCCCCCCCAGAACCACGAGCGGACGGCCATGCGCCCGGGCGGCATCGGCCGTCTTCGCCGTGAGCACATCGATGGCGGCGTCCTGGAAGCCGCGGGCCAGGTCGGCCCGGTCGCGCACGAGGTCATCGCTCTGTTGCACGGCCCGCAACACCGCCGTCTTGAGGCCACTGAAGGAGAAGTGCCAGCGATCCACCTCGGCCGGGCGGTGCAGCAGCGGCCGGGGAAAGCGAAACCGTGCCGGATCACCGTCGCGGGCCAGCCGCTCGATGGCTGCGCCCGCCGGATAGTCGAGGCCAAGGAGCGCGCCCACTTTGTCGAAGGCCTCGCCCGCGGCGTCATCCTTGGTCTGTCCCAGCAGACGGTACTCGCCCCACTGCGGGACGTCGAGGAGCATCGTGTGCCCTCCGCTCACGAGCAGGGCAGTGAACGGCGGTTCCACGGTTGGGTCCTCGAGCACGGGCGCGAAGAGATGCCCCTCGAGGTGGTGCACGCCAATCAGCGGGAGTCCTTCGCGCCACGCCAGCGTCTTGCCCCAGGTGACCCCGACCAGCAGCGCCCCCAGCAGGCCGGGACCGCGCGTCACCGCGATGCCATCGAGATCGGCGAGCGCCGCACCGGCCCGGGCGAGTGCATGGTCCACCACGTCACCCACGGTCGCCAGGTGGGCGCGCGAGGCGAGCTCGGGCACCACGCCGCCGAAGATGCGATGGATGTCCTGCGACAGGATCGCCATCCCTTCGAGCGTGACCGTGCCGCCCACGCGGTGGACCACTGCCGCGGAGGTTTCGTCACACGAGGTCTCGAGGGCGAGGACGCGCATCAGTCGGCGAGCAGGCCGGCAATCAGGGCGCGGTTGGCATCGGAGTCCCACACTTCCTCGCCGATGGCGACGTGGGCAATGCGGCCGCGCCGATCGAGCAGGTAGCTCTGTGGCACGCCGAGAATCTGGTAGGTCGGTTGGATCAGGTTGGAGCGGTCGTGCAGGATGTCGAAGGAGAGCCCGAGTCCCTCGGCAAAGGCACGCACCCGCGCGGGCGACTCGTCGTCCACGCTCACCGCCGCGATGGCGAAGCCCTGGTCGCGGAACGCGCGGTAGACCCGTTCCATCGAGGGCATCTCCTTGCGACAGGGAATGCACCACGTGGCCCAGACGTTGATGAGCACCACGCGCCCGTCATAGCCGGAGCGGAGGCCGAGCGAGTCCCCGGTGGCGACGTCCATCACCCGGTAATCGGGGGCGAGCTCCCCCACGCGGGCGCCCTCCGGGGGGGGGGCATAGCGGGTGAGCGCCCAGACGCCGAGCCCCAGCCCCGCGACAATCATCCCCACCATCAGCCATTGCCGGGACATGCGGCGCTCCTCAGCTCGCCGGGGCCGCGAGCAACTGCTCGATGATGCGGCGGTTGGCATCGGAGGCCCACGGGTGATCGCCATAGACGATCCGGACGATCCGACCGTCGCGCCCCACCAGGAAACTCTCCGGCACGCCGGTGGTGTGGTAGATCTGCTGGATGCTGCCCTCGGGATCGTGGAGCACGTCGAAGGTGACCCCGAAGCCGGCCATGAACTCGCGCACCACGTCGGCACCGTCCTTGTCGATGCTCACCGCGGCGATCCGCAGGCCACGCGGCCCCATCGCCTCGTACAACTTCTGCAGCGCCGGGATCTCTTCCTTGCACGGCTCGCACCAGGTGGCCCAGATGTTCACCAGGGTCACCTCGCCGGCATAGCTCGCGCGGAAGGCGCGTGGCGTGCCCGTGGCGACATCGGTGGCGGTGAAGTCGGGGGCGTCCGAGCCGACCTCGATCGGGGCGACACATCCGCCCAGCAGGAGGGCGACGGCAAAGGTGGCGAGGGTGCGCATCGGCGTCAGACCTGGGTGAGGCAGGCGCGCTTGAGCGCACGCACGGCGTCGGCAATGTTGGGGGCGCCGAACACTGCGGTGCCCGCCACGAAGGTGTCGGCGCCGGCCGCGTGCGGTCCGGCGATCGTCTGCACCGTGATGCCACCGTCCACCTCAAGCGCCACGGTGGCGCCGGCGGCATCAATCCGCTCGGCGATGCGGGCGATCTTGTCCGTGGCAGCCGGGATGAACGACTGCCCGCCGAATCCCGGATTGACCGACATCACCAGCACCAGGTCGAGGTCGTCCATGACCTCGTCGAGCACGTCGAGCGACGTCGAGGGGTTGAGGGCCAACCCCGCCTGCATCCCCCGGTCGCGAATGGTGGCGAGGTGCCGCTGCACGTGCACCGTCGCCTCGGGGTGAAAGGTGAACACCGCCGCGCCAAGATCGGCGTACTCGGCGATGTAGCGCTCGGGATGCTCCACCATCAGGTGGACGTCGAGCGGGAGGTCGGTCAGCTTGGCGAGGGCCCGGATCAGCGGCGCCCCGAAGGTGAGATTGGGGACGAAGTGGCCGTCCATCACGTCCACGTGCATCCACTCCGCCCCGCCATCCTGCGCCTCTGCCACCTGCTCGCGCAGGCGGCCGAGGTCGGCACTCAACACGCTGGGCGCAATCCGCACGGTCATCACGGTCTCCTGGTCGACATGGGGCTCGGCCCACGGCTCACGGTCAGGTGCATCTCGGTTCCGGCGCGCACCGCGGTGCGCACGGCGGGGCGGGTCCCGAGGATCGCACCCACTGGTTCGCTCGAGCGCAGGCTGTCGACCGTCGCCACGGGCAACCCGGCGGCCTCGAGTACCCGGCGACCGAGCGCGAGGTCGAAATCGATCACGTTGGGCACCTCGACCACCGGTGCCCCGCTGCTCACGCCCAGCCGCACCGCAGACCCCGCCGGTACGCGCGTCTCAGGCGGGGTGGACTGCCACGCGATGGTGCCGCGCGGGGTGAGCGGGTCGGCGAGCGTGCCACCATCGCGACCCCGCAGCCCGAGGGCGTCCAACTGGGCGAGGGCGTCCTCCCGCGTGGTGCCGCGCAGAGCGGGGACGGTCACCCTACCGATGGAGCGAGGGGCAGGATAGAGGGCGAACGTGGCGGCATAGCCCGCCACCCCGGCGGCCACCATCACCCCCACCACGACCCATGCCCTCCGCCCGATCATTCATTCCTCCCGCACCAGTCGCGCAGCGTAGGCGCCGTCCATGCCATCCCGATGCGGGAGGATCAGCAGGTCGCCTGCCTCAGTCAGCAGCTCCGGCGGGAACCCCGCTGGCGTTGCCCGCCGGAAAGCCGGATGCCGGGCAAGGAACTGGTCCACCTGCACCTCGTCCTCTTCCGGCTCCAACGAACAGGTGGCGTAACATAGCACGCCCCCCGGGCGGATCCGGTCGGCTGCCGCGTGCAGCAGGCGCCGCTGTTCCTCGGCCAATCGGGTGAGCGCATCGCGCTGCACCCGGAGCCGGGCATCCGGGTGCCGTGCAAAGGTGCCGGTCCCGAGGCACGGGGCATCGAGAAAGTAGGCATCGACATCCCGGACCGGCGGATGCAGGGCATCGGCGAGGATGATCCGTTCGTTCCCTCCGCCTGCCCGGGCGACATTCTCGCGGAGCCGCTGGAGGCGCCGGCGGGAAGCGTCGGCGCTGATGAGCACGGCGGCGGAGCGCGCCAGGCCGAGGGTCTTGCCGCCCGGAGCGGCACAGGCATCAACCACCATGCTCCCGACCGGGAAGGCGGCAAAGCGCACCACGAGCGCCTGGGCGGGATCCTGCACGAAGAACGCCCCCTCGTCATAGCCGGGGAGTTGCTCCGGGCGCGCGGTGTCGACCACGAGGCCGGCCTCGTACGGGGCGGCAAAGGCACGGACCCCCGCCTCAGCGAAGCGGCGCTCCAGGTCGCCCAGCGAACTGCGCGCGGGCTGCAGCACGAGGGCTGGGCGCGCGTTGTTCCATGCCAGCAGGGCCTCGGTGTCGTCCACGCCGAAGAAGCGGATCCAGCGCGCGACCAGCCAGAGCGGGTGCGACCACCGTTCGGCGAGCCGGGTGGCATCGCTGAGCGCCGGGTCGGGCGCCGCCACCTCGCGGCCGAGGAGGGCGACCTTGCGCAACACGGCGTTGACGAAGCCGGTCACCCGCTCGCCCATCGCCTCACGGGCCAGCGCCACCCCGGTCGCCACCGCAGCGTGCGCCGGGACCCGCTCGAGGTGCCGGAGCTGGTAGCTGCCGAGCCGGAGGACGTCGCGCACCACCGGTTGCACCGAGTCGAGGCCGCGTGGGATGAACGGTGCCATGTCGGCATCGAGGGAGGCCTCGTGGCGGAGCACGCCGGCGGCCAACTCGTGCGCAAGGCGGCGGTCCTGTTCCGGCAGGGTCCCGAGGCCGCGGTCGAGGGCGGTGTCGAACGGCGTGCCCTTCCGCACGGCGAGCAGGATGCCGAGGGCGGCCCGGCGCGGGGCGATGCCGGTGTCGTTC
>JBBQQJ010000162.1:0-6079 GCA_038216165.1 Gemmatimonadales bacterium | reverse complement strand
CTTGACGTGCGTGAGATTCCCGACGAGCGCGTGCCCGAGGGGATGCGCTGTCTCGGCACCTTCCTCGATGGCACCCTGGTGGCGCGCTGCGCCGTCCCGCCGGGGGCCGCCGACTTCTTCGACCGGCACGGAGTCTTTGGGGAGCCGCGCCAGCTCGTCCTTGCCGCGCGCGAAGCGGACCCCGGGCTGCGTTGCGAGCTCTACGCGATCGTGCCGATGCCACCGGCACCTCTGGAGCTGGAGCGCGATGACGAGGCCGAGCCGTGGGCCGCGTCGGTCCCGGGCGCAGGGTACGAGCAGGCCGCCGCCGAGGCCGAGGCAGAGGACGAGCCGCCGGCGATGGCGGCCGTGCTCCTCGGCCAGATCATCCGCTTCACGAAGGATCGCAAGCATCCCGAGTCGCTGCCCCTCGAGACGGTGGACGTACTCGCCAAGATCGTCTCCGGCCGCGTGGTCGAGGTGGTCGATCGGGTGCTCGACGACCTGCTCGGCCATTGAACGTCCCCCCCCACAAGTGTGGAGTCCCCATGAGTGTCCCTGCCGTCACCCCCATCACCGAGCGCGGCTACGCCCACCCCGACGTGCTGGTGGATTGCGCCTGGGTGGCCGCGCACCTCGAGGACCCGTCGGTGGTCCTCCTCGAGTCGGATGAGGACATTCTCCTCTACGAGACCGGCCACATCCCCGGTGCGCACAAGATCGACTGGATCGAGGACCTCAACGACAGCGTCGTGCGCGACTACATCGACCGCGACCGGTTCCAGGCGCTGCTCCGCGCGCGGGGGATCCACGACGCCAGCACCATCGTCCTCTACGGCGACAAGAACAACTGGTGGGCCTGCTATGCCTACTGGGTGTTCCAGCTGTTCGGGGTGCGGAACTGCCGCATTCTCGACGGTGGCCGCGCGCGCTGGGCGCAGGAAGGTCGACCGCTGGTGACCGAGCGCCCCGTGGCGGTGCCGGGCAGCATCACGGTGGGCGAGCGCGACGACGCCCCGATCCGCGCGTTCAAGGACGACGTGCTCGCCCATGTGGCGCAGCAAGGCAAGCTCGTCGATGTGCGCTCACCGGAAGAGTATCGCGGCGAGCGGATGCACATGCCCGATTACCCCAATGAGGGCGCGCTGCGCGGCGGCCACATTCCCGGTGCCCGCAGCGTGCCGTGGGCCAGGGCGGTGGACCCGGAGACGCACGTCTTCCGGAGCGCCGACGAGCTGCGCCGGCTCTACGTGGAGGAGCAGGGACTCTCACCCACGGAGGAGATCGTGGTCTACTGCCGCATCGGTGAGCGGTCCTCGCACTCCTGGTTCGCCCTCACGCAGCTCCTTGGCTGGACGCGCGTCCGCAATTACGATGGCTCGTGGACCGAATGGGGCAACGCGGTCCGCACACCGATCGAGCGTCCGTAGCACGCGCCACCGCCCCCCCACCCGCCTGGTGGTGGGGGCACCCACCTGCCGTCAGGGAGTCGCCGCGATGCCGTACGAGGTCTACAAGGTGCTGCACCTTGGGGGAATGTTCCTGCTCTTCACCGTGCTCGGCGGGATCGCCCTGCACGTCCTCAACGGCGGCACGCGCGAAAGCAACGCCGGCCGCAAGCTGACCGGCGCGTTGCACGGCATCGCGCTCTTCATCATTCTCCTCGGCGGCTTCGGCATGCTCGCGCGCCTGGGCCTCATCGGCGGCTTCCCCGGGTGGGTCTGGGCCAAGATCGCCGTGTGGGCGCTGATCCCCATCATCGGGACGATGCCCTATCGGCAACCGGCTACCGCCAAGGCGGTGCTCTTCGCGCTGCCGCTGATCGGGGTGTTCACAGCGTGGGTGGCGATCTACAAGCCGTTCTGATCGGAGCACAGAACACGGAGATTGGAGATCCCGGGGGCGCTGTTCTCCGACCTCCGACCTCCGACCTCCGATCTCAGATCTCTGATTTCAGAAAGTCCGTCACCCGCTCCACCACCTCGGGATCCCGCAGCACCGCGCGGTGGCCGAGGCCGCTGGTGAGGTGCAGGGTGGCGGTGGGCCAGGCGGCGGTGAGTGCCCGTGCCTCCGCCACGGGGACATCGGGGTCATCGTTGCAGTGGATCACCAGCCCCGGCACCCGGAGTGCGGTGGCGAGGCGTGGCACCTGCAGATCGTCCCAGGTGTGTCCGAGCCGGGCCTCGAGGTGCCGCTGCATGAGGGCATAGACGGCGTCGGGGAGGCCGAACGCGTCGCGAAAGCGGAGCGCCCACCCTTCCAGGTCCATCGGCGCCGCGATCACCACAGCGCGCCCGGCGGCAAGGCCGTGGGCGAGCGCGAAGAGACTCGCCGTGCCGCCGAGGGAGTGGCCCACGACGGCATGGACGGCGCCCTCGTGGTCGGCCACAGCGCGGAGGGCACGGGCAAACTCGGGCATCGTGGCACGCCACCCGCTGGAGCGGCCATGTCCGGGGGCATCGAAGGCCACCACCCGGTAGCCCGCCCCGAGCGCCGCGGTAGCCAGCGGCGCAAATCGCCCCGCGTGACTCCACCAGCCGTGCGTGCAGAGCACCAGCGGACCGCTGGTGCCCCAGCGATAGCCGGCGATCTGCTCGCCCTCGACCGGGAGGGTGAAGCGCTCGGCGGCGGCGAGGAAGGCGGCCTCGTGGGGTCGGGCCGGCGGTCGGGCGGTCTTGACGAAGAGCGCCTCGGCGGCGCGGGCGCTGGCGACAGGGGAAACCCGGGCGAGAGACCGGAGGGCGGCCCCGATCGCCATCACGCGCCGATCGGTACCCGCGAGCGGATGGGGCGGCGTGAGGTGCGGAGGGGCAGGCGTGGTCATATCTTTCGAAGCTAACCCTCCCCTCCGCGTCCGTTCCTGTTCCTCTCGACACGACTGGGTCCCATGGCCACTGCCCCTGCTCCCGCGTTCCAGCACCTCGCGGCTCCGACTGACGGCGAGCCCATTACCCTGCGCGACGGGGCCCTCGTGGTTCCTGACGCCCCGATCATACCCTTCATCGAAGGCGACGGCACCGGCCCCGACATCTGGCGTGCCTCGCAGCACGCCCTCGACGGGGCGGTACGACTCGCCTACGGTGGCACGCGCCGGCTGGCCTGGTTCGAGGTCTACGCGGGCGAGAAGGCCAAGGCCAAGTTCGATTCGTGGCTCCCCGACGACACCATCACTGCGATCGACCGCTATCTGGTGGCGATCAAGGGCCCGCTCACCACGCCGGTCGGTGGGGGGATGCGCTCCCTCAACGTGGCGCTGCGGCAGCTCCTCGACCTCTACGCCTGCGTCCGACCGGTGCGCTGGTTCACCGGGGTACCGTCGCCGGTCAAGGATCCGGGCGCGGTCGACATGGTGATCTTCCGCGAGAATACGGAGGACATCTATGCCGGCATCGAGTACGAGGCGCACACCGATGCCGCACGGAAGGTGATCGCCTTCCTCCAGGACGAAATGGGCGTGACCAGCATCCGCTTCCCCGATTCCTCGGCGATCGGCATCAAGCCGGTGTCGGAGGAGGGCTCGAAGCGATTGATCCGCGCTGCCATCCAGTACGCCGTGGCCCAGGACCGCAAGAGCGTGACGCTCGTGCACAAGGGCAACATCATGAAGTTCACCGAAGGCGGCTTCCGCGACTGGGGCTATGAGCTCGCGCGCGAGGAGTTCGGTGCCGTGGACTTCGAGGGCGGCCCCTGGCAGGTGCTCCCCAACGGGCTCATCATCAAGGATGTGATCGCCGACGCCATGCTCCAGCAGGTGCTCACCCGGCCGCGCGACTACGACGTGCTCGCCACGCTGAACCTGAACGGCGACTACATCTCCGACGCGCTCGCGGCGCAGGTGGGCGGGATCGGGATCGCGCCCGGCGCCAACATCAATTACGTCACGGGCCATGCCATCTTCGAGGCCACCCACGGGACGGCGCCGAAGTACGCCGGCAAGGACATGGTCAACCCCGGCTCGGTGATCCTGTCGGGGGAAATGATGCTGCGGCACCTCGGCTGGCACGAGGCGGCAGAGCTGATCATCACCGGGCTCGAGCGCACCATCGGACAGCGCCGGGTGACCTATGACTTCGAGCGGCTGATGGACGGCGCCACCAAGCTGTCGACCAGCGCCTTCGGCGAGGCGATGGTGGAGAACATGGCCGGTTGACGTGGTGACCGAGGCACCCGGGGACCCCTCTGAGGGGGGGGGATGAGCAGCCGCCGTGGCACCACCGTCCCGCCTGACGTGGGGCTCGCCCTGCGCGAACTCAACAACGCGCTCGGCAAGGCCACGATGTATCCGGCCGGACACGGGATGGTGCGGCGCGCGGCGAGCGAGCTCACCGATCGCCTGGCCGCGGTGCTCGAGACCCGGGGCGACCTCCTGATCGGCATCACGCCGCGCGGGCTCCTCCTTGACGGCACCGCGGCGGAGCCCCTGCCGGCCGCCCTGCGGGACCTCGCGGCGCGCCTGCACCGGAAGAACGTCGGCACCATGCACCTCCACGACGGCGTCACCACCGATGAGGTGGCGGAGCTGCTGGGCGCACTCGCCGCCGGCGATGCCGACGAGTCCATCGGGCGCGACGGGCTGCGCCTCGCGCACGTGCGCGTGGAACCGCTCGTCTACGATGTGGTCGGCTTTGCCGAGCAGGCAGCGCCGGGCGGCGAGGTGGACGATGCCTTCTGGGCGCGACTCATCGAGGTGGTGTTCGGCCGCCAGCTCCTCCAGGGTGAGCCGGTGCCGACACCGGCCGAGATTGCGGCGGCGATCGATGCGGGCGCGGGGCAGAGCGTCGAGTCCGCGCGCCGGCTGTACCAGGCTCTGGCGTCGTTCTCGACCGCGCTTACCGGTCGGGCCGATCGGGGGGCCGGGAACGCGCGGCGTCGCTTCGGTGAGGTGCTGGGCGCGCTGTCCCGCTCGGGGGCGTCGCAGGTGCTGGTGGCCGCGCCGACGACCGCGTCGCGCCGCCGTTTCCTGCGCGAGACGCTCGAGCAGGTGCCACCCTCCCTGCTGCTGCAACTCCTCGAATCGGTGGCCGAGGCCGATGGCGCGCCGATCTCCCCGCACCTGCGCTGGATGCTCGGCAAGCTGGCCGGCAGCGAGACCGGATCCAGCGGCGAGGCCGCCCCAGTGGCACGGACCGGCGGGGCGTTCTCCTCGCAGGTGCTCGGCCTGCTTGAGCACTGGGATGGAGCCCGTGGCGACGCCACTGCCGCGCTCGACCCCCGGATGGAGGTCGACGGCCTGCGGACCGTCGCCCTCGCGCTGGAGGTGGGGTCTGCCGGCCCAGCCGTGCTCGAGGCGGCGCGACGCGAGCGCGCGGCCGGGCGCCTCGGGGAGCTACTCGAGGTGATCGACCGCCATGCCGACGCGACCGGGACCGCCCGCGTGATCGCGCGCGCCGTGCTCGAGCCCGCCCTCCTGCCCGAGCTGCTGGCGGTCGAGGACCCGGACTGGACGCTGATCGGGCGGATTGCGCACCACGCCACGGACGAGGCGCTGCCGATCCTCGTGGACGCGCTGGACCAGGCCGAGTCGCGCACCGTGCGGCGTCGCGTGCTCGACCTGCTGGGTGCGTTGGGGAGCGACATCGAGCCGGAGCTGCTCGCGCGCCTGCCCCAGGCACCGCGGCACCTCGCGCGCAACCTGATCGGGGTGCTCGCCCAGTTGCCACCGCTGACCAATCCTGCCCCCGTGGAGGCGATGCTCGCGCACGAGGAGCTGCGGGTGCGGCAGGAGGCGCTCAAGTTGCTGGCGCGCCACCCGGGGGTGCGGGAGCGGGCCATCAGCATCGGTCTCGAGAGCAATGAGCCGGCGATGGTGCGGATCGCCCTGGCGGGGCTGGCGGACGAGTGCCCCCCCCAGGTGGTCGGCTCGCTCCTCGGGCTGCTCGTTGATGGCGACGACGAAATGCGGCTCCAGGTGATCCGTCTCGTCGCGGACTCACCGAGCCCGCTCGTGGTGGGGCCGCTGCTTGCGCTCGTGCGCACACGGAGCGGCCTGCTGCGGCGCTGGCGGCTGCTCCCCGCGACACCCGTGATGCTCGCGGCGTTGATGGTCCTCGCGGCACGGTGGGGCAACCACCGCCAGGTCCTGCTCGCCGTGCAGCAGGCC
>JBBQQJ010000161.1:0-6089 GCA_038216165.1 Gemmatimonadales bacterium | reverse complement strand
GGCGGCAGCCACGGTGCGGGGCGCGTCCTCGGGAACGGACGTGATCGCCGGGAAATCGAGCGTGATCCAGCCCTGCGCGTCCTGGCGCGCCGTCAGCAGGCCGCTGAGGGTGTGGAATCGCGCTTCGTCCGACGGCGCGAGCACGCCGGTGTCCCAGAGGAAGTGGGCCGCCGCGAGAGTCGCATGGCCGCAGAGCGCGACCTCGGCCACCGGGGTGAACCAGCGCAGCCGAAAACCATCGGCCTCGTGCACGAGGAAGGCCGTCTCGGCCTGATTCATCTCCATCGCCACGGCCTGGCACCAGGCGTCGGGGCGTGGGGCGTCGAGCAGCGTCACGCCAGCAGGGTTCCCGGTAAAGGGCCCATCGGCGAAGGCGTCGATGAGATGCAGGGACGGAGCACGGCACGACATCACAGGCCTCGGTGGCGGGAGCAGCGCGCGGAGAACTCTCCCGGAACCTACGCCGTGGCCGGAGCGGCGGAAGGGGCGCGGCTAGTCGGCGTGGTGGCAGGCGACGGCATGCCCCGCCCGCTCGCGCAACGCCGGCCGCTCGGTGTCGCACCGCACGTCCCGAGCAGGATGGAAGCAGCGTGGGGCGAACGGGCAGCCTGGCGGTGGGGCGACCGGCGAGGGCGGTTCCCCGGTGAGCACGATCCGTTCCCGGCGCTGGGCCGGGTCGGGGTCAGGGACGGCCGAGACGAGCGCCTGCGTGTAGGGATGGCGCGGCGTGGCGATCACCGCGCGCGCGGGACCGATCTCCACGATGGTGCCCAGGTACATCACCGCGATGCGGTGCGCCACTTGGCGCACCACGGCGAGATCATGGGCGATGAACAGGTAGGCGAGCCCCCGCTGCTCCCGCAGGTCCAGGAGGAGGTTGAGGACCTGCGCCTGCACCGAGACGTCGAGCCCCGAGACCGGCTCGTCGCAGACGATGAACTGCGGTTCCACTGCCAGGGCGCGGGCGATACCGATGCGCTGGCGCTGTCCCCCGGAGAACTCGTGCGGGTAGCGGTCGGCATAGGACGGGTCGAGTCCCACCTCGGCCAGCAGGGCGGCTACCCGATCCGCGACGTCCGTCGGTGGCACGATCTGGTGGATCTCGAGACCCTCCGCGACCGAGGCGCCGATGGGGCGACGGGGGTTGAGCGAGGCGAACGGATCCTGAAAGACGATCTGCATCCGGCGCCGGACCGCGCGGAGCGCGGCCGCATCGAGGGTGGCGAGGTCCACGCCCTCGAACCGGACGGCACCAGCGGTGGGTTCCTCCAGGCGCAGGATCGTCCGGCCGACGGTGGTCTTGCCGCTGCCGGACTCGCCCACCACGCCAAGCGTCTCGCCGGGCGCCACGGTGAACGACACCCCGTCGACCGCCTTGACGAGCGGCCGGACGCGGCTGAAGAGGGCGCGATCGTGAAAGTGTGTGACGAGGTGCTCGACCTCGAGGAGGGGCTCGCTCACACCCCGCCTCCGGCGGTCACCCAGCACGCTGCCGTGTGGCCCGGCGCCACCGTCAGCAGGGGCGGGCGCTCGGCCTGGCAGCGGGGCACGACCAGTGGACAGCGCGGATGGAAGCGGCACCCCGCAGGCCAGTCGTCAGGGGGGGGGACCGTGCCCGGGATTGGGGCGAGCCGGTCACCGGTGGCATCGAGCCGTGGGATGGAGGCGAACAGCCCCCGCGTATAGGGGTGTCGCGGTGCGGTGAACAGCGCGGCGGTGCGCGCCGACTCCACGATGCGGCCCGCGTACATGACCAGCACCCGGTCCGCCCGGCTCGCCACGATGCCGAGATCGTGGGTGATCAGCAGGACAGCCATCTGCCGATCGCGCCGCAGGGTGTCGAGCAGCTCGAGGATCTGGGCCTGTACCGTGACGTCGAGGGCGGTGGTGGGTTCGTCGGCCACGAGGAGATCGGGTTCCGCGGCCAGCGCGATGGCGAGCATGACACGCTGGCGCATGCCCCCGCTGAGCTGGTGCGGCCAGGCGTCGACGCGCGCGGTCGGGTCGGCGATGCCGACCTCGGCCAGCAGTGCGATGGCGCGGGCCCGTGCGGTGGCGCGGGGCACCGCCTCGTGGGCACGAATCGCCTCGATGATCTGGGCACCGATGCGCATCACCGGATTCAGCGAGGCCATCGGGTCCTGGAAGACCATCGCGATCCGCGCCCCCCGATATGGCCGCAGGGCCGCGTCGGGGAGCCGGGCAAGATCGGTCCCGTCGAAGCAGATCACGCTCTCGTCCCCGAGGACGGCACCGGTGGGGAGCAGGCGCAGCAGCGCGAGACCGGTGAGGCTCTTGCCACAGCCCGATTCGCCGACAAGCGCGACCAGCTCACCGGGTGCGACCGCGAAGGTCACGTCGTCCACCGGTGTGCTCGGTGGTCCAGCGTGTCGGGGAAACGCGATGCGGAGGTCGCTGACCTCGAGGAGGGCGGTCATCGCGGTCCCGGAAGGAGACGGTGGCGCAGGGCGTCGCCGAGCAATGTCGCCGCGATGGTGGCCGAAACCAACGCGGTGCCGGGAGCGAGCAGCAGCCAAGGCGCCCGCCCGATGTGCTCACGCGCCTCGAGGATCATCCCGCCCCACGTCGGTGCTGGCGGCCGGATGCCCAGCCCGATGAAGGAAAGTCCTGCCTCGAGGAGCAGCGCGTCGCCCAGTGCGAGGGTGGCGGCGACGAGCGCGGGCGCGACGGCACCGGGGAGGATCTCCTGGCGCAGGATGCGCAGCGGGGTGGCGCCGAGGGCACGCGCGGCCTCGACGTGGCCCGCCTCGCGCAGGCGGAGCGTCTCGCCGCGCACGAGTCTCGCGATCGCCGGCCAGCCGGTGAGTCCGAGCACGACGGCGAGCGAGAACGGCGTGAGGGTGCCGAGGGCGGCCAGGAGCACGAGGAGAATGACAATCCGCGGCAGCCCCAAGGCCAGGTCGATGCCGCGTCGCAACGTCGCGCTCGTGGCGCCTCGCGTCCCGCCGGCCAGCAGACCGATGCCGGTACCCAGCAGCGTGGCGAGCAGCACCGCGGTGACGGCGATCGCCAGCGAGGCCCGGGCACCTGAGGCGAGCCGGGCGAAGACGTCGCGGGAGAATTGGTCGGTTCCCAGCCAGTGCGCTGTCGACGGCGGCAGCAAGGCGGCCCCGAGGAGGTCGGGCTGCGCCAGCGGATCGGGCGCGACCCACGGCCCGATGAGCGCCAGCGCCACAAGACCGAGCGCGAGGGCGAGCCCGAGGGGGCGCGCGAGGGAGGTCACGGGCGGACCTGTGTGGGATCGACGATGTGATAGAGGCAGTCGGCGAGCAGTGACCCCGCCTGGACCGCGACGATCAGCAGCACACCGGCGCCCACCACCAGCGGAACGTCGCGGTTGGTGGTGGCTTGCGCGATGAGTGTGCCCAGGCCGGGCCAGGCAAAGACCGCCTCGACGAACACGGCTCCCCCAACGAGTAATGGCAACCAGAGGCCAAGCAGTGTGGCGATCGGCGTGAGGGCAGGCCGCCAGACGTGCTGCCACGCGACCCGTCCCGCGGAGACGCCGCGGGCGTGCGCCGCGGTGACCCACGGCGCGTTGCGCGTGTCCGCGGCCGCGGCGCGCTGGTGGCGGATCGGCACCGCAATGGTGGCGAGCACCATCGTGAGGAGCGGCAGGGCGAGATGGTGGAGGCGATCGCGCAGCACCGCCAGGCGACCGGCATCGGCGGCGAGCAGCGGATCACTGAAGCCCGCGGGCGGGAACCAGCCAAGCTGCAGCGCGAAGATCCAGACCACAACGAGACCGATCACGAATGATGGCAGCGCGTAGCCCGCGAGCGTTGCGGCGCCGAGCGCACGCGCGCGCCATGAGGCGGGGCGCAGGGCGCTCCATAGTCCGAGGGCGAGTCCCAGCGTGAAGTTGACCAGCAGGGTGAGGCCGCCGAGCAGCAGGGTCGGACCGAGACGCTCGGCGAGGACGGTGGTGACGGGTCGCCCTTCGGTGAGGGACATGCCGAGGTCCCCGCGCAGTGCCCCCCCCACGAAGCGCACGACCGTGGTGCCGAGCGGGAGGTCGGTGCCCCAGCGCGCGCGGAGCGCCGCAACCGTGGTCGGATCACTGGGGTGGTCGCGCAGCACCGCAGCCAACGGGTCGCCGGGCAGGAGCTGCACGAGGGCGACGAGGAGGAGCGCCCCGCACGCCGCGGTCAGCACCGCGTCGACCACCCGCCGGACCAGCCAGGAACCCACCTCAGCGATCGCGGGGCAAGGCGGCCTCGGGACGCACGCGCCAGCGCCAGATGCTCAGCCACGCCTTCAGTGGGAGGATCTCCACGTTCGCGTACCGCCGGTGCACCGCCACCTGGTTGGTGGGCGCCGCGAGAAAGATCGCCGGCGACGCGGTGCGCATCCGCGCGAAGGCGCGCTGCCAGGCCGCTGTGGGATCGCCGGCCGTGGTCTCCGCCGCGAGGCGCAGCGTGTCGAACGCCGGGTCACACCACCGGGCGACGTTGCCCGAGCCGGGGATCGCGGCCGAGGCGCACGACCAGCTGGTCGCAAGCGAGCGCGGGGAGGCGTCCTGGTTGACGGCGGTGAGGTCGAGGTCCCAGTCCCCCGAGGCGCGGCGGGCGAGGTAGGCCGGGAAGTCGCTGCGCGCGAGCAGGACCCGCACGCCGATGGCGCGCCACCGCGCCTCCGCCTGCACCGCGAACGCCCCGCGCGAGGCGCTGGTGCTCGGGAGGATCATGGTGAGCGCGAGCGGCACACCATTCCGGTCCACCAGGCCGTCCCCATCGCTGTCCCGCCAGCCGGCCTCGGCCAGCAGCGTGCGCGCGCGGGCCGGGTTGCCGCCGTTGGCACCGGGACGCGGCGGCAGCGCCCACTGCCACAGTTGGGACGCCACTGCCTGTGGCACGGCGGCGGTGGGGCCGAAGACGGCCCGGACCATCGCGTCCCGGTCGAGGGCGAGGGTGAGTGCCTCGCGGACCCGAGGGTCGGAGAGCGCAGGGTGGCGTCGGCTCGTGTCGCTCGACTGGCGGGTGTTGAACAGCACGTAGACGACGGTGTTGCTGGTCACCGTGATGCCGGTGATCTCGGGACGCGCCACCAGCTGTTCGAGCATCGAGGGGGGGAGATTGTCGAGCACGTCCACCTGCCCGGCAAGCATCAGGTTCATGCGCGCGGCCGGATCGGCCGCGACCCGGATCACGAGGCGATGGATCCCCGGCACGCCGAGGAAGAAGGTCGAATCGGCCCGGAGCTCGACGAACTGCCCCGGCACCCGGCGTTCCCACCGGTACGGGCCGTTGCCGATCGGGCGTCGTGCGAAGTCGGAGGTGGCGATCGATTCGGCGGGCATCTGCGCGAGGAGGTGCGCCGGGAGCGGCTGCATCTGGAAGCCGAAGGTGTAGAGCTGCTCACTCGAGGCGCGGCGGAAGCGCACCTCGACGGTCCGTGGCCCGAGGGCACGCACCCCCTCAATGAGCTCGAGCGCGGCTTGGTCCGGGTTCAGGCGTGGATTGGACGCGAGTGTCCATGTGAAGACCACGTCGGCGGCGGTGAGCGGCGCCCCGTCGTGCCACCGCGCGCGCGGGTCGAGTTCAAAGACCAGCGTGCGGGCATCCACCCGGCGCCAGCTGCGCGCGAGTTGTGGCGTGAGCGAGCGATCCCCACCGGTCCGGAAGGTGGCGCCGATCGTGCCGAGCCGGAGAAAGAGCTGGTCGGCCACGTCGGCATTGCCGAGCGACGCCGTCCCGAGGAACGGGATCGGCAGCGCGGGATCCTGGCCCGTCGCCAAGACCACCGTGCCGCGCACGGTCTGGGCCGTGGCGTTTCCGACGTAGCCGGCCGACAGGGCAAGCAGCAAGGCAGCGAGCGGGAAGCGACGCATCGGCGATGTCCGGTGGTGGGTGACGGAGCTCAGCGGCGCCAGGTCCATGCCGGACCCCGGTACCGCGGCGCCAACAGGAGACTCGCGGTTTCGGCGCGCGAGGTCAACTGGGCCGCCACCGTCCGGGCCCCGCCGCCGCGCCAGAACCCGGCGATCGCCTCCGCCATCACCGCAGCGGTGGGAAGGGCCGCTGCGGTGGGCCGCTCCTCGCCGGGTGCGCCCCTCCGATAGCGATCGA
>JBBQQJ010000160.1:0-6099 GCA_038216165.1 Gemmatimonadales bacterium | reverse complement strand
TGGCGACGCGGCGCGATGACCCATCCCGCGCGGCCGGTCTCGAGCGCGCGCAGCCCCTTCTGGAACGCCTCCTTGAAGGTCCGCCCGATCGCCATCGCCTCGCCCACCGACTTCATCTGCGTGGTGAGCACCGGGGAGGCGGCGGGGAACTTCTCGAAGGCGAAGCGGGGGATCTTCACCACCACGTAGTCGAGCACCGGCTCGAACGAGGCCGGCGTGACCTTGGTGATGTCATTCGGGAGCTCGTCGAGCGTGTAGCCCACGGCCAGCTTGGCGGCGATCCGCGCGATCGGGAAGCCGGTCGCCTTGGAGGCCAGCGCCGAGGAGCGGGAGACGCGCGGATTCATCTCGATGACGACCTGTGTACCGGTGTCGGGATCGACCGCGAATTGGATGTTGCAGCCGCCGGCCGCCACGCCGACCTCGCGGATGATCCGGATCGCGGCATCGCGCATCTCCTGGAATTCGCGGTCGGTGAGCGTCATGATCGGTGCGACGGTGATCGAGTCGCCGGTATGGACCCCCATCGGATCGAGATTCTCGATCGAGCAGACGATGACCACGTTGTCGGCGCAGTCGCGCATCACCTCGAGCTCGAACTCCTTCCAGCCGATCAGCGAGCGTTCCACCAGCACCGAGGTGACCGGCGAGAGGTCGAGGCCGCGGGTGAGCATCGCGACGAATTCCTCGCGATTGTAGGCGATCCCCCCCCCAGAACCGCCGAGGGTGTAGGAGGGCCGGAGGATCGCCGGGTACGCGGTGTCGGCCACGGCGGCGAGCCCCGCCTCGAGGGTGCGCACGACCGTCCCCGTCGGGGAGCGCAGCCCGAGGCGCACCATCGCCTCCGCGAACTCGGCCCGGTCCTCGGCGAGCCGGATGGCCCGCTCGTTCGCGCCGATCAGCTCCACGCCAAACCGCTCGAGGGTGCCGTCCTGCACCAGCGCCATCGCCACGTTGAGCGCGGTCTGCCCGCCGAGGGTCGGGAGCAGCGCGTCGGGTCGCTCGCGCTCGATCACCTTCGCCACCCACTCGGGCGTCACCGGCTCGACGTACGTGGCATCGGCCAGCTCGGGGTCGGTCATGATGGTGGCGGGATTCGAGTTCACCAGAATCACTCGGTACCCCTCCTCCTTGAGCGCGCGCACCGCCTGGGTGCCGGAGTAATCGAACTCCGCCCCCTGGCCAATCACGATGGGGCCGGAGCCGACGATGAGAATGGACTGGAGGTCAGTGCGCTTGGGCATTTACGAGATCCTCAAGGGTCTGGTCGAAAGGTACCTGCGGTGTCCAGCCGGTCGCGGCGCGGAGCCGGGCGGGATCGCCGATGAGGACGGGAATATCGGCCGGGCGCACCAGCGCCGGATCAGTCTCGGGGGTGGCCGACACCCCCACCAGCTCGGCGAGTCGCTGGACACAGGCGGCCAGGTGCCGTCCCGTGCCGGAGGCCACGTTGTAGACCTCGCCGCACCCGCCATGGGCGAGGAGCAGGAGGTAGGCGCGCACCACGTCACGCACGTCGAGGAAGTCGCGCGTGACGTCGAGATTGCCGACCGCGAAGCGCGTCGCGCCGGTGCGCCGGGCCTCGGCCAGGCGCGCGGCGAAGGCGGGGAGCACGAAGGCGGTGGATTGCCCCGGTCCGCTGTGGGGAAACGCCCGGGCGATGATCGGCCACGCGCCCCGCCCCGCCCCGATCTCGAGCACCGCCACCTCCGCCAGGCGCTTGCTCTCGGCGTAGGGCGACACCGGGCTCGGCGGCGTCGTCTCGGCGATCGGGCCGGCGTGCCCGCTCCCGTACACCTCGCCCGTCGAGACGAAGAGAAAGCGCGCGAGGGTGCCGGCGGCCGCCAGTGCCTCCACGAGCGCCGCCGTGGCCTCGGCATTGGTGCGCATCGCGGCGTCGGGATCGCGGCGGGCGGCCGCCCCGGACGAGACTGCCGCCAAGTGCACGACCGCGTCCGCTCCGACATCGGCGAGCCGGACGAGGTCCGCGGAGTCGGTCAGGTCCACGTCGAACGCCGCCACCCTGGGGAGGGACGCGGCCGGGAGCCAGACGTCGGGGAAGGCGCCCCCCGGGCCGATCGCCGCCACGACGTCCCAGCCCTCGGCCAGCGCGGCCCGCACGAGCCAGCGTCCGACGAAGCCATCCGCGCCGGTGATCAGCAGCCGACTCACTTCGGGGCGAGCCGGGCCAGGTCGGCGTCCACCATCATCTGGACCAATTCCGCGAAGGACACCTTGGGCGTCCAGCCCAGCTCCGTCCGCGCCCGTGTCGGGTCGGCCTGGAGCAGGTCGACCTCCGCCGGGCGATAGTAGCGCGGGTCCACGCTCACGTGTTCCCGCCAGTCGAGGCCGGCATGAGCGAAGGCGATCTCCACCAGCTCGCCGACACTGTGCGTCTCCCCGGTGCCGATCACGTAATCGATCGGCTCCGGCTGCTGGAGCATGCGCCACATCGCATCGACGTAATCACCGGCGTAGCCCCAGTCGCGCCGGGCTTCGAGATTGCCGAGCGGCAACTGTGTCGCCAGACCGTGCTTGATGCGGGCCACGCCGTCGGTGATCTTCCGGGGGACGAACTCGATCCCGCGCCGGGGGGACTCGTGGTTGAAGAGGATCCCGCTCACCGCGTAGAGCCCGTAGGATTCACGGTAGTTGACCGTGATCCAGTGGCCGTAGAGCTTGGCCACCCCGTAGGGGGAACGCGGATAGAACGGCGTGCTCTCCCGTTGGGGCGTCTCCTGCACCTTGCCGAACATCTCCGACGACGACGCCTGGTAGAATCTCGCGGTCGGGCAGGCGAGCCGGACGGCCTCCAGCAACCGGGTGACCCCCAGCGCGGTGAACTCCCCGGTCAGCACCGGTTGGGAAAACGAGGTGGGCACGAAGGACTGCGCCGCGAGGTTGTAGACCTCGTGGGGCTGCACATCGCGGATCACGGTGGTCAGCGAGTGCTGATCGAGGAGGTCGGCGGCCTCGATCCGGAGTTGCGGGACGAGGTGGTCGATCCGTTCGTAGGAGTGATGCGAGGTCCGCCGGACCACCCCGATCACCTCGTAGCCCTTGGCCAGCAGGTATTCCGCGAGGTACGACCCGTCTTGACCGGTGATCCCGGTGATTACTGCCCGTGGCATCCGTCCCCCTGGGGAGTTGTCTCCAGCCGCCCCACCCGATAGATTTGGCGGTCTGTGGTGATTTTGGGCATTGGACTTGTACTTAACTGATCGAGGCAGTCATGGCGCGCGTCTGCACCATGTGCGGCAAGGGGCCGACGACCGGCAATCACGTCAGCCACGCGAACAACCGGCGCAAGCGCCGGTGGTATCCGAACCTTCAGACGGTTCGGGTCGTGGTTGATGCAGCGCCGCGGCGTGTCCGTGTCTGCACATCCTGCATCAAGAGCGGCAAGGTAGTCAAGGCCTCCGCGGCCTGACCGCACCGCACCTGCAGGTCCGACGGGCGGCATCCCACCAGGGTGCCGCCCGTTTCCTGTGTCCCCCCGGCTCCCGGGTACCAAAACGGGGGACCCGAGGGCCCCCCGCTGTACCGGATGCGTGATCACGAGGACTGCGCTCACTCCGAGAGCAGCTCGATGCGCGCCATCTCGGCGCCGTCGCCGGGACGGTGCCCCAGCTTGAGGATGCGGATGTAGCCGCCCGGCCGGGCGGCGAACCGCGGGCCGATCTGCTTGAAGAGCTTGGTGAGGATCGCGCGATCCTTGATCTTGCGCTCGACCTGCCGCACGGCGTGGAGGTCGCCCCGGCGCGCAAGGGTGACGAGCTTCTCGGCGTACGGCCGCAGCTCCTTCGCCTTGGCGATGGTGGTGTTGATCCCCTCGTGCTCGAACAGCGACGCCGCCATGTTGCGCATCAACGCCCGCTTGTGGGCGGCGGTGCGCGACAGCTGACGTCCCTTGACCCGGTGCCGCATGCCTTACGCGTCCTCTCCGTTGCCCGCTACCGTCATCGGCGGCTGGCCCTGTTCCACGATGCGAAGGTCGCCCTCGACCTCCTCGAACGACATGCCGAAATTCAGCTCCTGCTTCTGGAGCATTTCGGCGATTTCCTGCAGCGCCTTGTCGCCGACGTTCTTGACCTTGAGCATCTCCTCAACGGAGTGCTCCACGAGGTCGCGCAGCGTGCGAATCGACGAATTCTTGAGCGAATTGACCGAGCGGACCGAGAGGCCGAGCTGGTCGATCTCGCGGGCGAGCGACGCGGCGAGACCGGTGACGACCTGCGCGCCCTCGCCGGCGAGGGCCACCGGCGGCGCCGGCTCGGCCACCTGGGGCACCTTGCCGAACTCGACGAAGAAGCGGAAGTGCTCCTGGGCGAGGGCGGCGGCGTAGGCGATGGCATCCTCGGGCGAGATCGTGCCGTCGGTCTCGACCGAGACCGCGAGGCGGTCATAGTCGGTGCGCTGGCCGACGCGGGTCTCGCTCACCGTGAAGTTGGCGCGGCGGACCGGGTTGTAGATCGCATCGATGCGGACGAGATCGACCGGGAAGGACCGGTCCATCGGATGCATCTCGCTCTCGACGTAGCCGCGCCCCTTGTTCACGTACAACTCCCTGGAGACCTCGCGGTCGTCCTGGATCGTGAAGAGGAGGTGCGAGGCGTCGGTGATGGTCGCCTGGCCGTTGTCGACGATGTCGGCGGCGGTGACCGGGCCGGGGCCCTTCTTCTGGATGCGGAGCACGGTCTCGTCAACGTCATCAGCGAGCACCAGCGTCAGCGCCTTGAGGCGCTGGACAATCTGGTGGACGTCCTCGAGGACGCCCTGCACCGTCTGGTGCTCATGGACCACGCCATCGAGGCGGAAGCCCCAGACGGCGCTGCCCCGCAGCGACGACAGGAGCATGCGCCGCAGCGCGTTGCCGAGCGTGTGGCCGAAGCCGCGCTCGAGCGGCTGCAGTCGGAACTCGGCGATGTTGGGGTTCCCCTCCAGGCGGGTCATCTCGACCACCTGGGGACGTACCATACCACTCAGATCGATGCGCATCGAGACCGCTTCCTTCAGGTTACTTGGAGTAGAGCTCGACGATCAATTGCTCCTGCGCCGCGACCGGGATGGCATCCCGCGTCGGGAGCTCGAGGAGCCGACCGGCGACCTTGTCCGCGTCAATCGACAGCCAGGACACCGGGGCGCCGCGCGAGGCCTGCTCCATCGCCACCTGCACCGCGAGCAGCTCGCGATCGGCCGGGGTCACACGGACTTCCATGCCCGGGAGCACCTTGAAGCTGGGGATGTCGACGCGCTTGCCATTGACCTCGACGTGCCCGTGGCGGACCAGCTGCCGCGCGGCACGCCGCGAGGCGGCGAAGCCCATGCGGTAGACGATGTTGTCCAGCCGGGTCTCGAGCGCCACCAGCAGATTGGTGCCCTTGACGCCCGGGAGGTGCGAGGCCCGCGCATAGGTGGTGCGGAACTGGGTCTCGGTGAGCCCGTACATCCGCTTCACCTTCTGCTTCTCGCGCAACTGCTTGGCGTATTCCGACATCTTCTTGATGCGGCCGCCGGTGTTACCGTGCTGCCCGGGCGGATAGGCCCGGCGCTCGATGGCGCACTTTTCGGTCAGGCACCGGGTGCCCTTCAGGAACAGCTTGGTGCCCTCGCGCCGGCAGAGGCGGCAGGCAGGTCCCGTGTATCGTGACA
The DNA here is from genome assembly GCA_038216165.1 of Gemmatimonadales bacterium. Taxonomy (GTDB): domain Bacteria; phylum Gemmatimonadota; class Gemmatimonadetes; order Gemmatimonadales; family GWC2-71-9; genus Palsa-1233. The sequence goes on along the minus strand of JBBQQJ010000160.1, from coordinate 447 downwards.
TGGCTCAGACCCGCCGCTTCTTGGGGGGGCGGCACCCGTTGTGGGCGAGCGGGGTCACGTCGCGGATCGACGCCACCTTCAGCCCGACCGACGCCAGCGCCTGGATCGCCGACTCGCGCCCGCTCCCCGGCCCCTGGACCCGGACGTGCACCTTGCGCAGTCCCAGGTTCAGCGCCTCGCGCGCGCAGTTCTCGGAGGCCACCGTCGCCGCGAACGGGGTCGACTTCTTCGATCCCTTGAAGCCCGCCTTGCCGGCGGTGCCCCAGGTGATCGTGTTGCCCCGGAGGTCGGTGATGGTGATCATCACGTTGTTGAAGGTCGCGGAGATGTGGACCATCCCCTCCGACTCGACGATCTTCTTCGAGCGCTTGCCGCCCGTCTTGCCAGTAGTGGGAGCTGTCATGGTTACTTCTTCGTCGCCTTCTTCTTGCCGGCGATGGCCCTGCG
>JBBQQJ010000159.1:0-6137 GCA_038216165.1 Gemmatimonadales bacterium | reverse complement strand
CATCCTGCGTGTGCGCCAGCGTGCCCTGGCCGGGGCCCTCGACGACCTCTGGCAACGCCCCCAGTGCACCACGCGCAACGTCATCGATCGCGAACGCTTCAGCGGTCCCTTCACCACCGGCTTCCTCGAACCGTGGCTCGGCGGGATCTTCCTCGGTCGGGACCTCGGCACCTCGAGCCGGATGTTCGAGTTCGTCTTCCGGATGATGGCCGAGGGCGACACCGCCATCCCGGCCCTGGGGATGGGTGCGATCCCGGCGCAGCTCGCCGCGAGCCTCCCGCCCGGGACGGTTCGGCTCCACGCGCCCGTCCGGGCCGTCGACCCCGGCGGTGTCACGCTCGCAGATGGGGGGACGGTCGCTGCGGCAGCCGTGGTGGTGGCCACCGAGGGCGACACCGCCGCCACCCTGCTGGACCTCCCCCCCCCACCCCGTCCGCGCCATGCGGTGACGCTGCACTTCGCGGCACCGGCGGCTCCGCGACGCGGCCGCACGCTGATGCTCAACGGCGATGGCGTCGGCCCGATCAATTCCCTCGTGGTGATGAGCGAGCTCTCCGAACTCCTCGCTCCTCCCGGCCAGGCGCTCATCGCGGTCGCGGTGGTCGACACGGGCCTCGCGGACGATGGGGCGCTCGCCGCCGCGGTGCTGGCGCAGGCGGCCGGTTGGTGTGGCGAGACCGTGCAGGCGTGGCGGCTGCTGCGGGTGGATCGCATCCGCTGGGCGCAGCCCGATCAGCGTCCCGAGGATCTGGACCCGGTGGCGCGCCCGGTGCGGATCGGCCCGGGTCGCTACGTTGCAGGGGACCATCGGGAGACCGCCTCCCTTCATGGGGCGCTTGCGAGCGGGCGACGCGCCGCCCGGGCCATCCTCAGCGACGGGATCTGACATGCGCTGGTCGTTCGTGGTGGGCCGGGTGGGTGAGACGGTGGTCCGTCTCCACGTCACCATGGTGCTCCTGCTCGCATGGTACGCCTGGGGCGGCTGGCGGCTCGCGGGGGTCCGCGGCGCCGTCGATCAGGTGCTCTTCATCACCCTGCTCTTCGTCTCGGTCCTGCTCCATGAGTTCGGACATATCTTCGCTGCCCGCTACTACCACATCGGCACGCCGGACGTCCTCCTGACCCCCCTCGGCGGCATTGCACGGATCGCGAAGATGCCCGAGGAGCCGCGGCAGGAGCTGGTGATCGCGCTGGCCGGCCCGGCCGTCACGTTGCTGATTGCCGTGGTGCTCGCGGTGACCGTCACTCTTGGGGGGGGGAGCACCCTGCTGCCGCCCGGCGGCTGGTTCGACATGCCCCTCTGGGTCGCGCTCCTCTGGACCAACGTGATCCTGCTCGGCTTCAACCTCATTCCCGCGTTTCCGATGGATGGCGGCCGGGTGTTGCGCGCCCTCCTCGCGGGCCGCCTCGGGATGGTCCGCGGGACACGGATTGCCGGCCGGATCGGCCAGGCGGTCGCAGTGGGATTTGCCCTCATCGGGCTGCAATACAACCCGTTCCTCCTCCTGATCGCCGCGTTCGTCTTTCTGGGCGCACAGGCAGAGATGGAATCGGTGCAGACCCGCGCCCTCGCGGGCGACCTCACCGCCGAGCGGCTCACCGTGACTGACGTGCGGGTCTTGACCCCCGAAGTACGGCTCGAAGAAGCGATCCGGCTGCTCACGCGATCGGACCAGCGGGCGTTCCCCGTGCTGGACCCCGCCGGGGTCCTCCTCGGCCTGCTGACCCGCGATGACCTCCTCCGCGGCGTGAGCGACGCAGGGATGGCGGCGCCGGTTGCGATCGCGATGGTGCCGCCCTCAGTCAGCGGCGTGATCCTCCTCGGCATGGGATTCGAAGAGGCGGTCCAGCAGCTCTTCGAGGGCAAGCGTGACGCCCTCCCGGTGGTCGCGCCTGATGGGCGGTTCGTGGGACTCATGACGCGCGACAATGTGACGGATGTCCTCCTGGTCCAACGCCTGCGCCGCGAACTCGCCGCCCGTGCCGCCGGGTGAGCGCGCCGCTCGTCGTCACGCGGCGCACGGTGATGGGCTGCTCCCCTGAGGCGCTCTGGGCCTGGCATGCTGCCCCGGGCGCCTTTCGCCGACTCGCCCCGCCCTGGGAGGCCGTGGAGATCGTCGGGCGGACCCACGACGACTTGGTGGAGGGAAGCGAGGTGACACTCCGGGTCCGGAAGGGCCCTTTGGCGCTCCGATGGGTTGCCCGCCACCGCGACGTCCGGCCGGGCCACGGGTTCGTGGACGAACAGGTGTCGGGACCGTTCGCGGCCTGGCGGCACGAGCACACCTTCCTGCCGCATCCCGACGGGGCGGCACTGGTGGACCAGATCACGATGCGCCCCCCCGGCGGTCCGTTGGGGCGACTCGCGGTGCCGCTGCTGCGGGGTACCATCTCGCGGATGTTGCGCTATCGTCATGACGTGACCCAACACGATCTCGAGCAACAGACCACTGCGCCGCTCGCTCCACTCCGCATCGCCATCACCGGCGCGACCGGGATGGTGGGCGGTGCCCTGGCCCCGATGCTCACGGCCCAAGGCCACACGGTCGTCCCGGTGTCCCGGGGCCCCGTCCCCGGCGGCATCCAGTGGGATCCCGCCAGCGGCGCGCTGGACCCCGCTGCCTGGGAAGGGCTCGACGCGGTGATCCACCTCGCGGGCGAGAACCTCGCCGAGGGGCGCTGGACCGACGACCGCAAGGCGGCCCTCCGCGACAGTCGCGTCGGGCCCACCCACCTGCTGGCGACGACCCTTGCCGGCCTCGCCCGCCCACCGCGGGTGCTCATCTCGGCCTCGGCGGTCGGGATCTACGGCGACCGCGGCGACGGCCTCCTCACCGAAACGGCCCCGCCGGCCGATGACTTCCTCGGGACCCTGGGCCAAGGGTGGGAGGCGGCTGCCGCGCCAGCGATGGCCGCCGGTATCCGCGTCGTCCACCCCCGCTTCGGCATCATCCTCTCGTCCGATGGCGGCGCGCTCGCCAAGATGCTGCCGACCGCCCGACTCGGCCTCGGCGGTCCCCTCGGGGGGGGGGAGCAATGGATGAGCTGGATCGCGCTCGATGATGTGGTTGGCGTGCTGCGCCATCTGCTTGCCAACGACACGCTGCGCGGCCCCGTGAACACCGTGGCGCCCACGCCTGTGCGCAACGCCGAGTTCGCGGCAGCCCTCGGCGAGGTGCTCGGGCGCCCGGCGGTCCTGCCGGTACCGGCCTTCGCCCTGCGCATCCTGTTCGGCGAGATGGCCGACGCGACCCTGCTGGCGAGCACGCGCGTGGTGCCCTCCGTGCTCGAGGCCGACGGCTACCGTTTCCGGTACCCCGACCTGCGCGGGGCCCTCCGGCACCTCGTGGGAGCGTGAGCGGGCCGCTGGGCGGGCGGGCGAGGCCAAGATGGTACCGTGTGCAATGACGACGGGCCCGGTCAGAGGAGACCGGGCCCGTCGTTGCTCGTTCCCAATCGTTCAGATCAGTTTGTGACGCGGATCAGGATGCCGGAGGTGATGTCCGGGGATGCCGCTCCCTGGAAGTTCGTCACGCCCGGCGCATACAGGTTGGTGCTGCCACAGGTGCCGCCGCCCGAGGGCTGGTTGTACCAGAGCTGCAAGGTGCGATTGGACGGCGCATTCACCGTCACCTCGATGAGCACGAAGCTGGTATTCCCCGGCGTGGCGACGCTCGCCGCGCCGTTGGGCACCAAGGTGAACTCGACGGGGGCATAGCTGCCGTTGTCGCCGGCGAGCTGGATCCCGTTCGGGTTGGTCGGGCTGCCCGTCGCGAGGAGATTGGCGGCTGTCTTCGTGCCGCGGTACACCTTGACCGTGGCAGGATAGTCACCCGTGCCACTCGACTGCCCGGTGATCGACATGTACAGCGTGAGCTTCCGGAAACGCGCCGCGAGCTCGGGCTGCATCGACAGGTTGCCGACGTAGCCGCCCACGGTGGCATTGAACGCTCCCACGTCAGTCTTGCGCACCCGGCTCGACGGGGCACAGGCCAACACCACACCGCCAGTGGCGCTCGAGGCGAGGAACTGCACGAAGGTGGTGGCATCGTTCGTCAGGGACGCCCGGAGGCCGTTGTCGCCATCACCCAGTTTCCAGGCAATGGAGGAGAGGCCACCAGCTGCGGTGGTCCGTGTCTGCGGCGCGGCCGCCGAGCCGTCGAGTGTCGCGCCACTGGTGGTGCTCGCGAGCGCCCAGCTCACACCGGCACCGCTCACCAGATTACCGTAGCCGTCCGTGACCTTCACGCGTGGGTTCGGGGCAACCGTGGCGATCGGGAGTCCGGCGCCATAGTTCCCGCCGACCGGCTGGTCGATGGCGATGGCCGCGGCCGGACCTGGCGTGAGGGTGAGCGCCACCGATGCACCCGGCAGGGGACCTGACGCGAAGGCGAGCGTGCGGCTGAGCCCTGCCCCCGTGACCGTCAGGGTGCTGAAGATGGCGGTGCCCGCTGCGCCGGTCGTGGTGGACAGGCACGCCGTGCCGCCGCCGACACAGGTCAGGTCAGCGGCGGAGACCGTCACGGTCTCACTTGAAACGCCGTTGTCGAACGCATCCTTCACCGTGGCCGTCAGTGCCGGAATCGCCACCCCGGCTTGGGCCGTGGCGGTGGTCGGCGTCACGGCCAGCGCCAGAGGAGTGCCCGCACCGCTGACCGTCACGTTGGCACTGGCGGTGGCCAGGGCTCCGGAGGCGAAGGTCAGCTTGTAGCCAGTGCCGACCGTGCCGCCGAGGGCCAGTCCCGCCAGCGTGACACGGCCGGAGGCCCGGTCGGTGCTGGTGGAGAACCCGGACAGGGTGCCGCCCGGCGTGCCATCCGCCTTGGTCACCGTGACCGTGACAGACACATCGGCCGTGAGGCCCGTCACGCTGTTGCCGCCGAGGTCCTGCACCTGCAGGATCGGTTGCGGGTCCATCGGAACCCCCGCGCGCGCGGCGGCGGTGCCGGGCGTGTTCGCGAGGGCCAGCTTGGCCGGAGTGCCGGCGATGGTGGCCACCAGGAAATTGATGCCGAGGGCGTTGGCGGCAAAACAGTTGCCGTCGAGGTCGATCATGCACGCCTCGGCCTCGACGCCGGTTGGATCGAACGTCGCCTCGAGGTTCTTGAACCCGACCGTCGTCCCGAAGTTGAGGCAGGCCGGACTCGCCTCGCCATTGGCATTGGTGATGGCGGTGGTCGCTCCGCAGAAGGACGCGTTGCTCGCCGGCCCGGTGGTCACCGGGTCCTGAAGCTGGAAGTTCACCACCACGCCCGCCACCGGCATGCCGAAGGTCGGCGAGACGATCCGGATGCGGGGCAGCTGGGCCGGGTCGGTAACGTTCACATCCACCCCGACGCGACCGGTGACGGTGTCACCATCCGCCGAGACCCGTGCATTGGCCCGGACGAACTCCTCGGCGGAGCCACCCACCCCACCACCGAACGCAGTCAGGCCGCGGTCGATCGCGCCGAACTCGCTGAACTCCTCGGCCGAGCCGCCGACGCCCCGGAAGGCGAGCGCCACCGCAGCTTGAAGCGGTTCTGGCGAGAAGAGCGACAGGACGCGGTTCCCGAGGCGACCCAGGAGGGTACCGTCGCCGAACGACGTCTGACTCGACGCGGTCGGATTGGTGCCGCAGAAGTTGGTGACTTCCGTCAGGACCGCGGCACCGTAGACACCGAAGTCCGGGGTGGGGAGGAGCTTGAAGGAGACGGTGCCATCGCTCGCCGTGTGCCGCTTGCCGAGGCGCAGCCGGTCACGCAGGGCCAGCTCCGTCGGCACGATGGCCTCATTGTAGCAGACCACGATCAGCGGCTTCACCGATTCCCCGGTGAAATCCTTGATCGGCTCCGTCAGTACCCGCACGTAGGTCGGAAATTCGTCGAGGCCCTTCTGCTGCAACTGACTGAATCCGGGGGGATTCTCCTCGATCGAGACGAACGTCAGCCGGTCGAACAGCCCCGGCGGGAAATAGACCACGGCCGTCTGATTGTCATTCGTGGTGCAGAACGTGGCCGGGGAGCCGTTCGGAATCTCGCAGACATTCCCGGTGAGATTGAGGTAGGCATTGATACGGACGACCACACGATTCTTCAGCTCGGTCACGTTGATCGAGCCGATCGGCGCACCGCAATCAATCACGGCGTTCTTGTTGG
>JBBQQJ010000158.1:0-6146 GCA_038216165.1 Gemmatimonadales bacterium | reverse complement strand
TCAGCCGGCGTTGCCATGGGTTTGTCGGCTCCGCTCGAGAGAATCCGAAGGTCAGCGACTCATACCATGCGAGCAGTCCGTCCTTCCTCGGGTCGACGACCAGGAAAACCCAAGCAGTCGCATCCTGAAACCGCCGCGCTTGCCGAATCGACTCTGCGACCAGGGACGCACCCGCGCCACCGCCTTGGTGGCGCTCAGCGAGACCCATCCGCCCGAGGAGCCATCCCCCGATCTGCGCGTAGGGCACATCCAGATTGTTGGCCTTGAGCACCTGTGGGGTGATGCGCACAGCGACCGGAGAGAGCGTGAAGAATCCAACAACCGCCTCCTCGCGCCGCGTGGCCTCACGGTCTTCAACAATCCACACCGCGGCGAGGCGCTGTTCCTGCTCGTGCAGTGCACTGCGATGGAGATAGGCATCAATCTCTCGTGCGCCGTCCCGACGGCCACAGGTGAATGACTCGACGGCATGGTCACGGTGGAGACGGACGAGCTTCCACGACGCCATCAGCCGTTCACGCGAACGGCATCAGGAACGCCAAGCAGCCTGCCGTGGCCATCGTCACTCACCCCACAGCGCGTCAGCCTTCTCCAACGCCCGTCTCAACTCCGGTGTCGAGGGTGCAGGGCGTGCGAGCAGCCGCAACAGCTCCACCTGTTCAACGGGCGTGAACTGCAATTCCTGAGTCGCCACAATGTCAATCGCGACCCGCTCGGCAACAATCTCCAGGACGTATTCGGACAAGGACTCACCCTTGGCGCGTGCTACGGCCTCCGCATGTCGCTTCAGTGCGGCAGGGATACGGGCCTCGAACCGCTCGTCGGCGGGGAGATCCAGATATGCGCGGGTTGTCGTCCCCATGATCAATCTCCAACCGGGCCAATTGTACTGCCAGGTCGGCATCATGCCCGTACGCTGTCCGTACAACACCAGTCAGGTCGCTCCCCGTCAACAGCGGCCCCCCTAACTCCCCGCGAACACCTTGAACGCCGCCTCCTGCTCGGGCGTCAACTTCTCGGGAAGCTTCACCTTCACGGCCACGAGCTGGTCCCCCTTCTGGCCCTGCTTCTCGAGCCCCTGCCCCCGGATCCGGAACACCTTCCCCGGTTGCGTGCCCGCGGGGAGCCGCAGCTTGACCTTGCTGCCATGCACCGTCCGCACCTGCACCGTGGCGCCGAGCACCGCCTGCTCCAACGTCACCGGAATCTCGCAGCGGAGAGTGAGCCCCTCCCGCGTGAAGAATCGATCGGGCTCCACCATGAACGTCACCAGCACGTCGCTCGCCGGGCTCCCCGCCCGGGTGCGCGGTCCCTGCCCCTTGAGGCGGATCCGCGTCCCGCTCTCGGTGGCCGGCGGGACCACCACCAGCAACTGCCGCTCGGTGCGCTGCTCCCCGCTGCCGCCGCACGACGGACAGCGCTGCGAAGGCACCTTGCCCCGCCCCCGACACACGGGGCACGGCCGGTTGACCGCGAAGCCGCCCTGCCCGAAAGAGATGGTTCCCCGCCCGTTGCACTCGCCGCACGTGCTCAACGTCGCCCCCGGCGCCCCGCCGCTGCCGCCACAGGTGGTGCACGCATCGGTCATCACCAGCGTGATCGGGACCTTGCCCCCCACCGCCGCCATCCGGAACGGCACCGTGACCGTCACCTCGGCGTGCTCGGGTGTCCCCCCCCCATCCTCCGCCCGGCCCTTCCGCCCGAAGATGCTCGAGAAGATGTCGCCGAGCCCGAAGGACCCGAAGTCGGACGTCTCGAAATCGGGCGGGGGCTGTTGTGCCCCCCCCGGCGGCCGCGACCGGAAGCCGCCACCCGCCCGCTCGGCCATCCCGCCGAACGCGCCAAGGCGCCGCATCTGATCGTACTTCGCCCGCTTCTCCGGATCCGACAACACGGTGTTGGCCTCGGAGAGCTGTTTGAACTTCTCCGCGGCCGCCGGGTTGGTCGGGTTCGCGTCGGGGTGGAGCTGTTTCGCGAGCTTGCGATAGGCCTTCTTGATCTGCTCGGCCGTCGCCCCCTCGGGCACCCCCAACACCGCGTAGAAGTCAGGCGTGGCCACTCAGAGCGACCCGTCCACCGACCAGACCTGGACCTTGGCGGGCCGGATCGTGGTGCCCCGGAACCGGTAGCCCACCTGGAAGGTGGCCTTCACCAGGTCGTCGAGCGCCGCGTCGTCCGGGGTCGCGATCGCCACGGCATCCTGCTCCGCCGGGTCGAACTTCTGCCCGGTTGGGTCGATCCCCTCCAACCCGGCGCCCTCGAGTTCCTTGCGCATCTTTTTCATGACCAGATCGAAGGCCGCCCGATACGCCGCGTAATCGGTGGTCGCCGGATCGCTTGCGCCGAGGCGGTCGGTGTCGTCGAGGACATCGAGCAGCCGGGCGATGAGCGCGGCGGCCCCGCGATCGAATGCATCCGTCTTCTCCTTCGTCGTCCGCTTGCGGTAGTTGTCGTACTCGGCCGCCAACCGGAGAAAGCGCTCCTCCGCGTCGGCAACGGCACTCGCCGCGGCCGCCGCCGGCACGCTCTCGGTCGGCTCCCAGTCATCCTCAAGGTGATGGTGCACCTCGGGCGTCTCCCCCTCCCCGGTGGTCATCGTCGGCTCAGTGGGCACGGCGTCGTCAGGCTTCTGCTGGTCAGACATCAGGGCGTTCACTCCGTGAAACGTTCAATTGTGAAATATAAGCGATGGGGGGACACGCGGGACGGGGAACCGGGGCGTGCTCCCCTCCGCATCGGCTAGTCCCCCCCGTTCACCCCTCACCCCGCGTCGTGCAGCGGCGCCCCCCATTCAGACCGTCGTCCCACCCGCCAGCGGCCCGTCGCCCCGTATTCGCCGCCACAGCCCGAACAACGCCGCCTGCACCGCCCGCGCGCGGATCTCCGGCCGCGTGCCGGGGAACCCGACCCGCACCGTCTCCACCTCGCCGCGGCACAGCACGCCGAACCAGACCGTCCCGACCGGCTTGGCGTCCGTCCCCCCCCCCGGACCGGCCACGCCGGTGATGCTGATCGCGAGATCGGCTCCCGTGCGTGCCGCCACCCCGCGGACCATCGCCTCGGCGACCTCCGCCGACACCGCGCCGTGTGCCGCCATCAGGCCGGCGGGCACCCCGAGCAGCTCGGTCTTCGCAGCATCCGCATACGCGATGACGCCGCCCACGAATACCTCCGAACTGCCGGCCACCGCTGTGATCCGCCCCCCCAGCAGCCCGCCGGTACAGCTCTCGGCCACCGCGAGCCGATGGCCGGTAGTGCGCGCCGCATCAAACAGCACGGCGGCGAGGTCGTCGTCCTCCTCGCCGTAGATCCATGGGGCGGCGCGCCTGCGCAGCGCCGCCACGCCGGCCGCGAGGCGGGTGTCGGCCTCGTCGGGCGGGAGGTTCCAGGCGGTGAGGCGAAGGTCCACCCCGGCGACGTCGGGCAGATAGGCGAGCGAGAGCGGCGCCAGTTCGGCCTCGAGGCTGTCGACCTGCTCGGCAAGTATCGACTCCGGCACCCCGGCGGTGCGGAGGGTGTGGGACCGGATCACCCCACCGGCCCGCTCGGCGAGTCGCGGGATCACCTCATGGTCGAGCAGGTTCCGCATCTCGAACGGCACACCTGGCAGCATGATCACGACCCCGGTGGCCGACGGGATCCACAGGCCCGGGGCGGTGCCCCACCGATTGGGGAGGACTGTTGCACCACGCGGCACCATTGCCTGGGTGCGGTTGCTGGCGCTCGGTTCACGGCCGATGCGCTGCCAGCGCGCCAGGAGGTCGTCCCACACCACCGTGTTGAACTCCAGCGGCAGGCCGAGGAGCTCACCCACCACCACCTTGGTGATGTCGTCGCGGGTGGGGCCGAGGCCGCCGGTGGTGAGCACCCGACCGGTGCGCGCGAGGGCACCCGCCACGGCATCGGCGATGTCCGCGGGGTCGTCACCAACGGAGGTGCGGCGCACCACACGGACGCCGGCGGCGGCCAGGCGCTGGCCGGCATAGGCGGAATTGGTGTCGACGGTGTGGCCGAGGAGCAGCTCGTGGCCGACGGTGACGAGTTCGATCACCGGTTCCCGGGGGGGGGAGTCGCTCACGTCCCGACGCGGAAGAGGCGGCGGTACTGCACCAGGTACACCACGAACGAATAGACCGTGAGGGTCGCCGCGATGCCGAGGGTCGCCGCCACGAAACCGCCATGGAAGGCGTTCCACCAGGTGGCCAGCGCCGAGCCCTCCCAGCCGAGCGGGCGGAGGGCATCGCGGAACGCGAACCACGCCAGCGTGCCACCGATGAAGACGTTCTGCAGCGCCGCCTTCATCTTCCCGGCGTGCCCCGCCGGCATCAGCACACCGCGCCGCTCGGCCCAGGCGCGCAGCAGCGTCATGGCGAACTCGCGCCCGATGAGCAACAGGCAGACCCAGAGCGGGATGCTCCCCCAGAACGGAATGCCGTAGGCCGCCTGCCGTTCGGTGCTGATCCACCAGATCGGCCCGAGCGTGGCAAGGAGGAGGAGCTTGTCGGCGAGCGGATCGTAGGTGATGCCGAAGTCGGTGATCAGGCCGCGGCGGCGCGCAATGCGACCGTCGATCACGTCGGTGATGGCGGCGCTCACGAAGATCAGGAAGCACGCCAATTTGGGCCAGTACCCCTCGATGAACGGCAGGAACGCGACCACCGGGGTGATCGCGATCCGCGCCATCGTGAGGACGTTGGGCAGGTTCCAGATCACCGCGCGCGCGTTCATCCGAGGGTCTTCAGTACCTGCTTGCTCACGGCCTTGAGGGTGTCGAAGACACCATCCCCCTTGACCGCGACCGCCTCGTAGGTCGGCACCCGCTCGACCCACACCCCGTCCACCTCGCGCACCAGATATTCCCCCGGCCGGTTCGGGTCGGGGGTCGGCTTCTGCCGGGCAGGGTCGTCCACCGGCCAGCCGGGATTGAGCGCGGCATCGAGATCGGCCACGCCGGCGGCGTTGGGGAGGTCGCGCTTGTTGTACTGGATGACGAACGGCAATACGGTGAGGTCGTAGCCGTGCTGCGCCATGTTGTCGTACAGGTTCTGCATCGCCTCGAGGTTGGCCTCCATCCGGTCAATCTGCGAGTCGGCCACGAACACCACGCCGTCGACCCCCTTGAGGATCAGCTTGCGCGAGGCGTTGTAGTACACCTGCCCCGGCACCGTATAGAGGTGGAACCGGGTGCGGAAGCCGCGGATCGTGCCGAGGTCCACCGGGAGGAAGTCGAAGAAGAGGGTCCGCTCGGTCTCGGTGGCAAGGGAGATCAGCTTCCCCTTCGACGACGGCGCGACCTTCTCGTAGACGTACTCGAGGTTGGTCGTCTTGCCGCCCAGGCCCGGGCCGTAGTAGACGATCTTGCAGTTGATCTCGCGGGACGCGTAGTTGATCAGGGACATCGCGGCGGGCCTCTCTCAGCTGCCGAACAGTTTGTCGAGCTCGTCCTCGGCATCGTCCACGAACCCCGCGTCCACACGCGTGGTGCTGCCCTCGTCGCGGTCGAAGATCGCGGTGAAGATCGCCGTCAGTTCGCTGACGGCGTGCTTCATCCGGAGCTTGACCAGGCCGAGGGTGGTGCGATTGTCGAAGAGCACGACCAGGATGACGCGCCGCGCGATGTCGGCGAGGTAGAGCGATTCCTTCTCGCCCTGGTGGAACAGCGTACCGAACTCCGGCTCGCCGAGGAGGCGGGCCAGTTGGTCATTGGCCGAGAAATCGGCGGCCGTGAGTGAGGCAAAGGCGGTCGGATCGAACGTGGGGGGCTCGCCCACCGTCACGAGCATCTGTCCCGCGCGGTCGACGAGGATCGCCGTGCGCGCGGAGGCGTCGCGCAGGAACGCCTGCAGCACGCCGTGGATGCGCGCGGCATCCTCCTCGTGGAACGCCCAGGACGAGGCGCGGGGGGAGGTCATCCGAGCGCGGCCTCGAGGGTGCGCAGGACGCGCTGGCCGCGGCTCCGCAGCACCGGCTCTGTCTCCCACGCGAGGTAATCACGCAGGAGCGGCAGCGCCGTGGTATCGCCCTCGCGCTCGAGGTGCCCCAGCGCGGCGTGGCGTCGCCACCTGCTCCGGGCAAAGAGGCGTTCCCGCTGGGCGCGATCGTGCGACTGGGCCAGCCACCACCCCCCGGCGAGCCCGACGAGGGCG
>JBBQQJ010000157.1:0-6151 GCA_038216165.1 Gemmatimonadales bacterium | reverse complement strand
AGCCGTTCTGGGTGTGGATTGAGGCGACCGCCGCAGAGGACGACGATGCGAACCCGGTGCTGCGCATGGTGCTGACCGATATCACCGCCCGGAAGAATACCGAGCAGGCACTGCGCACCGCCGATGCCTTGCGCGACAGCTGGACCTACTACCACCAGATGATCGAATCGCTGCCGCAACTGGTGTGGACCAGCGGTGCCGACGGCGAATGGGATTATCTCGGCCCGCAGTGGCTCCGGTACACCGGATTCCCGGCAGAGGCGCAACTCGGGCTGGGCTGGGCCCGGCAACTGCATCCGGACGACCGCGCCGCCGCGATCGTCACCTGGAACCGCGCCGTCGCCACGGGGACGGCGTTCGCTGGCGAGTACCGGATTCGCCGCTACGACGGCGCCTTTCGCCGGTTCGCGTGGCGTGCGGTCCCCCTCCGAAACGACTCCGGCGCCATCACCCGGTGGCTGGGAAGCAATACCGATCTGGAAGATCAGGTCCCCGCCGCACCCGGGGCATAGGAGGGGAGATGGTCCGCGCGTGGGCCGGGCTGGGTTCGCAGAAGTGGTCCCACGGCCCGATGCTGACCGGCCAGTGAAGATGGCGGATCACCACCCTCGCCGGCCACCGGTGGTCGACCCGGCCCGAAACCTGCCGGTGAGGAGATCACGTACTGTCGGGGATGCACGCACTGCTCCGGCATCATCCACGACTCACACGCCGCCTCGCCATGGCCGCGCTCCCGATGGCATTGTCCGCCCAAGCCGGGCCCGCCGCTAACCCGAACGTGCGGTTCGACATTCCGGCCATCGCACACTACATCGCGGAGCAAATGCAGCGCAATCGGATTCCGGGTGTGGCGGTCGCGATCGTGGCGCATGACTCGGTGGTCTATGCGCGGGGATTCGGCACTGACGGTGTCGGGGCATCGGTGACCGAACGCACCGCCTTCGTCCTGGGGTCCATGAGCAAGTCGGTCACGGCGCTGGCCGTGATGCAGTTGGTGGAGCAGCATCTGGTGCAGCTGGACGCACCGGTCCAGCTGTACCTGCCGTGGTTCCGGGTGGCCGACACCCGCGCCAGTGCGCGTATCACGGTGCGCCACCTGCTGCACCACACGAGCGGTATTCCCACCAATGCACCGCGAGCCACCGGCGCCTCCCGCACGCTCACCGATCAGGTACGCGCGCTCGCCGACGTGGCGCTGCACAACCCGCCGGGTGCGGTACATGCGTACGCCAGTCCGAACTACCTGGTCCTGGGCGCGATCGTGGAGGCCGAGACCCGGCACTCCTACGGGTCGTACGTCCAGGCCGCGATTTTTGCGCCGCTCGGGATGCACGACAGCCACGTGGATCAGACGAGCGTGCCCGATCGTGAGCATCCGGGGCACCTGTCGCGTGGCCATGTGTACGTCTTCGGCTTTCCTGTGGCGCGTACGCTGCCGCATGAGGGGGACCGGCTGCCCACGGCCGCCTTGATCAGCAGCGCTGCCGATCTGGGGCGCTTTCTCGTGGCGCAGCTCCGCACCGATTCCAGCGCACTGTTGCGTGTGGCCGGTTTCGCACAGATGCACACCGGCGGCGCCGCGTCCGATGGCTTCTCGTACGCCTTCGGCTGGCGCGATGGCACGATCGCCGGCCAGCGCGCGGTGCATCATGGTGGTATCGTGCCGAATGTCCGGGGCAAGATGGTCATGCTCCCCGATCAGGGCCTCGGTGTGGTGGTGCTCACCAACGTGTCATCGGCGATTCCGTGGCCGATCACGCCCACGAGCCACCTCATGGCCGACCAGATCGCCGCCGCGCTCATCGGTGTGCCACTGTCCGTGCCGCCTCATCGGCATGTGCCAGTAGCTCGTCGCCGACCGGCGACACGAAGAGATCCGCTGCCAGCCACTGCTCCGTGAGCCGTTGCACGAACGACCGCACGAATGTTGCCATCGCCGGATCCCTCTCGGCGATCGGCTGCAACCCCGCGATGCTCAACTCCGGTTGGTAGATGTTCTGGATCCCGCGCGTCACCTGGATCGGATTGGCGGCGCGCAGGTTCAGGAAGACGCTCACCGTGAGCCGCTCCGCCGGGTAGCGCGAAACATTCGCGGTGAAGCCCTGCCAGCCCCCGCTGTGCTCCACGATGCGCTGGCCGTTGACCTCCTCGATCTGCCAGCTGAACCCCCACGGCTGTACCTCCCCGTCGTTGGTGCGGAGGGGTGACCACATCCGCGCGTAACTCTCGCGGGCCAGCAGGTGACCAGCATTGAGCGCCACTTCCCACTTGGCCATGTCGAGCACCTCACCGTAGAACGTCCCGGTGACCGTGTGAATCAGGATGCCGAGCAGGACAAAGCCGAGATTGCTGTAGCCACGCCGTTCACCGGTCGTGAAGGCGAGTGGTTGTGCGCGGATCATCTCGTACAGTTCGTCCTCGGTCCGATCAACACGGAAGTTGAAGTCGTCGGGATAGCCGGGGATGCCGGAGGTGTGCTCGAGCAGGTGCCGGACCGTGGTCGGACGCCAGTGCTCGGGCGCATCCGGGAAATGCCGGCTGAGCGGGTCGTCGAGGTTCAGCAATCCGTCATCGATCAGCATCAAGACCGCCATCACCGTGAAGGCCTTGCCGAGCGATCTGGATTGGAAAACCGTGCTCGGCGTGACACGCACCTGATGTTCGAGGTTGGCGTAGCCGTAGCCGCGTGCAAGTACGAGACGCCCATCACGGATAATTGCCACGGCGAAGCCCGGGATCTGCTCGGCCTGCATCACCCTGGCGATGTAGGCATCGACGCTGTCGGCGCGGGCGGCATCGTGCTGCTGTACCCTGGCGACCACCGGGGAACCAGCGCAACGAGCCCGAGGCCGAGCGCCCCGCGGAGACGTGTCCAGAGGGGGTGAATAGGGTGCTCCGCCGGGTGGGGGAAGAGGTGATCGGGGTGCGGCAGTCTCGCGTCCAAGGCTGTCGGCACGGACGACCGCCGGCAAGGGAGCATCCGCGCCGAGCCCTCGCGCCGGCCGTGAAGGTTGCCACGCGCGCGCCGCCGCCCCACTTTACGGATCATACGCCGTCGCACTGGTCGCTCGAGGTGCCCTCTCCCAGACCCGGAGCCATCGCATGCCCGTTTCCATGAACAGCCGACGTGTGTCGCCTGCGGCAGGCGCCACCATGCTCGCTTGTGTCCTGATGGCCTGCGGTGGGGAGCAGGGGCCGACGCGAGCCCCGTGTTCACCTCCGCCGTGACCGATCTGGGCCAACTGGCGCACATCGCTCCGCTCGGCGAGATCCAGGGCGCCCGGGCATATTCATCCCATACCTTCCTGTTCAACGCCTCGGCGGCGCCGGTTCCGGTGAAGGCACCGGCCGCGATCGAGGTCTACAATGTGGTGTATGCCGGTGTCGACTATGCGATCGAGGCCCGGGTGAACTGCAACGTCTTCATCTCGTTTGGCCACATCACGGCGCCCGCGGGGGAATTGGTGGCCATTGCCCAGGGCTCCCATGTCGGATTCGACCCGAACGCGCCTGCCACGGTGACATATGCGGCTGGAGCATTGATGGGGAGCACCACGGGCGCGGTTCCCTCACGTGCCTGGGACCTCGGCGTCTACAACACGGCACGGACGCTGGCGCTGCTCAATCCCCTGCGGGGCACCAATCACGAGAAACTGCTGCACTCGACCTGTCCGTACGACTACTACGCGGAACCGCTCAAGGGGCAACATTACGAGCTGTTTGGGCCCAAGCCGCGGGTGCTCGCCGCGACGTGCCGGAGTGCGGCGCGAAGTGTCGTGGGGACGATCGCCGGAGCGTGGTTCGCGAATGCGGCAGACCGCGAGGACTCGTTCGCGAATCCGGTGATCTCCCCGGTGACCATCGGGAGTGATCTCCATGGAGGGGTACGACACGTTATCGGGAATGGCAGCATCTTCCTGTTCGAAGGCGTGCCACTTCCCGAGAGCGTGACCACAGCACAGTGTTACCCGACGAATCCGGGGTACTCGTACTTCAAGCTCGCCAGCAACACCGAGCTGCATTTCGTCCGATCAAGTACCGGGAACTGTCCGGCGACCTTTCCGGCCTCCGGATGTCAGGTCTACCGCCGGTGATGCTCCACCATCCCAGGGCACTCGCTTTGGTTGCCCTCTTCACGAACATCGCGACGAGCTCCGTCTCGCATGGGGCACGACGACAGTTGCCGTCGACGGGGCAGCGGTTCCTGTGCCGTCGCCCGTCCCGCTCGTTCTCCCGACGCATGATGGCAATGCATCGCTGGGTCCAACTCGCAGGCGTCGGATTGCTTCTGGCGGCATGTGGGTCCGACGCCGCACCTCCTGCCGAGGAGGCTGCTGTGGTGGCGACACCACCGGAGCAGCCGACGACAGCACCTCCGATCGACCCCGCCATCGCTCCCGCCGTCGCCGGCATCGCAGGGTGGAACTACCAGCAGGCGGCCACGACCGACCTCGATGGTGATGGTGTCGAAGAGCGGGTCGTACTCACGGCCCGCGTCGAGCTGGTTCGTGGCCGCCCGGCATGGGACGATGGGCAGGCGTGGCAGGTGTACGTCGAGTCTGCCGAGGGGCACCGCACCTATCTCTACGCCCAGCGCCTTCAGCTCGGGTCCCTGACGATGCGGATCGGCACAGCGGTGCCTGGCACGGTCGTGCTGCTTGAGCACCTGCCTGACCGGATGCGACTCTTCGACGCCACCTATCGCGGCCCCGACGCGGCGACCGTCACCGTGCGATACCAGCGGCAACTGGATCCCCGGGGAGAGCTCGCCGGGCCGCGGTATCCCTGATGGGCGGCTTGCCCTGACGCCTCGCCTCGCACTGTCCCGTCGCGCAGCAAATGCGACGCTCGTCCCGTGGGCGACAGACTGCCACCCCTGCCGAACACGCGGAGGTGCGCTGACAACTTGACCGCTCGCCGCCCACGGCGACCCAGGCGATCCTGCGGCGCGCGCTGGGCCGTGGGAGGGTCGCCTGCCTCCGCGTCGGGAGATGCCACGGTATGCTATCCCGCCGTGCCCCCCGGGGTCTCAAAGCCGAAGCGCTCCCCGGCTTTCCATGCCGTGCGGTTATTGCCCTCGTTCGGGATGCCACCAGCGTCCTTCAGTATCCGTGCGAGGTGCATGCAATTCCAGGTCATGATCGTCGTGTTCCGTTGCGTGAAGTCGTTGTCGAACCCGACACGGCCGCCACCCTCCATCGCGTCGCCATAGGAGGGTCCCGGACCCGCCTCGCCGATCCATCCACAATCGGCTTGCGGCGGCGTCGTGTAGCCCAAGTGGTTGAGGGCAAAGCCGATGGTCATCGCTGTGTGCTTGATGCCATCCTCATTCCCGGTGATGACGCACCCGCCGACCTTGCCATAGTAGATCGACTGTCCCTTGTCATTGAGCTCGCCGGACATGGCATAGAGGCGCTCGATCAGTATGCGGCACACCGAGCTTTCCTCCCCCAACCACAGCGGGGTGCCCACGATGAGGATCTCGGCCGCCAGCACCTTCTCCCAGAGGACGAGCCACTCGTCCACGGGCCAGCCGTGCTCCGTCATGTCAGGATAGATACCAGGCGGAACCTCGTGCGCAGCCAGGTGGAGGTGCTCCACTGACACACCGTGCTTCCTCATGATGCCGGCTGATGCGTCGAGGAGCAGCCTCGTATGACTCCCCTCTGCCTTCCGCTTGAGTGAGGTGTTGATGAAAAGTGCACGAAGATCGGCGAAAGCAGTCATGGGACGCCTCGGGTCAGGTGAGTGTGGGTGCAACGCATCGGCACTGGTGCCGTGCATGACACGCTCAGGAAAGTAGTGACGCAGCATGCTCCGGTCGTGTGCCATGGCCACACCAGTGACGGTGCCTGGCCAAGGGGGGGCGGAGGGGCTGGCCCTCCCCCGGAGGCCACTGCCGTCACATGGCGGGCGAGGCCATCGTGCCCAGCTGCTGCGTCCTGATGAAAGCCGTGGCCGACTGCCCGTGGCATGCCTGGCAACTCTCCACCCTCCCTGACGCCTCGATCTCGCCGTTGGCCAGTCGCTTGAGCCAGAACCAGTCGTTGTGTGCGCCGTCGTAACCGCTTCGTTTGGACATCACGGTGACCGCGGCAGGTGTCGCATCGGGGCGGTCGTTCTCCTTCACAATCATTGCACCCATCGGCAT
>JBBQQJ010000156.1:0-6222 GCA_038216165.1 Gemmatimonadales bacterium | reverse complement strand
GCTGCGCACCACCGCCCCGCTGTCGCCGAGCCGGCGACCTTCGGGACCCTGCGGCGGGCCGATCTCGAAATACCATTGACCGGCCGCGTCGCGGGCCTGGGGAAATGCACCAGCGAGGGCGTCGGGGGCCGGATGCGAATCGATCGGCGTGCCGTCCGGCAGCCAGGACGTGAAGCGTTTGGTGCTCCAGTCGCCCACGAAGACCGTGTCGCCAATCGATGCGAGACCTGAGGGCCCGAGCGATGGCGGCAAGCCGGACCCGGCGAACGGCGTGATGTCGCGGTCGGCGAAGTTGATCACCCGCACCGCACCCTCTTCCGGCGCCAGCACCACCCAGCGACCGTCGCTGAGCGGTGCAGCAGCCGACACGCCGACCACCGGCACCACCACGGTGTCGGCGGTCGGAGCGAGCAGCACCTCGGGCGGTGGAGGCGCGGGCTTGCTGCACGCCGACAACGCAGCTGCAGCGGCCAGCCCGAGCATGCCCTGGATCGCGGGTGGAATTCTCATGGGACCAGCCGCGCGGCGCGCGCCGGCACCGGTACGCGTCCGATGGTGTTGAGATCGGAGCCGTACCAGATCATGCGCGTGAATTCGCCCGAGCGGGGATCGAGGTTGGCGATGTAGTTCCCCACCTGCCCCACGAACCACACCTTGCCGTCGGGCGCGACGAACGGATCGCGTGGTCGCGAGCGTTCCCACGGCACCTCCCATTCCTGCACCGCGAGGTTGGACTGCTGGGCCACGCCAGGGGTGGGCAGGAAGGCGGCGGTCGCAAGCAGGGCGAGGGTGCTGGTCATCGTGCGCATCAGGACTCCTCCAGGATTGTTCCACTCTCCGGTTACGCAATCTACGGCCATCGCGAGGTGCGGGATTCGCGCGTGCCCGGTGCTGTGCAGTGTCATGGGCGCGCACCGTCTCCCCCGAACCGGGGATCACCGGCGGCGCTCCCGACGCACCGCATAGTGGTGCGGTCACTCGCAGCCGACCATGGATGAGGGCAACGATGGAACTCGAAACACTGGAAAAACTGTATGTCGACGAGCTCAAGGACCTCTGGAGCGCCGAAAACCAGATCCTGAAGGCCCTGCCGAAGATGATCAAGGCGGCGTCACACCGCGAGCTGAAGCAGGCGTTCACGGCCCACGAGAAGCAGACCAAGGAACATGTGAAGCGCCTCGAGCGGGTCTGCGACGAGCTGGGCTACTCACCCCGTGGCAAGAAGTGCGTCGGGATGGAGGGGCTGCTCAAGGAGGGCGCAGAGCTGATCAAGGAGCGGCCGGATCCCGATGTGCTTGACGCCGGCTTGATCTCGGCGGCCCAGCACGTTGAACACTACGAAATGGCTGGATATGGCACGGCGCGCACCTGGGCACGGCTGCTCGGCTACGACGACCAGGCCGACATCCTGCAGAAGACGCTCGACGAGGAGGGCGACACCGACAAGCAGCTCACCGAACTGGCCGAGCGCTCGATCAACGTCGCGGCAGTGGCCTGACCAACGGAAATGCCCGTCCTCCAGGCAGGGGACGGGCAGAGGCGCCGACCGGAGTCGAACCGGTGATGGAGGTTTTGCAGACCTCTGCCTTACCACTTGGCTACGGCGCCGAAGAGCGCGGATTCTAGCCCCGCCAGCGGTCCCGGGCAAACGCCGGGGCTAGGCGGGGCCACCGATCCGGCCCGCGTACACACCAATGCAGCGATCCTCGACCACCTTGATCCCGGCGGCCCGCAGGCGCCGGGCGGCGTCGGCATGCGCGAGGCCCGTCTGGAACCAGACCACCCCCGGGCGCCGGTCCGGCGGCAGAGCGAGCACATCGTCGGCCACGGCGGGAAGGGCATCAACGCGACGGAAGACATTCACGATGTCAGGCACCACATCGAGCGAAGCGAGGTCAGGGACACTTTGCCTGCCCAGGGCGGAGCCGATCGTCGGGTTGACGGGATGGACGTCGTAACCGAGTTGCTGCAGGCGCCGGGGGATCGCGTGGGCGGCGGCGTGCGGATCGTGCTCGTCCTTCATGCCCACCACGGCGATGATGCGGGCAGCCCGGAGCATCGCGGAGATATCCGATTCATCCATGGCGGCGCATGTCGATCATCTCGAGCGGCCGTTGGTGAATCCCGACAGGCTCGTGACCAGGAAGATCACGAGCAGCAGGAAGAAGAGGATCTTCGCGATCGATGTTGACGGGCCGACCACGCCGAATCCGAACACCGCCGCCACCAGCGCCAGCGTGAGGAAGATTGCTGCGAACCATCTCATGGCATCTCCCTGGCGTGGCGTTTGTGGTCACAGAATCGGAGTCATTCGTGAGGGTGGACGGTCGAATGGTGCGCCGCCGACACAGCAACGGCCCACGCGGAGCATCGCGCACATCAACGATCGGGGCGAAAGAGCCGGAGGTCAGGCGGTGTTTCACCGAGGCAGGCCGAGGCGAGGAGGCGCGCAGCGATCACGGCGAACGTGATGCCGTTCCCACCGTAGCCGAGAGCGTACCATGCCCCCGGCGCGCCGTCCACCGGTCCGATGATGGGAAGGCCGTCGTCGGTCGCGACAAAGGTCCCGGCCCACGAGAACTCCATTCGTGCACCGAGCGCCGGGAGCATCCGGTCGAGCTTGCGCTGCAGCATGCGCGTGCGTGCCGGAAGCAGCCGGTCTCGCTCATCGGGCGCCGTGAAATCCACATCGCCGCCCCCGACCAGGATGCGGCGCTCGTCGGTGGTGCGCAGGTAGGTGTAGGGTCGCCGCGTCTCCCACACCATGCAGCCATCCGCCAGCGCACCGAGGTCATCGAGCGGTTCGGTGACCATCGCGTAGGTGCTGTGACGGGTTACCTGCGAACCGAGGAGTGACTCGGGGACCTCGTAGCCGATGGCCAGCACAACCTGTCGCGCCCTGAGCTCGCCCCGATCGGTCTCGACCACGAATCCGCTGTCGGAGGGCAGCACGCGGGTGGCCGTGGTACGCGGCATGATCCCGGCCCCACGCGCGAGCGTGTGTGCCAGCAGAGCGCGGCAGAGTCGCACCGGGTCGACCACCGCGGCATGCTCGTTCCGCAGCGCCCCGCGCGACGGCAGCCCGTAGCGTCGGCGCACCTCGGCGGCACTCCACTCCGCGACCTCGAAGCCGGCGTCGGTGCGCGCCGTCACCTCCTTCTTCACCTCCGCTGCGCCCGCCTTCGATGTGGCGAGATAGAGCGACGGGCGCGGCGCGTACCCGCAATCGTCGCCGAGCGAGCGAACAAGCTCGCCGAGTTCCCGCACGGCATTGAACGAGAGGGTGTAGGCGCGTCGGGCATCGGCGGCGCCGATGCGGGCCGAGAGCTGGAAGAGCTGGGTGTCGAGCTCGTACTGCACGAGGGCGGTGCTCACGGCAGTACTGCCATATCCGGGGGCGCGTCGATCGACCATCGTCACCTTTAGCCCGGCTTCGCTCAGTCGATCCGCCACCATGACGCCGGTGATGCCCGCGCCGATCACCACGACGTCGCACTGCGCACGGCGCACTTCCGGCTGCTCGGCCAGGCCGTTGCGGACCAGCCACCACGGTGCACCCGAGTGCAACGGCCGCGGGTCGTCAAGCAGCTCGATCATGGCTCGGGCGCGGTCGCCGGACCTGGCTGGACCGTGAGCGTGAGCAACCGTCGGCAACTGTCGCACGTCATCGGGATCGGTCCGTCGATGCTCGCGAACCCGAACCCACCGCCGATGGCCTGCGGGGCGGCACACTTGGGACAGGGGACAGCCACCCGACCGACCCGCGCGGCAACGCGGAGCTGCTTCACCGCGATCACGATCGCGGTGACCAGCACCAGTGGAATGCCCAGGAGGTGGATGATGGGGATCGGGATCAGCGCCGCGGCGGCGGCGGCACCGATCAGGAGCGCCACGATCGCGCGCCGGGCACGGTGGGTGGGCGAGAACACGGTCACGGTCGTGACTGCGCGGGTTGGCTCGGCGCCGTCGGTGTCGAGTGTGAGCGTGGCGCTGCGTTCAGGCACCTGCCGGTCTCCTGGTATGGGCCGTGCCCGTGAAGAATACGACCGCGGCGGCGATCCAGAGGGGAATGTCACCGAACAGCTTCATCATCAACCCGGCAAGCTGGATGTCCTCGTTGGCGGAGAAGTGCGAGATGACGCGGGGTGCCAGTTCATACAGTTCGTAGAGGGGCCAGTCGCTGAACACCATCATCATTGCGGGAATCGTCGGGATGATCGTGGCAGCAAAGAGGTATCCCATCTTGCCGAACACGCCGAGCCGCCCGAACGGTGCGGGCGCGGCGATCGGCCACCAGAGCAGCAGCCCGGCCAGCAGCCACGCGAGGTCAATCGCGAACGAGCCGAGTTGCGTCTGCATCGCCCCGTCGACCACTGCCGGGAAGTGGGTGACAACCACGAGCGTGTCGTAGGCGACCAGTGCGATGAGGGCGTGCGCGAGAAATCGAAGCGCGCCGAACGACCGGGAGCCGGGGGTCGCGAGCCGTTCCCAGCCATCGGCCGGGATGCTCCGGAGCAGCGCGGGAGCCACGAGCAGCGTGAGCAGCAAAAATTGCAGGGTGTGCACCGACGCGAGGTACCCCGCGCCGAGCTTGCCGATCGGCCAGTCGAGCGTCGCCAGCAGTGCCACCATCGCGGTGAGAAACCATCCCCACGGTCGCGTTGACCACTGTTGTGCCCGGCCGAGGAGATACCAGGCAATGCCAATCGCGAGGACGGCGAGGTGCACGCCCGGATACCACTGCCAGCTCCAGCTCCACGGCTCGCCGGTGGCGGCGCACCACCACTGCATCGCTACTCCGTTCCCGCAGGCGGTGTGCGACCGAACTCCACGAGCTTCGGAATGTCCGCCGCCCAGTCGCGCTGGCGGGTGCCGAAGGGGTACTGCACGCGGGCAACACCGTCCCGCGTGAACGCGATGACCTGCGTGGCATGCCCCACGCCGTAATGGTTGCGTTCCTGAGCGGCGGTGCGGCGTGCGGGAACCAATCCGAGTTGCGCCTGGGCGTCGGCAATCGTGGCGCTGTCGCCGGTGAGCCCGATGAATCGCGGGTCGAAACCGCGAACCCAGCGGCCGAGAACGGCGAGCGAATCGCGGGCAGGATCGGTGGTCACGAATACCACCATCACGTCACGCTGCACGTCGTCGGGCATCTTGTCGAGCACGGCCGCGATGTTGGCAAGGTGGACCGGACAGATGTCGGGGCAGTGCGTGTACCCGAAGAAGAGGAGGGTCACGCGGTTGGCGGTGGCCTGCACGAGGTCGAATGGCTGGCCGTGCGAGTCGGTGAACACCAACGCCGGTTTCGGCAGGGGATGGTCCAGCTCCACACCCCGGAACGGACCCGACGCGGGGGGTGCGCCAGGTGCGCAGGCAGCGATCGCCAGGGCGGCGATCACCGCCCTGCTGAAACGCATCACTCGACCGGGTTGATCGTGAACGCGTATGTCCCGCGGATCGCGTGACCGTCTGCACCGGCCGTCCGCCACCGCACCAGGTAACGGCCCGCCGGAAGCGGCCGGGCAAGCTTGCCATCGACCATCGTCGGCTTTGCCCCCACCGTGACCGCGAGCTTGGCCACCTCGGTGGAGTCCTGCGCCAGGATCGAAACGGCGGAAAGCTTGATGTTGACCGGTGCCGAGAAGGTCAGGGCCACCTTGGACAGCGGCGCGGCCACCACCTCATCCTTGCCTGGAAACGCGCTGACGAGGCTCAGGTGCCACGCACCTGCGGCGAGGAGAAGGGCAGCAGCGAGAGCGACCAGGGACCTCGGCATCGTACACCTCGGGCAAATGTTGGGCAGCGGGACAAAACAGCGCCCAGACATAATAAACGCCGCCGGCATTGCCGGGGTTTCGTCAGGAATCGAGCAGGACACCGAGCCCCTGCATCGAGGGGATCCGGTCGACAATCACCTTGACCATCACGGTGAGGGGCACGGCGAGCACCGCCCCGGGGATCCCCCAGACCCAGCCCCAGAAGAGGAAGCCGAGAAACACCGCAACCGGGTTGAGTGGGAGCCGGCGCCCCATGAGGGTCGGGGTGACGAGGTTCGCCTCGATGAGGTTGATCACGAAGAACGCCCCCACGGCCATGAAGGCCTGGGAGGGCGCATCGAAGGACACGAGACCGGCGAGGCCGATGATGACAATCGTCGCGATCGCGCCGATGTAGGGGATGAAGTTGAGCACGCCGGCAATCACGCCCCAGAGTCCGGGATTC
>JBBQQJ010000155.1:0-6244 GCA_038216165.1 Gemmatimonadales bacterium | reverse complement strand
GGACCGCGCGACGGCGGAGGCGATCAGCGACCAGTTCACCGAGGTGCTGTTCGCACCCGGCTTCGACGACGACGCGCGTGAAGTGCTTCAGCGCAAGCCGAACGTCCGCCTGCTCGACGACGAGGAGCGCCGCGCGCCCTACCTCGGGGAGCAGGACGTGCGCCAGGTGACAGGCGGGCTGCTCGTGCAGGACGCCGACAGCGTGGTCGCCGAGCCCGACACGATGGAGTTCGCGACCGGGCGCGCGCCCGACGCGCGCGAGTGGGCCGACCTCCTGTTCGCCTGGCGGGTGGGGCGCCACGTGAAGTCCAACTCCATCGTCCTCGCTCGCGACGGCGCGACCATCGGCATCGGCGCCGGCCAGATGAGCCGGGTGGATGCCTCGTTCCTCGCCGTCCACAAGGCGCGTCAGGCCGGTCACGACCCGGCCGGGGCAGCCCTGGCTTCCGATGGCTTTTTCCCGTTCCCCGATGGTGTGGAAGCCGCGGCCGCCGCGGGCGTCTCCGCCATCATCCAGCCCGGTGGCTCCGTCAAGGACCCCGAGGTGATCGCAGCCGCCGACCGGCTCGGCCTGGCGATGATCCTGACCGGCTTGCGAATGTTCCGGCACTAGCAGGGGGGGGGGCGGCCTGCGCCGCGCAGGGTGAACGGGAGTTGTTCGTTGTTGGCTATTGGCTGTTCGCTGTTCGCTGTTCGCTTTCATCCGGAGTGCTGTGTGATTGACGAAACGCCCGAGGCTCGGCCCCCCTACATCTGGGCCGCCGCGCTCTTCACCGCCGTGATGGTGGTCTACCTGCTGACCCTGGCGCCGACCACCGCGTTCTGGGACACCTCGGAATACATTGCGGCCGCGAAGCTCCTCGGCATCCCGCACCCGCCGGGCAACCCGCTGTTCACGCTGATGGCCCACGTCTGGGGATTGCTGCCGCTGGGCGCGGAATACGCCCGGCGCATCAACCTCTTTGCTGCCGTCACCAGCGCGGCGGGTGCCGCGTTCTGGTTCCTCGTGGCGGAGCGGTGGTGCCGGGCCATTCTCGCGGCGCGCGGACCCCGCCTCGCGGCCGCATTCGCCGGCGTCTTCGCCAGCGCGATGGCCTGGACCGTCTGGAACCAGTCCACGGTCAACGAGAAGGTCTATACCATCTCGCTCCTCTCGATCGCGATGTGCGTCTGGTTCACGTTGCGGTGGGCCGATGAGGCGCCCGGACCGCGCCGGGACCGCTGGCTGATCGCGGCCCTCTACATCACCGCGCTGTCATCGACGAATCACCAGATGGGGCTGCTCGCCCTTCCGGTGATCGGTGTGTATGTGCTCCTCACCGACTGGCGGGTGATCACCCGGCCGCAAGTGATTGCGGCGGCCCTGGCGGTCTGGGTGGTCGGCATCTCGATCAACTACATCTACCTCCCCATCCGGGCAGGCCAATATCCCGCGATCAACGAGGGCGAGCCGGTCGGCTTCTTCTCCCCGGCCCTGATGGACGTGCTCAACCGCGTCCAGTACGCCAAGCCCGATGAGTTCAGTCAACGGATGGCACCCTTTAGTGCCCAGCTCTCCAACTATTGGACGTACTGGTCGTGGCAGTGGGGCCGGGACCTCGGCGCGCTCGGCGGCGCGGCCACCGGACTCTTCACCGCGCTCGGCCTCGCCGGGCTGTGGACGCTCCTCCGCCGCAATCTCCGCAGCGGGCTCGCCGCCGGCGCCCTGCTCGGCACGCTCACCCTCGCCCTGATTTTCTACCTCAATTTCAAGTACGGCTTCTCGTACAACAATCCGGCAATCGGGACCGACCTGCGCGAGGTGCGCGAACGCGATTACTTCTACGTGGCGTCGTTCGCATTCGTCGGGGTGCTCTTTGCCGCCGGCTTCGCCGCGGCGATCCGGGGCATCGGCGACTGGCTCGGCGACCGTGTGGATGCCTCGCGCCGCTATCTCTACGCCACGCCAGTGCTCGCCCTCGCACTCGTGCCCCTCGGCGGGAACTGGACCACCGCGTCACGCGCCAATGAGACGATCGCGCGCGACTTCGCCATCGACATTCTCGAATCGGTGGAGCCATACGGCATCCTGATCACCGCCGGCGACAACGACACCTTCCCGCTCTGGTTCGCCCAGGAGGTCCTCGGCGTGCGGCGCGATGTGACGCTCGCGAACCTGTCGCTGATGAACACCGAGTGGCACCTCAAGCAGCTCCGGCGCCGCGAGCTCCCCGACTTCGACGCGAGCACGGCCCACCCGATCTGGCGACCCGACACCGACCGCGACTCCATGCCGCTCGGGCTCGACATGCCGACGGGCGGCTGGACCCGCCCCACCACGCCGGTCTTTTCGCTGTCCGTCGATTCGATCGCCACCCTGCCGGAGCTCTCACGGCTCCCCGCCGCGGAGATCACCTTCGACTCGCTGCAGGTGCGCTTCGGCCAGGAGTACCTGACGCGGAGCGACCTCGCCACGCTGCTCCTCATCAAGGACAACCTGGGCAAGCGCCCGATCTACTTCTCCTGGAGCTCGGGTGGCTACCCCGACCAGACGCTCGGGCTGACTCCGTACCTGATCTCCCAGGGCCTCGTGCGCAAGCTGAGCCCGACGCCGCTGGATGAGCGGCCTGGGCTGATCTTTGACCAGTCGATGGGCTTCGTGGACGTGGCCCGGAGCCGGGCCCTGCTGTTCAAGGTGTACCACCCGGAGGCGGCGGCGCGCGAGCGGCCGTTCGGCTGGGTCGATCCGCCGTCGGCGTCCATCCTCTCGCTGTACTACATCACCTACGGCGGCTACGCACCGATCTTTGCGGAGCAGGGCGATTCAGCCGCTGCGATCCAGGCGGGTCGGATCGCCGAACGGGTGCTCCGGAACTTGCGCCCCACGCGCTGATCACCCCGCAGACCATGCGGGGGCCTTGGCCCCGGCCGCCTCTTCCTCCCCGGAAGACGCGGTCGGGGCCGGATCGCGGGCACCCACCTCGCCCGCGGCCCCCAGCGCCCGCCGGAAGAGAATCGGGCCCAGGGTTCCGTTGACGGCAATGAAGGCGAGCAACAGCGCGCGCATCGACACCGCGGCCTCGGGATAGGCCTCCGCGACGATCGTCACCAGGCCGATGGCCACGCCCGCCTGGGCCGTGAGCCCCTGCCACACCGCGCGCTCCTGCACCTTGGTGAGCTCCAGACGACCGCGACCGAGCCGCACGCCAATGCGGAGCGCGAGGAGCCGCGCCAGCACCATCGGCGTGACCACGAGACCGAGCGACACCGCGGCATTCAGGTCAATCGCCACGCCGGCGAGCGCAAAGAAGACCACGAAAATCGGTCCGGCGGCGCCCTCCATGGCATGCCGCAGCTTGATTCCGTCGTCCTCGCGCGCCACGTTCACTGCCACAAAGCCCGCCACCAGCAACGTCAGCAGCACCTCCACGTGCACCAAGGCGGCCACCTGCTGGCCCAGCAGGGCGGCGAGCAGGGCAAACAGGAAGCGGTCGTCGCGCACCACCCGGAGCGCAGCGGCCACCCCGACCCCGAGCAGGATGCCCACCGGCACCGAGCCGGCGATCTCCCAGATGACCAGCAGCACGCCTCCGCTTGGCTCCGAGGTGCCGGGGAGGATTCGCTGGGCCGCCCCCAGGAGCACCGTGAAAAGGAGCACCACCACCACCTCGGACAGCAGCACCACCGCGAGCGTGGTCCGCGCCGCCGGACCTGCCGCCCGGGTCTCGGTGAGGATCGCCATCACGATCGCCGGCGAATGCATCACCGCGATGAGCGCAAAGAGCATCGCGAACAGGATCGCGCGCTGGGTGTCGGTGTCGGCCATGAACGGGATCCACGGCCGGAGCAGGAACGCGAGCCCGAAGAGCACCAGCACGACGAGCCCCAGCTCGATGATCGTGAGCCGGAGCAGGGCGGTACCGCGGGCCTTGATCTCCTCGAGGTCGAGCTCGGCGCCGGCGAGGAAGGCGATCAGCGCGATCGCCAGCGCGCTCACCGCATCGAGTTGCGCCGCCGCCGCGCTGCTCACCGTCCCGAGCACGCTCGGCCCCGCCACCACACCGGCGATCAGGTAGCCCACCAGCTTGGGCTGCCGGAAGCGCTCGGCGATCTCCCCGGCGGCGTAGGCCGCGAGGATCAGGAAGCCGAAGGTGAGCAGTGCGTCCGGCGACTCCCCCGCCCGGCCGAGCGGCTCGATGAGCCGCATCGCCCCAAAGAGGAGCGCCAGCACCACGAGTTTCCTCACGCTGGCCGCGCCGGATCGGGAAGGTGGATCTCCTCGGGCAGGCGCGCGACCACGTCGCGGGCGAGGCGAGCCGAGAAGACGTCGGTGAGCAGCACCGAGCAGAGCGCGGCGGTGAAGACCAGGTTCGGCATTACCGCCGAGGCGCTGAGCGAGTAGTCCAGCGCCAAGGCGATCGCGAGTCCGCCCTGCCCGACGAGGGCGAGCCCCCACAGCGGGCCGAAGGCCTCAAGCGCCCCGTTGGCGCGCGCGGCGAGGTATGCCCCCCCCACCTTGCCGAGCCAGCGCAGGCCGAGGAAGGCGAGCACCGGGACGAAGATGTCCACGGCGCTCGGAGCCCAGAGCGCCCCGGCGCAGACCAGCATCAGGAAGTAGAGCGGCCGGTCCACCTTGGCGAGCAGGGTGCCCACCGCGTCGCGCTGCCGCGAGGTGTTCACGAGGATCACCCCGAGCAGCAGGCCGGGGAGCAGGGCGCTCATCCCCACGTAGTTGGCCGCCCCGGTCGTGAGCACCACGGCGCCCGCAAGCGCGATGAAAAGCCGATCCTGGGACCGCTCCTCGCCAAGGAAGAGGTGGAAGAGCCATCCCCCCACCGCCCCGATCCCGATGGCGATCGCCACCCACTCAGTCGCGGTCGGCTCGCGCACCATCCCCGAGGTGGGGGCATGGAAGAGCGCCAGCACCACGGTGATCGCCATGATCGCCACGAGCGCGTCCACCCCGGCGGCGACCTCGAGTTGGCGCACCGCGAGGTTGCGGCGCCCCAGCGCCTTGCCTGCGATCTTCGCTCCCTGCAGCGACGATGACGCGGCGATGGCGCCGAGAATCGTCGCCGGGAGCACGGCCTGGAACGGGTCGATGCCGCGCGTGAGCGCGAGCACCGCCCAGATCCCGCCCCCGACCAGGCCGAGGGTGACCACGGACTGGACCACGCTGAGCCGGAAGAGCACTCCTGGCGTGCGCGTCAGCACCGGGATCCAGAACCGGAAACCGACCGAGGCGCCGAGCCATCCGATCGCCAGGGTGAAGAACGGCGCGAGGCCCCGGAGCTGCTCTGGATCGACGACCCCCGTCCCTCGCGGGCCAAGGAGCAGGCCGAGGAACAGGTACTCGGCTCCGGAGACGACGAGGGCGTGGCGGGCAAGCCAGTCCACGGCGAAGCGGGCCGCGAGGTAACCGAGCACGACGAAGAGAATGAGAAGCATGGGCGGTTAGGGAAAGTACCCCGGAGGACGCCGGAGGGTCGAGGGGTGCAGTACCTTTCCCCTTCACCTCGAGGAGCCGACATGCGCCCCGTGCTTGCCGCCGCCGTCATCTGCCCTGCTCTGCTGGGCGCCCAGACGCTCACCCCGATCCCTGCCGGCACCGCGGCGCTCCTCCAGGCGGTCAGTGCACCCACAGCCGATGCCGTGTGGATCAGCGGGCACCAGGCCACGGTGCTGCGCTCCCTGGACGGAGGCCGCACCTTCGCCCTCCGTCCCGTCCCCGGGGCGGGCGCCCTGCAGTTCCGTGATGTCCATGCGATCGACGCCGACACTGCCTGGATCCTGAGCGCGGGCAACGGGGATCAGTCCCGGATCTATCGCACCCGTGACGGCGGTGCCACGTGGGATCTCCAGTTCACCAATCCGGACTCCGCCGCCTTCTATGACTGCCTCACCTTCTTCGACAGCCGGACCGGCGTGGCGTTCAGCGACGCGGCCGGCGGACGCACCCTGATCCTGCGCACCACCGATGGGGGGGGGACCTGGCGGCACCTCCCGCCCGACGCGGTGCCGGCGCCGCTCGAGGGGGAAGGGGCCTTTGCGGCCAGCGGTGGCTGCGTGACGAGCGTCGATGCGCGCCACGGCTGGGTCGCCACCGGCGGCCCGGGCGCCCGCCTCTTCCGCACCACCGATGCCGGGGCCACCTGGTCCGTGCACGAGACGCCGTTCGTCCGGGGCACGGGGGGGGGCATGACGGCCGCAGCCTTCCAGGATCCACAGCATGGCGTGGCGGTGGCCGGCCGCATCGATCAGATGA
>JBBQQJ010000154.1:0-6327 GCA_038216165.1 Gemmatimonadales bacterium | reverse complement strand
ACCGCGGCCGCGGCCGTGGGTTTCACGACCGATGGCGGGGTGACCTGGCAACTCGCCACGCGCCCCCCGTCGCCGGGCGCGCCGTTTGGCGTCACGTGGGCTGCCGACGCGGGGATCCTCGTGGTCGGCCCGGGCGGGCTTTTTCTGGGGACCGACCGCGGCATGCGCTGGCGCACGCTCGACGAGCGCGCCTTCTGGAGCGTGGGGGCGTTCGGTCGCAGCGCCTGGGCCGTCGGGCCCCAGGGACGGATCGTCAGACTCGATTTCTGACCTGACCGGCCGAGCGCCCTGCCGTGCTCGGCCGCCAGAACCACCCGCGTCCGCAGGATGGCGACACCCCCGTGGGGGTGGGGCTAGATTGAGGGGATGTCTGAGGCGCGGTGGCAGAGCGGTTGAATGCACCGGTCTTGAAAACCGGCGGCCCTTTACGGGGCTCGTGAGTTCGAATCTCACCCGCGCCGTCCGATAATGGCCACATACCGACCCTCCACCAAGGATGTTCTCATGCGTGCCACCCTGCTGCTCCTCCCGCTCCTTGCTGCCGCGCCGCTCACCGCCCAATTCGAGGGCACCGTGGCCATGACCGTCTCCGCGAAGGAGATGGGCAACGAGTCCATCGACATGAAGTACCACGTCAAGGGCGACAAGGTCGCCATGGTGATGATCGCCCCGGCATCGACCGGCCCGATGGCCGGCGCCGAGATGCGGATGATCCTCGATCCTGCGGCCGCGAAGATGACCATGCTGCTCCCGGTGGCCGGCGAGATGGCGGCGATGATGGGTGGCGCCAAGGGGATCAAGATGGTGACCGACCTCAAGAACCTCCCCACCGACGACGCCATGGCGCCGGAAGGGTCGGTCAAGAAGCTCGGCACCTCGCAGAAGATCGCGGGCCGCTCGTGCGATGACTACGAGGTCACCACCGAAGGGGAGACCTTCACCATGTGCCTCGCGGACGGCCTGGGCCGCTTCATGTTCGCCGCCGGTGGCGGCATGGGCCGCAACGCCTCGGTCCCGAAGTGGGCCCGCAACCTCGACGGCAAGTTCCCGCTCAAGATCACGGACAAGAAGGGCTCCGCCACGGTCACCGTGACGTCGATCACGCCCGGCACCGTGCCGGCCGCGATCTTCGCCATCCCTGCCGATTACCAGGACATGGGCGGGATGATGGGCGGCATGGGCGGCCGGCGGAACAACTGATGGTGCGCCTCCTCCCCTCCGCACTCGTGGCGCTGGGCTTCGCCGTGGCCCCCACGACCGGCTCGGCCCAACAGGCCGCGCCAGGGACGGCCGTGATGCGCATGCGCATCACCATGCCCACCCCCGACAGCACAGCCACCGCGCCGTCGGTGAGCCTCCCGTTCGACGAACTGGAGATGCAACTGACCTACGCCACAGATGGCCAGCAGCTAGCCATGCAGATGCAGTTCGGCGAGGCGATGAACATGCCCGGCATGGCGCTCGGCGAGATGCTGTTCCACGCCATCTGGAATCCCACCACCGACAGCGTGCACGTTGGGGTCCTCATGCCGGCCGACCTGGTGGCGCAGATGGGGGGGGGCATCGGCTTCCGCCTGGACTTGGCCATGCCGGACTCCGTCGCCCTGCCCGGGGGCATCGGTGATTCGCTCACTGCGGTGCTCGATACCATCACCATGTCGGGCCGTGATCTGGGGCGCACCAGCACCGTCGGCGGCGTGCCGTGCGAGGAGTGGGAGATGTTCACTGGGGCGGACACCGCCCAGGTCTGCCTCGCCCCCACCCCGCCCGCCATCGCCGCCGCCAATCGCCTCCTCACGACGATCCCCGGCATGCAGGCCTTCGGGGTCGCAGGGCTCACCGAGCGTCAGCGCGCGCTCTTCGGTGGACGCGACCTGATGCCGCTCCGCCTGATGATGGGACGCGACGGCGCGCGGATAGAGATGGAGCTCCTCTCCAGCAACACTGGCATGCCTGACGCCACCCTCTTCGTCCTCTCGCCAGACCTCGATCCGTTCCCGATCGAGATGATCACCGGCCTGATGAGCCAGATGGGGGCCGGCGGGGAGTCTTCCGAACCGCAGTGATCCGCACCTCCAAGGGAGCCGTCCTCGCCTGCTGCCTTGCCGTCGCCTGTGGCGACGCACCGTCGCCCCACGCGGCGGTGGGCTCGTTCCCGGGCCCCGACGGCAGGTCGGTCACCGTGGCGCCACTTCCCGTCGCGCGCATCGTCTCCACCATGCAATCGGCCACCGAGTGGCTCGTCCTCCTCGACGCGGCCGACCGCCTCGTGGCGCGCACCGATTACGACCGGCAGCCCGAGCTGGCGGCCCTGCCGAGTATCGGCGGTGGCCTCGATCCGAACGCCGAAGCGTTGGTGGCGCTCCGCCCTGACCTCGTGCTCGGCTGGAGGATCCGGTCCTCGATGGACCTCCAGACGGTGCTCGCGCCGTTTGACATACCAGTGATTGCGGTCGAGGCCACCGACACCGCGGCGGTCTACGCGCAGCTCGGCGTCCTGGGGCGCCTGGTGGGGCGGGAAGCGCAGGCCGACTCCCTGGCCACGGCGCTGCGCGGTGAGCTCGATGCCGCACGCGCCACCTGCGTCGGCACGCCGGAGTCGGTGGTGATGGTGCTGTCCACCGAACCGCCGGTGACCTCGGGTGCCGGTACGTGGATGGACCAGCTCCTCCCGGCCGCCTGTCTCATCAACGCCTTCGGCGACCTCGACCAGCCCTGGCCCACGATCTCCCTGGAGACGCTCGCCGCGCGTCAGCCGCGGTGGGTGCTCACCTCCCGGGGCCCGACACCCGGCGAGCGGCTCGCCACCCTCCGTCGCCTCGGCGGCTGGCGTGAGCTGGAGGCGGTCCGCGCCGGCAGGGTGCTCGAAATCCCCGGCGACGTGATGACCCGCGCGGGCCCCACCATGGCCGAATGGGTCCGGGCCGTACGAGCCGCCCGGGCAGCGGCCGGCACCGGTGAGCCGTAAACGAACGCAACCCACCTCGATCACCGTTCCCCCGCTCCACCCCTCCCCCATCGTGCCGCCCTCCGCTATGTTTCGTGGTTCCGGGAGCGGTGGCCGAGTGGCTGAAGGCGACGGTTTGCTAAACCGTTTTAGGGGGTAAACCCCTAACGAGGGTTCGAATCCCTCTCGCTCCGTATCAGGTCGCAGGTCATATGTCGTAGGTCGTAGGTCGCAACGGTATCGGCCGTGACGGATGCACAGTGCCTCACGACAAGTGTCCTACGACCCACGGCGTACGACCTATGACCTTTCCTGAGGCCTCTCCATGCCCCCCCGCGTTCGCTTCGCTCCCTCCCCGACTGGCTATCTCCACGTTGGCGGCGCCCGCACGGCACTGTTCAACTGGCTCTACGCCCGGCAAACCGGCGGCACCTTCGTGCTGCGGATCGAGGACACCGACAAGGAGCGCTCCACCGAGGCCCACACGCAGGTCATCCTCGACGGCATGGCCTGGCTCGGCCTGGACTGGGACGAAGGCCCGCTCTTTCAGGGGGGCTACGCCGATCGGCATCGCGCCGACGCCGAGCGGCTGCTCGCCGAGGGGAAGGCGTACAAGGACTACCTGACCGCCGCCGAGCTCGATGGGTGGCGCGAGAAGTCGAAGGACGCCAAGGCACCGTTCCGCTTCGATCGCCGCATCATGGGCCTCCCGGCCGACGAGGTGGCACGCCGGGAGGCGGCCGGTGCGCCGTTCGCGATCCGGTTCGCCATTCCCGACGAGGAGATCGCGTGGACCGACGCCGTACACGAGCGCATCTCGTGGCAGGGCCGCGACCTTGATGACTTCATTATCCTGCGCTCCGACGGCTCCGCGATCTACAACCTCGCGGTCGTCTCCGACGACATCGCGATGGCCATCACCCACGTGATCCGCGGCGACGATCACGTCTCCAATACCCCGAAGCAGATCGCGCTCTATCGCGCGCTGGGCCATGAGCCGCCGGTGTTTGCGCACGTCCCGATGATCCTCGGCACCGACGGCAAGAAGCTCAGCAAGCGCCACGGGGCCACCGCGGTCGGTGACTATCAGGATCAGGGCATCCTCCCCGATGCGATGCGCAACTTCCTGGCACTGCTCGGCTGGTCACCCGGCAATGACGACGAGATCGTCACGCTCGACGAGATGATCCGTCGCTTCTCGCTGGAGGCGATCCAGTCGAAGGCTGCGGTGTTCGACCCGGCCAAGCTGGAGTGGATGAACGGGCAGTACCTCTCGATGCTGCCGGCAGCCGTGCTGCACGACCCGGTGGTTCGCCAGCTTGAGCGGATGGGCGCCGCGTGGGGCGATCGCGACCTCGATCCGATCATCGACGCCGTCAAGGCGCGGGCACGCACCGTCACCGCGGTGGCAGAGCAAGTCGCGACGCGCCTGCCGGGTGCGCCCGTGGTGCGCGATGCAAAGGGCGACGCGCTCGTGGCAAAGATGGGCGAGCGATTCGCCGAGTGCCTGACGATTGCGCGCGACGCGGTGGCGGCGGTGCCGGAGGCGGAGTGGGGCGCCGACACGCTGGAGGCCGCAATGCGCAGCGTGGCGGAACGCGACGGCCTCAAGCTCGGCGACGTGATGCAGCCAGTGCGTGTGGCGCTCACCGGTGGCACCGTGAGTGAGCCGGTGAACGAGTTGTTGGCGGTGGTTGGTCGTGAGGAGTCGTTGCGTCGGATGGCATAGGGTACCGCCACCGCGGGCCCACCACTGAGAGGGCATCATGGCCGCACCACAGACCACCGCCACCGATGTTGCACCACGAATGCTCGTGACGACCTCCGTCACGGCGATGGCCTCGAAGCGGGTGGAGTGACCATGCCCTGGACCCACGAACACGCGTTCACCTTCGGCGATGCCCAGGATCGCGTCTTCGCCGCGCTGACCGATGCCGAGGCACTGGCCGCCTGGCTCGCCGACACCGTCGAGGTCGGTCCGCTGGAGGTGGGGGGGGGATTCGCCTGGTGGGGCCGGCACGTGCCCGGGACTCCCACCGCCGACGACGCGACCGGCCAGATCACCGCCCTCGTGCCCGATCAGCTCCTCGCCTTCACGTGGCGGCTCATGGATGTCCCCACCGATGTGCAGTGGCGGCTGGCCGCCGTCGAGGGGGGCGGTACCACCCTGACGGTGCAGCACCGCCTGCACGGCGACCTTCCGGTCACCCGCGCCCATGAACTCGTGGACGACTTCTGGCGATTGGCCATCGGCAACCTGATGTTGCACCTGGCCGGCGGCGAGGGCGTGGTGCGGCCGGACTTCGCCGATCACACCCCGACATTGATGCTCACCCACCGGATCGCGGCGACGCCGGGACGGGTCTGGGAGGCGCTCACCGATCCCGCGCAGGTGCAGGCCTGGTTCAATGCGGCGGCCCCGGTGATCGAACCACGTGAGGGGGGGGCATACAGGGTGGACTGGCACTACCGGGTGGGCGACCGCGACGTGACCGGCGGTCCGACCACGATCCTCGTGTGGCAACCCACCCAGCATCTGGTGCTCGACTGGCCCGACTGGCGTGGCGACCCGGCGGTGCCGGTGCAGTCGATCACCTTCGCGCTGGCTCCCGAGGGCGACGCGACCATCCTCACGTTCACCCATGCGGGCTTCACCCGCGCCGCCGACCTCAGCGACTATCCCGTCGGCTGGCGCTTCTTCCTGGCCGCGCTCGAGCGCGTGGCCACCGCCTGACCTACCGGCCGAATCCGGCCCGTAGCACCTCAGCCCGCATGCGCACGGTAGCCTGGGCCGCGCCGATCTCCCGCGCGAGATCCACCGTACCGACCGCCATCTCGGGCAGCAGCGCCAGTGCCTGCAGGTAATAGTCGCGCCACGTGGTGAGGATCAGTGCCTCGGTGGCGAGCGCGCTTCCGCCCGCCAGCGCAGTGCGCGACAGGGCGGCCTGCGTGGTCAGCTCGCGGAGTGCCGCATCCCGGAGCTCTCCGACCGCCGCGTCCGCAATGGCGGCGCGCCCGTCTGCCAACAGCAGTCCGGTGGTGAGGGCACAGTTCCCGACGTGCGCCAGCGTGACCGGGCTCACCATCTCGATCCGATCGCGATCGGTGTGGTAGTACTGGTCGGTGAAGTGCCAGAGCAGGAGCCCCGGAATCTTCGCCCGCAGGAACGGGGTGTGATCGCTGCCCCCCTCGAACGGATTCGCCCTGACGATCCAGCCGGTGGTGGCGGCACGATCGAGGCAACGCTGGCGGACGAAGTCATTGAACCAGTGTGGCCAGATCTCGTCGGCACGCATTGGCCGCCCGCCCCATTCGGTATGCTGATCCTCGCCCCGTACCCAGACGGCCGACGGATCGGGCATCTTCTCGATGAGGAAGGT
>JBBQQJ010000153.1:0-6338 GCA_038216165.1 Gemmatimonadales bacterium | reverse complement strand
CCCTCACCCCTCACCCCAACCCCCGCCCCCCATCGGCGCGTATCATCAGGTTGGTCGCCATCGTCCGCTTCACTCACTCCGGAGCTCCGCCGTGTCCCATCGGTTCCTTCGTGCGCTGCCGTTCCTTCTCCTGGCGCTGGCCGCGCCGCTCACCGCCCAGGATCGCCTCAAGGAGATGCCCGGGTACGCCCAGTACACGGAGATGGCGCCCAAGCTCGGGCGGTCGTTTGCCTCCGGCGCCATCGCGCCGCGCTGGGCCGATGGTGGGGGAACCCTCGAGTACACCACTGGCGGCACCCGGTGGCGCTACGACCTGACGTCCCGCCACGCTGCGATCGTTCCGGTGGATAGCCAGGCGGCTGCCCCTGGCGGCGGGCGGCGGATGGGTGGCGTCGCGCGCGGCCGACAGGCCACCGAGGCGTGGTCGCCGGACTCCTCGATGAAGGCGGTCTACCGCGATCGGAACCTCTTCGTCTCGATGGGCGACGGCGCCGGCGAGCAGCAACTCACCACCGACGGCGGCGAGACCGCCCGCATCAAGTACGGCACGGCGAGCTGGGTCTACGGTGAGGAACTGCGACAGACCACCGCGATGTGGTGGAGCCCTGACGGGAAGCGACTCGCCTTCTACCGCTTCGATGAGAACCCCGTCAAGGACTACGTGCTCCAGATGGACCAGACCAAGGTCCAGGGGGCCGCCATGATCGAGGCCTACCCCAAGGCGGGCACTGGCAACCCGGTGGTCGATCTCTACGTCTATGATGCGAGCACCGGGAAGGTCACCACGATGGACGTGCGCTTCGGTCGGCCGTTCACCGATGACGTCGTGGGCCATTACGTCTATGGCATCACCTGGAGCCCGGACGGCAGCGAGCTGCTGATGAACCGGACCAACCGGCGCCAGAACATCATGGAGTTCACCGCCTGCCGTCCCGACGCCGGAGCGTGCCGGGTGATCCTCCGCGAGGAGTGGGCGGCAAGCTGGACCGAGAATTCGCCGACGATCCGCTGGCTCGAGGACGGGAAGCGCTTCATCTGGGCATCGGAGCGCACCGGCTTCAGCAACTACTCCCTCTACCACATCAGCGGGAAGCTGCTCACCACGCTCACCAACCATCCGTTCGAAGTGACCGGGATCGTGAAGGTGGACGAGCGGGCCGGCCAGCTCTGGTACACCGCCCGGAGCGGTGACAACTATATGAAGGTGCAGCTCCACCGCGTGGGGCTGAACGGCACGGGGGATCGCCGCCTCACCGATCCCGTGCTCAACCACACGGTGAGCGTCTCGCCCGACGGCAAA
The DNA here is from genome assembly GCA_038216165.1 of Gemmatimonadales bacterium. Lineage (GTDB taxonomy): Bacteria > Gemmatimonadota > Gemmatimonadetes > Gemmatimonadales > GWC2-71-9 > Palsa-1233. The sequence continues at coordinate 5,038 of JBBQQJ010000153.1, read as the reverse complement.
TTCATCACCGACGTGGCGCAGACGCATGCGATTCCGCCGGTGACGCGCCTGCTCAATGCCAACGGTCGCGTCCTGGACACCCTCGCCACCAGCGACCTCACTGCCTTCCACACGCTCGGACTGGAGCCGGTGGAGATGTTCACCTTTACCGCCGCCGACGGCGCCACGCCGCTGCAGGGAATGCTCCACAAGCCGCACGATTTCGATCCCGCCAAGCGCTACCCGGTGATCTTCTCGGTGTACGCCGGCCCGGGCCATACCGGCGCCCGCGAAGTGTGGAGCACGCCCAACCCGCTCACCGAGTACGGCTTCCTCGTGGTCACCGTCGACACCCGCGCCGCCGCCGGGAAGGGGAAGCGCTCGCTCGACGCGATCTACCAGAAGTTCGGGCAGGTCGAGATCGACGATATCGCCGCCGCCTCGCGCCACCTCGCCACGCGCCCCTACGTGGCCGGTGATCGCGTCGGCATCTATGGCACCTCCTACGGCGGCTACGCGTCGGCGATGGCGCTGCTGCGGCATCCGGATGCCTTCCATGCCGCGTCGGCCTCGTCGTCGGTCACCGCGTGGGATCACTATGACACGATCTACACCGAGCGCTACATGTACACGCCCCAGGCCAACCCCGAGGCCTACAAGCTGGGGAGCGCGATGGAGTACGCCAAGGATCTCAAGGGGCGGCTGATGATCTACTACGGCACCGCCGACGACAACGTCCACCCGAACAATTCGATGCAGCTCATCAAGGCGCTGCAGGCGGCGGGCAAGTCGTTCGAGGTGCAGGTGGGACCGGACGCCGGCCACACCGGGCTCAACGCGCAGCGGATGATGGAGTTCTTCATTGAGGCGCTGGTGCTGGAGCCGAACCGACTGACGACCTGAGCGGGTACGGCTTCGCCGGGCGGGGGGAACGCGACGCCGCGTTGCGGCGCGAGGTGAACGGGTGGGTTCGATTCCCGTTCACCGTTCACCGCTGTTTCCCCTCACCCCCTTGCCAAACGCCGTACCGCTACCGATGCTAGACGCATGGAGGGACCTCCCACGTCTCCCCCATTTCCCCAGCACAGGAGTTCCGATCATGCGTCTCGCCCTCCACCGCGCTGCGGCGGCGTTCGTCGTGGTCACGACGGCGTGCGCCAGTGGTGCGCCCGACCCGACGACCCCCTTGGCGCCGGAGCGCACGCCCGCGTTCGCTGCGGCGGGCCGCGGGCCACTCGCCGACCGCTACATCGTGGTCTTCCGGCCGGGCACGCCTGGGTCCGACGCCCTCACCAACCAGCTCGCACGTGGTGGCAGCGTGCACTATCGGTACACCACGGTGCTGCAGGGCTTCGCGGCGACGCTGCCGAGTGCCGCCCTCGAGGGGATCCGTCGCAATCCGAACGTGCACCTGGTCGAGGCCGACCAGGAGGTGCAGGCGATCGGCACCCAGACGAACGCCACGTGGGGCCTTGACCGGATCGACCAGACGGCACTGCCGCTGAATCAGACGTACACCTATGCCGCCACTGGTGCGGGTGTCCGTGCCTACATTCTCGATACCGGCATCCTGGCCAGCCATGGGGACTTCGGCGGGCGCGTGGCGGGCGGGACCACGGCCATCTCCGATGGTCGCGGCACCACCGACTGCAACGGGCATGGCACCCATGTCGCCGGCACGGTGGGCGGCGCCACCTGGGGCGTCGCGAAGGGCGTGACGCTGGTGCCTGTGCGAGTCCTGGATTGTCGCGGGTCGGGCTCGACGAGCGGTGTCATCGCCGGAATCGATTGGGTCGCTGCGAATGCCGTCCGGCCGGCCGTCGCCAACATGTCCCTCGGCGGTGGTGCAAGCACGGCGCTCGACGACGCGGTGGCCAACGCCGTGGCGCAAGGGATCTCGTTCGTGGTGGCGGCGGGGAACAGCAACACGAACGCCTGCACCGCCTCCCCGGCGCGGGCGCCCAGCGCGATCACCGTCGGCGCAACCACGAGCAGCGACGCGCGTGCGTCCTACTCCAACTACGGTACCTGCCTCGACATCTTTGCCCCGGGCAGCAGCATCACCTCTGCCTGGTACACCAGCAACACGGCCACCAACACCATCAGTGGCACCTCCATGGCCTCGCCGCACGTGGCAGGGGCGGTGGCGCTGTACCTCGAGGGCAACGCCTCGGCCAGCCCCGTCGCAGTGGTGTCGGCGATCACCGGGGCTGCGACGGTGGGAGCGGTTGGGAATCCGGGGTCCGGGTCACCCAACCTGCTGCTCTTCGTCGGGGCGACCGGTGGCGGCGGCGGTGGTCCGCCCCCGCCGCCTCCCCCCCCCCCGGCGACAACCACGGTCCACGTGGCGGACCTCTCGGGCTCCGCGACGTCCCGCGGCAAGAACTGGTCGGCCAACGTCACCATCACGGTGGTGGACGCGAGTGCGGCGCCGGTGGCCGGCGCGCTGGTCGCCGGGACCTTCAGCTCCGGTGGGGGGGGGACCTGTACCACCGGGACCGACGGTACGTGCAACCTGACCTCGTCCAATTACAAGAACAACGCGAGCACGACCTTCACCGTGGCGGACGTGAGCGGAACCGGGATCAGCTATGATGCCCCCGCCAAGACCCAGACGTCGATCACGGTCAATCGGCCGTAAGTGACGGGTGAAACGCAAAAGGTGAAACGGGAGCGGATATGTCGCCCGTTTCACCTCTCACGTTCTACCTGGTCCCCCCGCACCCCTCACCCTCCGAGGGCTCGCGCCTCCAGCGCCTCCCACCGGGCAATCCGCTGCACGATCTCCTGCTCCATCACGGCGAGCCGTGCGCTGGTGGCGGCGAGGGCTTTCCCGTCACCCGCCGTGGCCTGCGCAGTGAGTGTCGCCACCAACGCCTCACGCTCGCGCTCGGCGGCGTCAATCGCGTCGGGGAGACTCACGAGTTCCTTCGCCTCCTGATGGCTGAGCCCGCGCTTCTTCGGCCCACGCGTCGCCGTCACGGAGGCCTTGGGGACCGGGGGTGGGGCCGCCGCACGCGCCGCCGCATCCCGCTGGCGCACCCAGTCTGAATAGCCGCCGACGTACTCGCCCACACGGCCCTCGCCCTCGAAGACCAGCGTGCTCGTGACGACGTTGTCCAGGAACGCGCGGTCGTGGCTCACGATCAGCAGCGTGGCCGACAGGTTGGCGAGCAGCTCTTCCAGCAGGTCGAGCGTCTCGATGTCGAGATCGTTGGTCGGCTCATCCAGCACCAGGACGTTGAAGCGCCGCGTGAACAGGCGCGCCAGCAGCAGGCGGTTGCGTTCGCCCCCGGAGAGCACGCGCACCGGGGTGCGCGCACGGTCGGGCGTGAAGAGGAAGTCCTGCAGGTAGCCCAGCACATGCTTCCGGCGCCCATTGATCTCGATGTACTCCGTGCCATCGCCGATGCTCTCGAGCACGGTCCGCTCGGGGTCGAGCTGTTCGCGAAGCTGGTCGAAGTAGGCGACCTCGAGGTTGGTGCCGAGGCGGATCGTGCCGGCATTGGGGGCGAGCTGGCCGAGGAGCAGGCGGAGCACAGTGGTCTTCCCCACGCCATTGGGGCCGACGAGGCCGATCCGATCCCCCCGGCTGATGGTGGTGGTGAGGTCCCGCACCACAGGCTGCGCACCGTAGCCGAAGGTCACGCCCTTGGCCTCCACCACCAGCTTGCCCGAGCGCTCCCCCTCCTGCGCCTGGAGGCGCACGGTCCCGGTCCGCTCGCGGCGGGCGCTGCGCTCGAGGCGCAGCGCCTCCAGGGCGCGGACGCGCCCCTCGTTGCGGGTGCGCCGTGCCTGGATCCCGGTACGGATCCAGACCTCCTCCCGCGCCAGCTTCTTGTCGAACTCGCTCCACTCGGCTTCCTGTGCCGTGAGCGCCGCTTCCTTGCGCACCAGATAGGTGTCGTAGTCGGTGGCCCAGTCGACCAGCTTGCCGCGGTCGAGGTCCACGATCCGGGTCGCCATCCGGCGCAGGAACGCCCGGTCGTGGGTGACGAAGACCAGCGTGGTGTTGCGACCGATGAGGTAGTCCTCCATCCATTCGATCGCGGTCACGTCGAGGTGGTTGGTCGGCTCATCGAGCAGCAGGACATCGGGGTCCGCGACCAGTGCGCGGGCGAGGAGCGCCTGGCGCTTGCGCCCGCCGGAGGCCGCGGCGAACACCGCCTCGGGATCGAGCCCGAGGTGCTCGAGCACGGTCTCGACCCGACTCTTCACCTCCCAGGCCTTGGCGGCATCGAGGGCGTGGTGGAGGCGATCCAACTCGTTCATCGCGGCATCGCTGTGGTCCGTCGCGATGCGGTGACTCGCATGCTGATACTGCGCCAGCAGGGTCCCGGCCGCGCCAAGCCCCTCGGCAACGATGTCGAACATCGTGCCGGCCACCTCGCCCGGCACCTCCTGCTCGAGACGCGTCACGGTGACGCCGGTCTGGCGGACCACCTCCCCGCGATCCGGGCGGATCGAACCGTCGAGGAGCTTCATGATGGTGCTCTTGCCCGCACCGTTCCGGCCGATCAGGCAGACGCGCTCGCCCCGCTCGATGGCGAGCGTGGCGCCGTCGAGGAGCGGTGGACCGCCGAACGAGAGGGTGATATCCTGCAAGCCCAGCAGGGCCATGGTCGCTCGTTTCCGTGCCGGCGGTGCCCGTCAGGGCTGCGGGGGGACCACCGGCGATTGGGGCGTGTGGGACAACCAGAGTCCCACGCTGAAGGTGCGCTCCCGGGCCGTGTTCTTGCCCGCGACGCCACCATAATACCCCACCAGGATCCCCACCGTCGGACTCGGCTTGAACACCGCCGAGGCACCGAGCTTGGTGGCGCTGTAGGCGATGCCGCCACCTTCGGCCAGCGCGGCCACATTGAACGTCTGGCCCATCACCAGCAGCCGGGGGTGAACGTCCACCCCGACCGTCAGGTCGTAGCGGATTTCGTCGTTGCCGGCGCGGATGGTGCTCACCCCGGCCGACGCGCTGAGAAAGCCGCGGGTGCCCGCCACCGGGAAGCCGTGGCCGTACAGCAGGCGCAGCTCAGCGTCGGTCTCCACAGGCCCGAGGGCA
>JBBQQJ010000152.1:0-6379 GCA_038216165.1 Gemmatimonadales bacterium | reverse complement strand
CGACATCCCGACCGTGTGGCCGATGTGGACCGGCGTGGCGAGCGACCCGACCGGGCACATCTGGATCACCCGCCCGAACCCGGCCGGTGGCATGCCGCTGTTCGACGTCTTCTCGCCCGACGGGATCCTGCTGGGGAGCGTGGCCGCTCCGGCCAGCGACCTCGAGGACGGCTACTGGACGCGGGACCGGGTCTACGTCTCCGGGGAGACCGACGCCGGCTACCCCAAGATTTCGGTCTACCGGATTGTGCGGGAGTGACGCGCACCCAGCTCCCTGTTCCCTGTTCCCTGTTCCCCCGCACCACCTGTCGCAATGACTGTATACTGTATATTGAGTCTCTCCTCTCCTCATCGAGCCACCGATGCGCGTCCCCTGGCGCCTTGCGGCACCAGTGCTGACACCTCCTGTCCCCCCACTCCGTTGTGGCGGTGCGTCCTTTTGTCACATCGGGGCATCCGACCGACGTTGCCCGACGCGACCGCCCTCCCCCGCGATGAGGCCCGTCATGCGCCACCCGACCCTCCTGCTGCTCGCCGTCATGACGCTTGCTGCCTGCGACAAGGCGACCGATGCCGAGATCGCGGCCCGTGACTCCACCGACGTCCCGGCGGGGGCCCCGCTGGCCCTCCCGGTGGTCGGGCAGGAGGTGACGCGCGGCGACCTGATCCTCAGCGTCACGACCCGGGGCGAGATCAAGTCTGAGGCCACGGCGATGCTCAAGGCCGAGGCGGCCGGGACGGTGCTCGAGGTGTTCGTGCGGCCGGGCGACCGGGTCCGCCGCGGCCAGGCGCTGGTCCGCCTCGATCCCGAACCGTTGCAGCTCGCGCTCGAGAAGGCGGAAGCCGCCCTCAACGCGGCGCGCATCAACTATCGCGTCGAGATTGACGTCGACTCGATCGCCTCCGGTCAACCGCCCTCCAACGCACGGCGAGAGTTCGTCACGGCCAAGGCCGGGATCCCGACGGCCGAGGTGAACCTGCGCGAGGCCAAGCTGAACCTCGAGCGGTCGGTGATCCATGCGCCGTTCGACGGCGTGCTCGAGAGCGTGAAGGTGGCCGTCGGCGAACGGATCGGAGCGGGGCAGGAGATTGCCCAGGTCGTGGACCTTCTCAACCTGCGCATCGAAGCACGCGTGTACGAGCAGGACCTCCCGATCCTCCGCCCCAACGGGGAGGCCCGCATCTCGGTGGCGGCCCTGCCGGGCCGGACCGTGCCGGGCCGCATTGCAGCAGTGTTGCCGCTCGTCGACTCGGCCTCGCGGGCCGGCACCGCGGTGGTGCGCCTCCGCGGAGATGGGGTGCTGCGTCCGGGGATGTATGCCGACGTGGAGCTCGAGGCCACGCGCCTGCCCGACCGGATCATCGTCCCCGACCGCGCGGTGATCGAACGCGACGGGCGGCCGATGGTGTTCGTGGTGCGCGACGGACGCGCCAAATGGGAGTACGTCAACGCGGGACGCAGCAATGGCCGGCAGCGGGAGATCCTCCCCGACAGCGCCACGGGGGTGCAGCCCCTGCAGCCCGGCGACACGGTCCTGATCGATGGGCATCTCACGCTCGTCCACGATGCGCTGGTGCGCCTCGTGGCGAGGCGCGAGAACGAGCAGTAGGGGCGGCCCGTGTCGCTCGCCGCCTCGGCGCTCCGGCGCCCCGTCGCCACCATGGCGGCGACGATGGCCCTCGTCCTCCTCGGGGCGGTATCCCTCGGGCGGATGCCGGTCTCGCTGTTGCCCGACGTCGGGCTCCCCGTCCTCACCATCCGGACGATCTATCCGGGCGCCGCCCCGGAAGAGGTGTCGCGCTTCATTTCCGAGCCGATCGAGAACCAGGTCGGCAACACGCCCGGGCTCCTCGAGATGCGCTCGGTGGCCCGGGGCGGCGAGGCAACCACCACGCTCCGCTTCAACTGGGGCACCGACATGGCGCGCACGGTGCTGGCGGTGCGCGAGCGGCTCGACAACGCACGCAACCAGCTCCCCGCCGCCGCCGAACGCCCGACTCTCCTCACCGCCGACCCAGGAGAGCGGCCGATCGCGGTGATTGCCCTCACCGGTCCCGGTGACCTCCGCGCGATCGCGCGCACCGCGATGGACGTGCACAAGCGTCGACTGGAGCAGCTCTCCGGTGTGGCGAGCGTCGCGGTGGTGGGCGAGCCCAAGGACGAGATCCGCGTGGATGTCGATCCGGAGCGGGCGCGAGCGCTCGGGCTCACGCCCGACGACATCAAGACCGCCATCGACAACGCCAATGCCACGGCGCAGGGCGGCACGATCAAGCGGGGCCAGTTCCGCTTCTCGGTGCGCGCCCTCACCGAGTTGCGCGACCCGATGGAAATCCGTGACATCCCGGTCGGCCCGGTCGGGCGCCAGATGCGCCTGGCCGACATCGCCACCGTGACACCGGCCAGCGCCGATCCGCGCACGATTGTTCATCTCGACGGCGGCGTGGCAGTGGGACTCGTGGTCTACAAGGACGGTGGGTCCAATACCGTCACCGTGACCCGCGCGCTCGAGCGGACGCTCGACGAGCTTCGCACGCAGTTTCCCGACGTCACGATCCGGCTGGTCGCTGCGCAGGCGAAGTTCGTCGAGGATGCGCTGTCGAATCTGTCGCAGGAGATCATCATCGGCGGGGCGCTGTCGATCCTGCTGATCCTCCTGTTCCTGCGCGACTGGCGCACCTCGCTCGCCATCGGCCTGGTGATCCCGCTGTCGGTGCTGATCGCGCTGACCCTCCTGCAGATGCTCGACGTGACCATCAATATTCTCTCGCTCGGCGGCCTCGCCCTGGCGGTGGGTCTGCTGGTCGACAACGCGATCGTGGTGGCCGAGGCATCGGGCCGCCTGCGCGAAGAGGGACTCGCCCCGGTGGATGCTGCGCGGCAGGCCGCCGAGGAGGTGACGGGGCCGCTCACGGCGGGCACGCTCACCACGCTGCTGGTGTTCGGGCCGATCGTGTTCGTGCAGGGACTCGCCGCGGCGCTCTTTCGCGACCTCTCCTACTCGGTCGTGTTGTCGGTGGCCGCCTCGCTGATCATTGCCCTGACGGTGATGCCGGTGCTGCTGACCTGGGGTCGGCGCCGCGCCGCGGGGCGCGCGAGTGCGGACCCGATGGCCACGACCGCCGCGACGCCTCCCGCCGCACTGGACGGGATCTACGCCGCAGGCACCCGGGCCGCTGACGCGTACGAGCGCGCCGTGACCTGGTGCCTCGCGCACCCGGGCACGGTGTTCGGCGTGGCGATCGCAGGGACCGCCCTCACCGCCGTCATCACGATGCAGCTCCCGCGCGAGATCCTTCCGCAGGTGGACGAGGGGACCGCCGTGGCCGAATTGCGGCTCGCGCCCGGCACCGCCATCGAGGAGACGATCCGGCAGGCAGCACGGATCGAGGCCGCGGCGACCGCCCTCGGCAGCGAGGGTGTGTATGTCCGGATCGGCATGGCGACCGACGAGGAGGTCCTCTCCGGGAGCGAGCCCGGCTCGCCCGGTACGGCGATGTTCGTGATCCCGGTGCCGCCACGGCTGGACGCCCCGACCTTCGCCGACCAGTTGCGCGAAGCGGTGCCCGATCTGGCGCAGGGATCGCTGGCCCTCGACCTGGCTGGACAATCGGAGTTCGGTTCGCTGATCGGTCGCGAGGGGCGGACCGTGCGCGTGGAAGTGTCGGCCCCGCAGCGCGGGCAGGCGGCACGGGCGGCGGAGCAGGTCCGCGCCCGGTTGCAGGAGCTCCCCCAGCTCGCCGACGTCCGCGAGGCCTTCGCGGGCACCCAGCCCTTGGTGGAGCTCACCCTCGAGCGCGAGCGAATCGCGCAGCGCGGCCTCACGCCGCAGGCCATCATCAACGGCCTCAAGGGCTCCCTCGGCGGCGTGGCCGCCACCGAGTTGCGCGAGACCGACCGGCGCACCCCCATCCAGGTCCGCTATGCCGGCACCGCCAATGAGGACCTCGCCACCGCCCTCGCCACCCCGGTGCAGGGAATCCCGCTGGGACAGTTCGTGCGGGTCAACGAGACCCGGGCGCCGATCGAGGTGGTGCGCGTCAACCAGCGGCCGGTGAGCGTGGTGGAAGGCGTGGTGGAGGAGGGCGGCACCGCCAAGGCCTCCGCCGCGGTCAAGCGCGCGGTGGAGGGGCTGGCCTTCGATGCGGCGGGCATTCAATGGGCCGTGACGGGGGCCGATGCCGAACAGGAGCGGACCACGTCGCAACTGCTGCTGGTCGGCGTACTGGCGATCGCCTTGGTGTTCCTCGTGCTCGCGGGGGAGTTCGCCTCGTTCACCACGCCGCTCCTGGTGATGACCACGGTGCCGCTCGCGGCGGCCGGCGGGATCGCGGCCCTCTGGCTCACGGGCCAGTCGCTCAACGCGGTCTCGCTGATCGGACTCGTGGTGATGATCGGGATGGCCGACAACGAGGCCGTCGTGAAGCTCGACGCGATTCAGCGTTTCCGTGCCAAGGGGCACGGCATCGACGAGGCGGTGGCCCTCGGCGGACGGCAGCGCCTGCGCGCGATCACCATGACGGTGCTCACCACGATCACCGGCGTCCTGCCCCTCGTCTTCGGCTGGGGACGTGGCGGCGAGCTCTACCAACCGCTCGCGGCGGCGATCATCGGCGGCTCGGTCACCGCGATGCTGGTGACCTTCTTCCTGCTGCCGACCGCCTACGCGGTGGTGGAGCGGCGCAAGCTTCGCCGGGCGGGAGCCACGCCGTGATCCGGTGGGCGGCCGGACGGCCGGCCGTCATCTGGTCGATGGCGGTCGGACTGGTGATTGCCGGTGGCGTGGCGTTCACACGCTTGCCACTGGCCACCAAGACCACGGTGGAGCTGCCGCGCATCAGCGTGAGCGGTGCGTGGAACGGCGCCTCACCGGAACTGATCGAGACCTACATCACCTCGCCCCTCGAGAGCGCGATCCAAGGGGTGCGCGGAGTGCGCAAGATCTCCTCCACCTCGCGTGAGAATCAGGCGTCGATCACCGTGGAGCTCGACCCGCGCGCCGATGTGACGCTGGCCCGCCTCGCGATCCTCGAGCGGGTCGAGACCTTGCGGCCCGACCTCCCACCGGCCGCCCGCAACGGCGTGCGGGTGAGCAACTGGGTGCCGGAGGAGCTGACCGAACAAACCTTGCTCGAGATCAATGTGACCGGACCCTACACGCCGGGCGCGCTCGCCAAGATCGCCGAAGACCGGGTGGTACCGCGCCTCAGTGCGCTGCCCGGCATCGCCGGCGTCAACCTGCGCGGTGGGGCACGGCTCGGCGTGTCGGTCGCCTATGACCCGGGGCACCTGCGGCAACTCGGCGTCTCGCCGAGCGCGCTGCAGGCGGCCATCGGCTCGGCCCGCCTGGTGGCCGCCATCGGCACCGAGCAGCTCGGCCCCGCCGAGCGGAACGTGGTGCTCCGCGACGTGCCGGCCAATGTTGCCGACCTCGCGCGCTTGCCGGTGCGCGCCAGCGACGGGCGCGTCTTCGCCCTGGGCGAGCTCGCGACGATCCGTCCGGAGGAGGACGCCGGCGGCAACTTCTATCGCCTCAACGGGATCACCGCGGTCTCGCTCTCGCTGGCCCGGCAGCCCACGGCCGACGCGATCAAGACCGCCGCCGCCGCACGTGCCGCGGTGGCGGAGGCCCAAGCAGCGCTCCCCGATGGTGTGGTGCTCAAGGTGGCGAGCGACCAGAGCGAGGACCTCGCCAAGCAGCTCCGGGACCTCCTGCGGCGTGGCGCGATCGCCTTCGGGACCGTGGCAGTGATCCTGCTCCTCACGTTGCGCTCGCTGCGGAGCACCGCGCTGGTCCTCGGCAGCGCCACGGTGGCGATCGCCGGCACCGCGCTCGGCCTCTACCTGCTCAAGATCCCCGCCAACCTGCTCACACTCGCCGGCCTCGCGATGGGGATCGGGATCCTGGTGCAGAACGGCCTCGTGGTGGTGGAGCGGCTCCGGATGGTGCCCGACACGGCGGAGGCGCGCGCCGGTGCCGGCCGCCGGATCGCCCCGGCGGTCGTGGGGTCCACGCTCACCACCGCCGTGGTACTCTTTCCGTTCCTCTTTCTTCAGGGCAACGCCCGGGCGGCGTTCATGCCGTTCGCCGCGGCATTCGCGTTGGCCCTCTTCTGGTCGGTCGCCACCGCGCTCGTGCTGGTGCCGGCCGTGGGGCGCGGCGCGGCCGCCCGGGGCACCTGGTCGCGGCTCGCGCGGGGCTACCACGTGGTGATCCGCACACTCCTGCGCTGGCGGCTCGCCTCGATCATCCTCACCGTTGCCAGCGTGGCCGTGCTCGCGTGGGGATTCACCACCAAGGTGCCGCGGTCGTCGTGGGGCGGCTGGGGGGGGGACCGTCGCGCCACCGTCTCGGCGAGTGTGACCTTCCCCAAGGGC
>JBBQQJ010000151.1:0-6383 GCA_038216165.1 Gemmatimonadales bacterium | reverse complement strand
CGCCGACAAGCCGAAGCCGGTGCTGGCCAAGATTGCCGTCGTGACCGCTGCCGCCGCAGCAGGATTGGCGGAGGGGATTGCCCGGGGGAAGGGGATTGCGGCGGGGCAGGCGTTCACGCGCCACCTGCAGGTGCTCCCGGCCAACACGTGCACGCCGGCCTTCCTGGCCGACCGGGCCACCGAGCTCGCCGCCCGCCACGGTTTCCGGATCATGGTGCTGGATCGCCCGGCGCTCGAGCGGGAGGGGATGCTGGCGATCCTGGCCGTGGGGCAGGGCAGCGACAACGAGCCGCGCTTCATCGAGCTCGAGTACGTCCCCGAGGGGATGGCCGATGCCCCCCCCGTGGTGCTGGTCGGCAAGGGCGTGACCTTCGATACCGGGGGCATCTCGATCAAGCCGGCACCGTCCATGGAGGAAATGAAATACGACATGTCGGGTGCCGCGGCGGTGCTGGGCACCTTCGAGATGCTGGGTCACGTCCGCCCGAACGTGCGCGTGGTCGGCCTCGTGCCCAGCGCCGAGAACATGCTGTCGGGTCGGGCCTACCGCCCGGGCGACGTGGTCGGCTCGCACTTCGGGAAGACCATCGAGGTGCTCAACACCGATGCCGAAGGACGCCTGCTCCTGGCCGATGCCCTCTCGTGGGCGCGCCGCTTCTCCCCGGCCGCGGTGGTCGATTGCGCCACCCTCACCGGCGCGGTGGTCATCGCCCTCGGGCACAGCGCCACGGCGGTGCTTGGCACCGACGAGGCCCTGATCGCGGAGTTGAAGTCGGCGGGCGAGGCCGCGGGCGAACGACTCTGGGAGATGCCCTGTTGGGACGAGTACCACGACCTGATCAAGTCGGACATCGCCGACATGAAGAACACCGGCGGTCGCCCGGCCGGCACCATCACCGCCGCCTGGTTCCTGCGGGAGTTCGTCGAGGGGTATCCATGGGCCCACCTCGACATCGCCGGCACCGCCTATACCGATCGCGAGCTGCCCACGCAGGCCAAGGGCCCCACCGGGGTCCTGGTGCGCTGCTACGCCGAGTTCCTGCTCGCCCGCAGCCATTGAGCGCGTGACGTCCACCGCCCGCCTCCTCCTGATCGGCCTCGCCCTGATGGTGCGCTCGGCGCCCGGGGCGGCGCAGGTGCCCCGCCGGCTCCCCCCCCCCGACTCCCTCGCGGCAGACTCCCTCGCCGCCGTGGCCGATTCAGTGAATCCGACCGAGCGCCTCCTCGACGTCGACCGACTTCGGGCGGTGCGATTGCAGCCGATGCCGGCCCTCACGGGTGACGGCGTGCTGGCGCCCGGGACACGCATCGTGCTGGTGCGCGACTCCCTCGACTGGGCCGCGGCGCGTACCGTCTCCGACCTGCTCGCCCGCACCGGCACCTACCTCTGGCGGGGTGGCTGGCTCGGCCGCCCGGAACTGCCGAACGTGCAGGCCCGCGGGGCGGCCAGCGTGGAATACACGGTGGATGGTCTGCCGTGGTTGCCCGTGGGTGCCGACAGCACCGCGGTGGATCCCTCGCTCTGGACCCTCGCCCTGCTGGAACGGGTCGAGATCGAGCGCGGTCCGGGGCTCCTGCGGGTGCATCTCTTCACCCGGGCACACGATCGCCAGGCACCGCGGACGAAGGTGGGTGTGTCGACCGGGGACCGTGGCTTCGCGGAATATTTCGGTTCTTTCGAACGGCGCTGGCAAAGTGGTGTGGGCCTGTCGCTCGGAGCGGAGTACCGGGGGATCAACGCACCCAACGGCGGGAGCGGCGCGGCCACCACCACCAATGGCTGGGTCCAGTTGAGTTGGGTCCCCAGCCCACGATTCGGCATGCAGGCCCAGGCGCTCATTCAGGACGTGGATCGGGCGCCGCTGCTGCCGGAGAGCCCCTCCGCGGAGGTGGATACCCTCGATCCCGGGCTGACCGGGACCCGCAACAGCTCGCAATTCCGGGTGTTCTGGCGCGGACGGGACGACCTCACGGGGCCACGGGTGGATGCGTTCCTGGCCCGGACAACCTTCGCGAACGACACCGTGAACCAGGACATCGGCACGATGGGCGTCGTCACCAGTTGGCGTCGCCCCACCTGGTCGGCTGAGCTCACGGCGCTGCACCACACCGAGTGGACCTCGCTCGATACCAAGTTGGCCTTTGGATGGGCCCCGTTCGACTGGCTGAGCGCCTCGGTCGAAGGGGTCTATCAGGAGCATGGCGGGCCTCGGGACTCGCGCTGGGGGACGGCACGGCTCGCGCTCGCCTTCGAACGTGGGGAACGCCTCCCGCTGGGGCTGCGGCTCCCGTTCGGGGTACGGGTGGGGGGCGTGGCGCGCGACGGTCGTCGCGTGCAGGCGCCATCCCTGGCCGAGAGTCCGGCGCAACGCTTCACTGACGTCGAAGCCAATGCGGCCATCGATCTCGGTCGGCTTGAGGTGGAGGGCCGCTACAGCCGCCTCGACGCGTGGCAACCCCAGTCCTATCGGGCCTTTCGCCGGGTGACGGCGCTGGGCCCGGCGCCCGAGACCGAATGGCTCGGCCTCAAGGCCCGCCTGGCTGTCCTCTCCTGGTTCTCGCTGGAATCCGCCTACGACCATCCCATGCAGGGCGCGCTGCCGGAGGGCGTCCCGCCGCACCACGCATGGACCACGGCCACCATCCGCTCCAAGTTCCTCCGGAACTTCCCCAGCGGGATCTTCGATCTCAAGGTGCAGGGGGTGGTCGAGAGCTGGAGCCCCGGGGTGATCGGTCGGGATGCCGATGGTGAGACGATCGCGCTCCCCGGGACCACCTTTGTGCGGGGGATCCTCCAACTCCAGATCGGGCCGTTCATCGCCTGGTACGACCGGGTCAACTGGCAGGCGACCCGACAGGGACATGTGCCCGGGTACCCGATCCAGCCCTTGGGCACGTCCTACGGGATCCGCTGGGAGTTCGCGAACTAGGTGATCCCTTGCGGCAGGCATCGGGGTTATATTTCCGGGCTTTCCCCTGTCGAGAGGAGCACGGCGTGGCACTGAGCATGACCGGATTCGGGGCAGCCGAGGGCGCAGTGGCGGGGCGGCGTGCACGGGTCGAGGTCCGTTCGGTGAACCATCGCTGGTTCAACCTCGCGACGCGGCTGCCACCCGAACTCTCGGGTGCCGAGGCCGAACTGCGGGAAGCGCTCCGTCGTGATCTCGATCGGGGGAGCGTCACGGTGACCTTCCGCTGGATGGAGGACGCCGCGGAGGGGACCGTGGCCGTCGATTGGTGCCGTGCGGGGGGAGTGATCGACTCGCTGCGTGCGGTGCGGGATCGGTTCTCCCTCGAGGGCGACGTTTCGGTCGACACCGTGGCGCGATACCTGGACCTCAGCGCGAACCGCGAGCCGGTGGGTGCCGATCTGCCGTGGGCCGCCGCCGAGCCGGTGGTGCTGCAGGCGGTGTCGGCCTGCCTCGCGAGTCGGCGGCACGAGGGGGCCCAATTGTCCGCCGAGCTGGCGACGCGGTTCGATCTCCTCGAGGCGGCTGCCGATCGCGTGGCCAGTGAGGCGCCGCATCGGTTGGTGCGGGAACGCGAGCGGATGCGGGCGGCCATTGCCGAGCTGCTCGACGGACGGGCGGCCGACGAGGCGCGAATTGCCCAGGAGCTGGCGCACCATGCCGACCGGCTCGACATCACCGAGGAACTGGTGCGCTTTCGGGCCCATGTGGTGGCCGCGCGCGCTGCGCTTTCCGACGGGGCGCCGGTGGGGAAGCGGCTCGGGTTCCTCGCGCAGGAGCTGGGGCGCGAGGTGAACACGATGGGGTCGAAGGCAAACGACGCCGGCATCGCACACGAGGTGATAGCGATGAAGGGCGAGCTGGAGAAGGTGCGCGAGCAGTTGGAGAACCTGGCGTGACCCCGCTGGTGGTGGTGCTGTCGTCCCCCTCTGGGGGGGGGAAGAGCACGCTCACCAAGCGTGTCATTGCCGAGCGGACCGATGCGGGGTACTCGGTCTCCGCCACAACCCGGCCCCCACGGCCTGGGGAGGTGGACGGGATCGCCTACCACTTCCTCTCGGCCGAGGAGTTCGAACGCCGGGTCGTGGCGGGGGAGTTCGTCGAGCACGCGACCTATGCAGGGTATCGGTATGGCACGCTCGCGAGCGAGCTCCGCCGGGTGACCCAGGGAGGCCGGCACGCGCTCCTCGACATCGAGGTGGTGGGTGCCCGCCTCGTGCGGGAACGCTTTCCGGATGCGGTGCTGGTCTTCGTGGTGCCGCCGACCGGCCACGTGCTGGCGGAGCGCCTCCGTGGCCGGGGGACCGAGGACCCGGCGATCGTTCACCGGCGCCTCGAGGAGGCGCAGACGGAAATCGCTGCCGCCGTGGAGTATGACTTCGTCGTCGTCAACGACGACCTGGAGGTGGCCGTGCGAGCCGTGCACGCCATTCTCGACGCAGAATCACGGCGCACCATCCGGCAGCGGGACGTCACGTTCCTGCTCGACCGGCTTCGCCAGGAAGTCGCGGCCGAACTCGCACGGTCGCCGGCCGCACGCTGACCCGCAGGAGAGGAATGACGCATGGAAGTCTTCACGCCGCATGAAGTCGCCAAGAGCACCGGCTCCAAGTACCGGGGGATCCTGGTGGCCGCCAAGTTCGCCCGGTACCTCAACGAGTTCCCGAGCAGCTCGGTGGACACGTGGGAGCACACCGAGGGGTCGCGCAAGCTGACCACCCTCGCGCTGAAGAAGCTCACCTCCGGGGAGCTGACCTTCCGCGAGCTGCGTCGGCGCCGCACCGAGGCCTGACCATGTGGCGAGGCCGCCACGTCGTCCTCGGCGTGTCCGGGGGAATCGCGGCCTACAAGAGCGTCCTCCTCGCCCGTGCGCTGATGCAGCACGGCGCCCTGGTCGATGTGGTGCTGACCCGCGGCGCCGGTGAGTTCATCGGCGCCGTGACGTTCGAGGCCCTGACCCGCCGTCGCGTGCACACCTCCCTCTGGGAGGCGGGCACGGCGCTTGACCACGTGACACTCGGCGAGCAGGCCGACCTCGTGATCGTCGCGCCGGCGACTGCCCACCTGATCGCGCGCGCCGCCGCTGGCCTGGCTGACGACGTCCTCACGTCGCTGCTCCTTGCCTCGCCGGCGCCCGTCCTGCTCGCCCCGGCGATGAACGACGAGATGTACGCCGACGCCGCCACCACCGACAACCTCGCCCGCCTCGCGGCACGGGGCTGGCACACGGTCGGTCCCAACATCGGGCCGCTGGCCGAAGGGGCCTCCGATCGTCCCGGGAGAATGGCCGAGCCGGAGGAGATCCTGGCGCATGGCGAACGTATCCTCGCCGGCGAGGGACCCCTCCAAGGGGCCAAGGTGCTCATCACAGCGGGGCCGACCCGGGAGGCCATCGACCCGGTCCGCGTGGTGACGAATCGGTCCAGCGGCAAGATGGGGTATCGCCTGGCGGAGGCAGCCTGGCGGCGCGGTGCCGAGGTCGTGCTGGTCTCGGGCCCCTCCCTTGAGTCGCCGCCGGTGGGCGTGACCCTCCTGCGCGTCGAGAGCACGGCCGACATGGCCGCGATGGTCAAGCAGCACCTCCCCACCAGTGACGTGCTCGTGATGGCGGCGGCGCCGGCGGATTATCGCCCCGCGGAGGCCCGGACGACCAAGCTGCCGCGGTCCGACGGAGGCTTCACGCTCGCCTTCGAGGCGACGGAGGACATCCTCGTCGCCACCTTGCCGGAGCGCCATGCCCGTCTGACCACCGTCGGCTTCGCGCTCGAAACGGGCTCCGCGGTCACCAAGGGGCGGGCCAAGCTCGAGCGCAAGCAGCTCGACATGATCGTGATCAACGACGCGCTCGAGCCCGGGGCGGGCTTTGACGTGGACACGAATGCCGTCACCATCCTCGATTGTCACGGGGTGGAGCAGCACGTGTCGCTGCGCAGCAAGGCGGATGTGGCCGAGGCGATCCTCGATGCGATCGAAGCCTACCGTGGATGACGCTGCGCGGCGGTGGCTCGCGCTGCAGCGCGACCTGGGCGGTGACGAGCTGATCCTCGACGAGCCGATCACGCTGGCCGCCGCCGACGTCCCCCCCCCACGTCAACGCGCCGTGGTGCGCGAGTCCGCGGCACGCGCCAGGCCTGCGGCCGCGCCGTCTGCCCCGGTCGTTCCGGTCGCCCCGGCGATCCTGCCGAAGCGCTACGCCCCGGGCAGCGAACCGTCGTGGCTCACTGACGCCCCGCCGATCCCGGAGGCCGGGATGGTGGTGCGGACGCCACCGTCGTCGATCGTGTGGCCGACGCTCGAGGCGATCGCGGAGACGGTGGCGGGATGCCGGGCGTGTCCGCTGTGCGCCGAGCGCACCAACACGGTGCCAGGGGAAGGTGACCCGATGGCGGGGCTGATGCTGGTGGGCGAGGGGCC
>JBBQQJ010000150.1:0-6415 GCA_038216165.1 Gemmatimonadales bacterium | reverse complement strand
GGGGTCGAAGTAGTGCCCCTCGTGCAGCCGGTCACCGTAGAACCGCCCGAGCTGATCCTTCCAAAACGCCTGCCCCTTGGTCAGCACCAGCTTTTCGAGTTCACGGTGGGCGGCGATCAGGACGAGGGCCGCCCCTGCCTCGAAGCCGATTCGCCCCTTGATGCCGAGAGCGGTCTCCCCCACATGGATCCCGTGCCCGATCCCATACGCCGCGCAGCGCGCGCTGAGCACATCCACAAGCGCCGCACCCTCGAGCGGGGCACCGTCGAGGGCCGACGGGATGCCGGCCTCCCAGCGGATGACGTGATCGACCGGTCCGGGGGCGTCGGTGGGCGGGTCGAGCAGCTCGGCGGGCGGGGCCGCCCAGGTGTCGTGGGTCCACCCCCCCCCCCACGTCGTGCCCCACAGGCCGCGATTGATCGAGAACGCCCCCGACGTGGCCGGGATCGGCAGGCCGCGCGCCGCGAGATAGGCGATGGCCTGCTCCCGCGCGAGCGACTCCTCGCGGATCGGGGTGAGGATCTCGAGCTCCGGCGCCAGCACGCGGAGCGCGATGTCGAAACGGACCTGGTCGTTGCCGGCCCCGGTGGACCCGTGGGCCACTGCCACCGCCCCGACCTGCCGCGCCACCTCGATCACCGAGATCGCCTGCTGCGTCCGCTCCGCTGCCACCGACAGCGGGTAGACCTCCCCGCGCAGCACGTTGGCCTGGATCAGATAGCGGACGAATCGGTCGAAGACCGCCGACCGGGCGTCGATTTCATGGTGCTCCACCGCCCCGACCGCCATCGCCTGGGCGCGGATCGCGGCACACTGCTCGGCCGTGGTGCCGCCAGTGTTGACGAAGACCGTGTGGACCGCGAGGCCACGCTCGGCGAGCCGGGGGACGCAATAGGAAGTATCGAGGCCGCCGGAGAAGGCGAGGGCGACAGTCTTGTGTGTCTGCATAGTGCATAAATATTCAGCTCCGTGCCCCCGCTCGCAAGGGTCACCCCCCACCCACCACCTCCACCACCCGGCCGCCGATCTCGGCCCATCCCCCGAAGGACGAGCCGCGCCGCGCCCCAAGAGTGCCCCGCCGGTTTTCGATCGGCGCCCGCAACTCCCACCGGCGGGTCATCCACAGCCCGTCGGGCAGCCGCTCAAAGGTCACTTCCCCCCCGGCACCCAGGGGTGGCACCCAGGCGGGGAGCCCCACGTACCGGAAGCGGAGATGCCGGAGGGCCAACGAGGCCCGGTCAAAGACGAGCTCGCCGGCGAGCTCCACGCGCCCCTCGACGCGTTGGGGCGTGAAGCGCACCACGAGACTGTCACCGGTCGTTGCGGGCGAGAGCTCGAAGCAGTGCGAGGCCACGAACCAGGGAGCGGCCAGCACGGCGAGGTCGGGGCCGTAGTAGATGGGCCCGCTGGCATCGTCGTACCCCACCGCCGGGGCGAGTCCCCCGGGATCGTGCACGAATCCCACGCGCTCGAGCAGCGTCGGCTCGGCGCTGGTGAGCGGCCACGAGGCGCGGGCGCGGGAGGTGGTGGTCTGGCGCAGCGTGTCGCCGGGGGCGGTCCCCAGCCGGAGTTGGCGGGACTCGACCACGAACTCGAGTCGTCGGGAATCGATGGTCGCCTCCACCAACCCGAGGGCCGTGGTGGCCTCGTCCAGGAGACGCAGCACCGTCGATGCACTCGCGGGATCCGCGCGACATGCCACCCCCGCCTGCCGGCTCACGAGGTCCGGCAGCTCGAACGGCCGTTCCGTGAGGACCAGGTCCCGCACCACCGTCGCATCGCCGACCACGATGCCGCGTTCGCGGCGGGGCGTGAAGCCGATTGCCGCGACCTCGAGGACCCACTCGCCCGGGCCGGGCACGAACACGGCGTAGCGGCCGGTGGGGGCCGTGACCGTGCGGGCGACCACCATGCCGGCGCTGTCGGCAATTGCCACGAGTGCCCCCCCCAACGGCTGCCCAGCAGCGGTCGAGATGGTGCCGCGCACCAACTGGGCCCGCAGTGGACCGCCGCCGAGGAGCAGGCACAACGTGGTGAGGACCGCGACCCGCATCGCTCCCGACTCCCGACCGGCTGGCATCAACTGCCCTTGACCACGGTGAGCCAGGCCGTCTCACTCGTCCGCATCTCCGCGCTGCGGACCGTCACGCGCAGTCGGTACCGTCCGGGCGGGAGGTTCTTAAGGCCGATCAGGCGATCGACCTCTGCACGGGTCGCGCTCGCGACGTCATCGAAAGCAAGCGACAGCGCCGCCTGATCCCCCACGCCCTCGGCGGGCAGCAGATCGATCGTGGTCTGGTAGCGCGTCCCCACCCCGAGCCCATGCAGCTGGTAGTAGAGTGTCGCCTCGCCCCCGCGGGGATAGGCGTTGAGCGGGTGGAGGGCGACCGTGGTGGTGGCCGACCGCCAGACCACTCCCGAGCCCTCCCGGCCCAGCACCAGGGAGGAGATCCCCAAGCGTGCCCCCCCCTGAGGAACGGGAATCCTGCCGAGGGTCGCCACCGCCCCGCGGCCGTCCTCCTGGGTCATCACCAGCGACATGGTGTGTATGCCGCCAGGAAGTGGCATCTCGAGCACCCCCTGCAGCGCCTGCCCCTTGGTGAGGGGGGCGGCCACGGCAAAGTGCCGGAGCGTATCGAGGTCGCGACGCTGCCCCGCGGCGTCCACCGCACTCAGGCGGAAACGTACCGAATACACCGTCCGCCCGCCGGCGGCCGGCGGACGGGTCTGCAGGAGCTGGTCCCCCGGGATGGCGAAGGCGGCCAGCGCCCGTGGCGCCTCCCCCCCCCCCTTGTCGAGACCATACAGCTGCACCGCCGGCGACACTTTGGTCGTGAAGGTCCGGGGATGCGCGTCCGTCGCTGTCGCGACCACGAGGTTCTCGGCGCCGATCTCCACCGCGCGGGCGACCCGGGCCGGGCCCAACGTGCCGCCGTCGGTGAGGCGCGTCTCGCGCTGCCGTGGGGTTCCGGCCCGTCCCATGCCCATCGGCAGCCGGTTGTCCTCGAAGCTCACGGTGTTCACCGAGGCACACAGCGACGCTTCGAGGTGGCAGAACTGGTCGCGGAAACGCGGTGGCACGTCGAGGAGCGTCGGCACCAACGTGGCCGCGCCGACCTGGCCATCGAAGTTCTCCTCGCGGAACTGCAGCACCAGCGGGGCCACCTCACGATCATAGACCCAGACGGCCAGCGCCTCGCCCCCCACCGACTGCGCCATCCGGCTGGGGGCGCCATGCCGGATCCAGACGACACCGCGGTCATCGAGCACGGCCTGGGTGGTCCGGAACGCCCGGAATGGCCCGTCGAGGCCGGCCGCACGCAAAACCTCCGCGCTCACCCGCGACCGCGCCGCGGACAACGCCTCGCCGGCCCCACTCTCCGGACTGAATTCCAGATCAAGCGTCTCACCATCAAAAATCCCGCGCACGATCATGTCATCCACGAAGGTGTCGATCCCACCGGTGCGCGTCTTGATCTTGTGACGCCCCGAACGCGGCAGCAGGAGCGTGAAGTGCGCCCAGGCATGTTCCACGCGCCGGTAGTGTTCCTCAAGCCGCTCCCCAGCGAGCCAGCCACCGGCCACGTCGCGATCGGCCCAAAACCGTTGCAGCCAGGCCGGTCGATCGATCGCTGCTGTGGAGTCCCACGCCGTCAGTTCCGCTGGCTCCGCCACCCACTGCAGCTCCCGGCGATACGCCGCCCGCGCCGCCGGCGTGTCGACGCCGGCGCCCGCCAGCAATACCACCCGCCCGTCCGCCGGACGGCCCACCGCATGGAGCTCCCGAGCGAGCTCGAGGCGCACCACGCCGTCATCGACACCCCGCGAGAGGAGGGCGTCCTCAAGCAGCGTGACCGCAGAGTCACGGCTCCCCACCAGCCGTTCCACCTGCGCCGCCCCCATCAACTCCAGCGGCCCGAGCATCGCGCGCACCCGTCGGAGCGCCAGCAGCCGGGTCTGCATCCGCGAGGACCCTTCCCGCGGGACCGGCGCCAACGCCAGCGCCTCAGCCGCCATGGCCAGTGTGGGCTCCACCTCCAGCGCCTGCTCAAAGGCGAACCCCGCCCCGGCCTCCAGCGAGACCCCCAGCGTCTGCAGCGGGCCCTCCCTGGCCGGCACACCGCTCCGGGCCATCTGCAACCGCGCCACGCCCAGGCCGTACCACCCCAGTCCCCACTGCGGACGCGCCTCCACCACCTGCCGGAGCAGGAACTCCGCACGGATCGCGTCATCGGCGCCTCCGGTCCGCTCCGCCTGACGGGTCGCGACCAGCCCCCGACAGAGCCGCTGCAGGTGCGCGGCGTAGGCGGCGCACCGTGCGTCGCCCGGTGGCGTAGCTGGGTCAACCGTGCGGGCCAGCTCGGCAAGGACGGAGTCCACCGCGTGCCGGTCGGCGCCGTCCTGCGCAGCGAGGGGGATCGGGAGGAGGAACCCGAGCAACAGGGCGAGCGGGAGACGCATGAAGGGGGATCTGGGCATCGTCAGTCTCGAAGTGGGGGACGCACCAGTGTACGCGCGACGCCCCCTGGAGGTGGATGCCCTCGTGATGCCATGGGGCACCAGATCTGTCAGGTACCGGGGAGGCTACCGCTTGGTCTGCAACGATAGGCCGTAGTTGACGTGCAGGGCGACGTTGGTGGTCCGAGCGCTACCCCGAGCAATCGGGGCATCCAGGACGGAGACGCTTCCCTTCAAGCTCAACGCACCGTAGACGTGGGGCACCAGCTTCAGGCGCCGCGTCACACCTACCTGTGCAGTCCAGCCGCCAAAGTCATAGCGCGAACCGAACACATTATCCGTGAAGTCATACACCTCCCCCCGGACATTGCTGCGGGGGACCACCCAAGTGGGGCCCGCGCCGAGGGTCACTTCCTGCTTGCCGAGGGGCAGGATGCGCTGAGCCAGAAGGATGTTGACGCCGTTGGTTATCCAGAATCGGGTCACCGCGGGCACCGGCGGATTGTCGAGATATAGCTTGTGATGGACATACTCCACACCCCAGCCGGAGCGGCCCGACATGTGTGCCACACGTGCACCATAATACCAGGTGGGCGTCCAAGGACGTGTAGACCAAGAAGGCGTGACCCGGATATCCGGCTCACCCGCCTGCTCGAAGGTCAGCGGCGTCCTGGCGTTCCAGGCATCGCCGAACCAGCCGTCGAGCCGCCATTGGGCCGAGAGGGCCCCGGGGAGCAGGCAGAGGGCCAGAAGGGTCAGCGGCTGGAGCAGGGCGCGGTGGGGCATCGGCAGGACGATTCGGTTGTGAGGGTGCAGGGCGGAATAGCGAACGCGCTGGAAATCTACATCACCCCCGCGCCAGCTCGCCCATGCCGCCGGAACAGGGAGGTCGCGCAGATGGTGCATAAGTACATACATTGCAACCAGTTGCACGACGATCGGCCCCCGCCGGGGACCGCCCCTCCTTCTGGCGTCAGTCTTGCGCCGGTCCGGACGGGATGTTTTTTTTCGTAGGGTGTTGCAGCAGGACGAGTTACGGTACCTGAGGGTCCGGCAAACGCCGGATCGTGAGGGTGCCGAAATACCAGGGAGGCTGGATGCGTCACATTGGGTTTATGCTCGCGACCTCGATCTTGTTGGCTGCCCCGTTGGCAGCCCAGGAAAAAGGCACGTTTGAGATCGGTGGCTTCGGCCGCTATACCGGGTATCCGTCGGACAACTATCAGGTCCGCGGCCCCGATGACAATCGCGTTGGTTTCGGCGGCCGCCTCGGCCTGTTCGTTGCCAACAATTGGGCCATTGAGCTCGACGGGTCGTACAACCCGACCGACCTCAAGAGTGACCAGCCCGCCATCCCGTCGACGATGAATGCCCGCTCGCGGCCGCTCGTCTACAACCCGTTCCACCTGCAGGTCGTCTACAATCAGCCACTCGGCAGTGCGATCAGCTGGATGCTCGGTGCGGGTCCGAACTACACCCGCCTCACCAAGGGCATCGAGGAGAGCTATTTCGGCGTGGGGGCCATGACCGGCCTTCGCCTCAAGCCGGCCAGCTGGCTCAACCTCCGTCTCGAGGGCACCTACGACATCATCCCAAGCGGGTTCGGGGATGAGAGCAACCGGTACCTCGGCGCCCAGGCGGGCATCTCGTTCCTCTTCGGCGGTGGCTGCGACCACTCCGGCGACATGATCGGCATTCGTCCCACCAGCGCCACCCTGGAGCCGGGCCAGTCGCAGACCTTCATGGCTGATGCGATGTACTGCGGCAAGGCGGACCAAGTGGTCTACCGCCTGACCGGTCCGGGCACGGTTGATTCGCTCACCGGCCGCTACGTGGCCTCCACCACGGGCACCGCGCAGGTCATGGCGTACAGCATGAAGGGCAAGCTGATGTCCACGGCCAACGTGACCGTCCGCGCTCCGGCGCCGCCGCCGCCGGTGGTTGCTCCGGCTCCGGC
>JBBQQJ010000149.1:0-6429 GCA_038216165.1 Gemmatimonadales bacterium | reverse complement strand
CCGCCTGCTCGCCTTCTTCGCGCGACGCGGTTGGGGTGGGAGCGAGGCACGGGCCCACGTCGAGGCGGTGCTCGGCGGGGGGTGAGCGCTTGCGCCCCGTTTAGATTTGCGGCATGAATGCCGCCACGATTCGCGCCCGCTTCCTCGACTACTTCGCCGCGCACCAGCATGCCCGCGTCGCCTCGTCCAACCTCGTCCCCGCCGATGATCCCACCCTCCTCTTCGTCAACGCGGGGATGGTCCAGTTCAAGCGCACGTTCCTCGGCCAGGACCCCCGCCCCTACGTCCGGGCGGTGACCTGCCAGAAGTGCGTGCGCGCCGGAGGCAAGCACAACGATCTCGAGCAGGTGGGGCTGACCCGGCGGCATCACACCTTCTTCGAGATGTTGGGCAACTTTTCCTTCGGCGACTACTTCAAGCGCGATGCGATCCGCTTCGCGTGGGAGTTTGTCACCTCGCCCGAGTGGCTCGGCATCCCCGCCGATCGACTGCGCGTCACGGTCCACCACACCGACGACGAGGCGCGCGCGCTCTGGGCGGAGCTCTCCGGGTTGCCGGCCGACCGGATCTACGGCCTCGGCGACAAGGACAACTTCTGGCAGATGGGTGACACCGGCCCCTGCGGGCCGTGCTCCGAGATCTACGTCGACCTCAAGTGGACCCCGGGCAGCACCCCGCCGGAGATGTCGCAGGCCGAGTTCGAGGAGGAGGCCGAGGCGGGGCGCTTCCTCGAAATCTGGAACCTTGTCTTCATGCAGTTCGACCGCGCGGCCGATGGCACGTTCACCCCGTTGCCGAAGCCGAGTGTGGACACCGGGGCTGGCCTGGAGCGGATCACGGCGGTGCTGCAGGGGCAGGACGACAACTTCCATACCGACCTCTTCCGGCCACTGCTCGCCGAGGTGGAGCGGTTGGTGGGTGCGCCGTATCCCGGCGGACCGGAGGGCACCGGCATCTCCTATCGCGTGCTGGCCGACCATGCGCGCGCCGTGAGTTTCCTGATCCTGGATGGGGTGTACCCCAGCAATGACGGCCGTGGTTTCGTGCTGCGCCGGATCCTGCGTCGTGCCGTGCGCCACGCGTGGCTGCTCGGGCGACGCGAGCCCACGCTCGTCGCACTGGTGCCGACGGTGGTGGCGCTGATGGGCGATGCCTATCCGGCACTGGTGGACAAGCAGGAAGAGATCACCCGGTGGATCCGGAAGGAGGAGGAAGGATTCCTCCGCACGATCGAAGCAGGTCTCAACCGACTCGAGGACATCCGCGCCTCGGGGGCGCAGGAAATCCCCGGCGACGAAGCGTTCCTGCTGTACGACACCTTCGGCTTCCCGATCGACCTGACGGTGCTGATCGCCGGTGAGTGGGGGATCCGCGTGGACGTGACCGGGTTCGAGCGTGCGCTGAATGAACAGCGGGAGCGCAGTCGGGCCGCGGCGGGGAAGGGCGAGGCCGTCTCGGGCGGGTCAGCTGCGCTTCCGACCATCGTCGTGGCCGAGGCCGCGCGGTCGGCGTTTGTCGGGACGGGCGATGTCTCCGCGCCGGTGGAGACGCGGACCCTTTCGGGTGCTGCGGCCGCGGCGGCCGGCGTGCTGGTGCTGTCCGAGTCACCGTTTTATGCCACCAGCGGTGGGCAGGTTGCCGACAGCGGCGTGGTGGAGGGCGAGGGCTGGCGCTTCACGGTGCGCGACGTCCAGAAGGACGCAGACCTCGGACAGCGGCTGGTCGGCACCCTCGAGGGGACGTTTGCCCCGGGGCCGGTGACGGCGCAGGTGGACGCCCCGCGCCGCGCGGACATCGAGCGCAATCACTCGGTGACGCACCTCGCGCACATGGTGCTGCGCCGACACCTCGGCGATCACGTGCGCCAGCAGGGCTCGCTGGTGGAGCCGGGCCGGCTGCGCTTCGACTTTTCGCACCACGGTCCACTCGAGCCGACCCAGTTGGCGGAGATCGAGGCGGAGGTCAACGCGCTGGTGCTCGCCAACGCCCCGGTCGAGATCCGCGAGATGTCCTACCCCGATGCGCTGGCGCTGGGCGCGATGGCGTTTTTTGCCGACAAGTACGGCGACCTGGTCCGCGTGGTGACGATCGGCGACTCGCTCGAGCTGTGCGGCGGGACGCATGTGCGCAGCGCGGGGCAGATCGGCCTCTTCCGCTTCACCGCGCAGGGCGGGGTGGCCGCGGGGGTGCGGCGGATCGAGGCGATCACCGGACACGGCGCCTACGCCGCGGTGCGTGCGCTGGACGAGCGGATTGCCGCGCTGGCGACCACGGTGCGGGCCCAACCCGACCAGCTCGAGCGCAAGCTCGAGGGCCTGCTGGCCGAGCGGGCGAAACTCGAGGAGCGCCTGGCCGAAGCCATGAAGGGGGGGGGAGGTGCGGCCGCGGTGCGGATCGCCACCGGCGGGATCACCCTCGTGGTCACGCCGACCGTGGCGGAGGACCGCGCCCAGCTCGGCGAGCTGGCGGATGCCTTTCGCGGGACCGAACGGACCGGCGCGGTGCTGGCGCTCGTCAACCCGACCGCGCCGACCGCGCTCTCGCTCGCCGTGACCGACGACCTCATTGCGCGGGGCAAGGATGCCAATGCGCTGATGAAGCTGGTGACCCAGCGATTCGGCGGACGCGGGGGGGGGCGCCCCACCTTCGCGAGCGGTTCGCTGCAGGTGCCGAACGTGGAGGCAACGGTGACGAGCGAGCTGCCCGCGGTGCTGGCAGCGTGGCTCGGCCCGTGAGCGCGGGCTGGTTTGCCGAGCGCACGGTGGCGGCGCCCGCCGTGCTGCGTGCGCGGGCCGCGCAGTTTCTGGCAGCCCAGCCCGACGGGAGCGCGGGCGAGCGCCTCGCCGCCGCGGGTGAGGCCGCGCTGCGCGAAGCGATCGGGGCGGGCGCCACGCGCGCGGCGGCACTCGACCTCCTGGCGGCCGACGCGCTGATCACCCTCGCGCTCCTTGCCGCGGCCGAACGGGACCCGGCCACCCTGGGCACGGCGGCGGCCGCCGTGCGCCGCGCGGCCACGGACCAGGCATGATCGACCTGCATTCGCACCTCCTCCCCGGCGTCGACGATGGATCGCGCACGGTGGAGCAATCGGTGCGGGTGCTCCGCACCTTCCACGCGCGCGGCGTGCACACGGTCGCCCTCACGCCCCACCTGCTCGCCTCGACGGTGGCGCAGGGCATGCCCCCGGCCTATGAGGCGGCATGGCAGGCCCTGCTGCCGGACGTGCCCGAGGGCCTCCGGTTGCTGCGCGGGGCCGAGGTGATGCTGGACCGTCCGTTGCCCGCCGCGGCGGCGGAGCGTCGGGTGACGCTGCACGGGACGCGCTACATTCTGGTGGAGTTTCCGCGGACCGTCCCGGCGGAGATCGTGGTGCGGGCACTGCGCGAGATTCCGCCGCTCGGCTTGGTGCCGGTGCTGGCCCACCCGGAGCGTTACTCGTCCTGCAGCGTGGAGGCGGCGCGGGCCTGGCGCGAGACCGGGGCCGTCCTGCAGGTGGATGCCACCACGCTCACGCTGCCGCGAAGCCGGGGCGACCGGGCGCGTGCGCTCGTCGGCGCCGGGCTGGCCGACATCCTGGCCGGTGACAACCACGGGGATGGGCGCTGCGTGGCGACAGCGCTGGACTGGCTGAACGAGCACGACGGTGCCGACCAGGCGCTCACCCTCCTCGAGACCAATCCGCGCGCCATCCTCGAGGACTCGGCGCTGTACGAGGTGGACCCCCTTCCGCTGCGCACCTCCCTCTGGGGCCGGGTGCGCCAGCTCTTCGAGGCGCGATGACGGACGCCGAACGGATCGCCCATGGCCTCGCCGACCTGGCGGCGGTGGCCGCCCGCACGGTCGAGCGGGTCGACGCGCTCACGCCGATCGTGGCGGCGATGCGTGCCACCCTCGTGGGGGGGGGCACCCTGTTCTTCGCCGGCAATGGTGGCTCCGCCGCCGACGCCCAGCACCTCGCCACCGAATACGTGGTGCGCTACGCCCCGGGGCAGACGCGCCCGCTCCGCGCCGTGGCGCTCACCACCGACGCCTCGCTCCTCACCGCCGCCGCCAACGACTTCGGGTTCGAACACGTCTTCGCCCGGCAGGTGGAAGCGCTGGCCCGCCCCGGCGACCTGTTGATCCTCCACAGCACCTCGGGCAACTCGCCGAACTGCCTGCTCGCCGTGGAACAGGCCCGGGCACTGGGCGTGCAGAGTGTCGCCTTCACCGGCGGCGACGGTGGCGCGCTCGCGACCCGTGCCGATTTCGCGTTCGTGGTCCCCGACGACCGCACCAATCACGTCCAGGAGCTGCATCTGGCCATCCAGCACCAGATCGCCGCCCTGCTCACCGCCGAGCTCGCCTCGTGATCTCACTCGCAGGGCGACGCATCCTCGTCACCGGCGGTTCGCGCGGGATCGGCCGGGCCACGGCGCTGCTGTGCGCGCGGGCCGGTGCGGACGTCGGGCTGACCTATCACGCGGCACGGGCGGAAGCGGAGCAGGTGGCGCGGGAGATCCGCCAGCTCGGGCGCCGAGCCTATGTGGGGGGGGGGGACCTCGGTGACCCGCACCGGGTGAGCCAGCTCATGAGCGAGGTCGGCGCCGCCTTCGGCGGGCTGGACGGCCTCGTGATCAATCACGGCATCTGGCCGTCGGTCGAGACCCCGCTGGCGATGATGGCCCCCGAACGCTGGCATCGCACCATGCGCACCAACCTCGACGCGGTCTTCCACGTGACCCGGGCGGGGCTCGGGCTGCTCGCCGGCACGGGCCGAATCGTGATGATCGGCAGTACGGCGGGGCAGCGGGGCGAGGCGATGCACGCGGACTATGCCGCGTCGAAGGGGGCGATGATCTCCCTGGTCAAGTCGCTCGCCGTGGAGTGCGGCCCCGGGATCACCGTCAACTGCGTGGCGCCCGGGTGGGTGGACACAGCGATGAGCAGCGCGGCGCTCGATGACCCCGCCCAGCGCGGGCCGATTGAAGCCGCGATCCCGCTCCACCGGGTGGCCACGGCCGAGGACATCGCCGGGCCGGTGGTGTTCCTGTTGAGCGACCTCGCCCGCCATATCACCGGCGAGATCCTCAACGTCAACGGCGGCAGCGTCCTCTGCGGATGAGCGCCGAGCCCGGGGACCCGACGGTGATGGTGCCGGTGCCCGAGGCGGTGCGGGAGATCCTTCGCACCCTCGAGGCGGCGGGCCATGAGACCTGGTGCGTCGGCGGTGCGATCCGCGACGCCCTCGTGGGCGATCCGCAACAGGATGTTGACCTGGCGACGAGTGCCCCCCCCGAGGTGGTCCGTCGCCTCTTCCGGCGCACCATTGCGGTCGGGATCGAGCACGGGACGGTCGGCGTGCTGGATGCCGGCGGCGTCCTCCACGAGGTGACCACCTTCCGCGCCGACGTGCAGACCGATGGCCGGCACGCCACCGTGGCCTTCGGGGTGTCGCTCGAGGAGGACCTGGCCCGGCGCGACTTCACCATCAACGCGATCGCGTGGCATCCGGAACGGCGCGTCTGGTGTGACCCGTTCGGCGGCCGCGCGGACCTCGCACGCGGGCTGGTGCGCGCCGTGGGCGATGCCGCGACGCGCTTCCGCGAGGACCGTCTGCGGATCCTGCGCGCCCTGCGCTTCGCCGCCCGGTTCGGCTTCACCATCGATCCCGAGACCTGGTCGGCCGCCGTGGCCCAGGGGGCCGACACGGGTCATCTCAGTGCCGAGCGGGTGCGAGAGGAGTGGTGGAAGGGGATGCGCACGGCGCGGGATCCGGCCGCGCTGTGGGCGCTCTGGGAGGCCAGCGGCGTCGCGGCGATCTGGCTGCCTGCGGGGTCCGCGTCCCCCCCTCTCACGGGCACCGTCCTGCCCACGCGCGCGGCGGACCCGCTGCTCCTCCTCGCGCGCTGGCGCGCGCCCGTGGAGCCGCACCTGCGGCGCCTCAAGTGCAGCGGCGCCGAGATCACCCGGGGACGATCGATCGATCGTGGCCCGACCCGCCCGCACGATGCCACCCCGCGCGCGGTGCGCCGGTGGATGGCCGAGGTGGGCGGGGCCGCCGATGACCTGGCCGTCCTCGCCGGGTGGCACGGCGAGGATGCCGATGCCTGGACCACGGAGCTGGCCGCGGTGCGGGCCCGCGGCGAGGCCACCAGCCGGACGGAGCTCGCGGTGACCGGCAACGACCTCATCGCGGCGGGGCTGGCCACGCCAGGGCCCGCGCTCGGGGCGCTGCTCGACGGCCTCCTCGCGCGCGTGCTCGACGATCCGCCGCTCAACCAGCGCGATCGACTCCTGGAGGTGGCGGCAGGGCACCGATGACGGAGTCCCTCTTTGCCCCCCCCGAGCCACTCGCGGCCCGGATGCGACCGCGGACGCTCGAGGAGTATGCCGGCCAGGCGCACCTGCTGGCGCCGGGCAAGTCCCTCGGCGATGCCATCCGGCGCG
>JBBQQJ010000148.1:0-6505 GCA_038216165.1 Gemmatimonadales bacterium | reverse complement strand
GCCCCCCCCCCGGCGGTTGACACCGCCGGGGGGATGCTATGAGTCCCGGCGCCGACTCGGCCGCAGCCGCTGAAATCCGTGGTCATCGGTGCGGGAGATCCGCTGCCGGGCCACCAGCGCCTCGAGCACGAGTTCGCAGGCGGTGACAGTGCCGGCCTGGTCGTCGGGGGTGGCGAGCTCCCATTCGTGCACCAGGTCGTGGAGCCCCGGGACCAGGCCGAAGCCGCGCCAGCAGGTCTCGGTGCGCTCCTCGAGGCCGACCTTGAGTGCCCCCCCCTCATCGAACCATTGCACGATCGGATCAACATCCGCGTCGCCCGCGCGATCCTCGAAGGTGGCGGCCGCGGCCCGGCGGATCAGCTCGCGGGCCACGGTATCGCCGCCCTGCAGCTCGCCCTCGTACTCCAGCTCCAGCTTGCCGGTGATCGCGGGAAGGCCGGCATGCACGTCCTCGACGCGGGCCACCGCCTCGGGCTCGCCGTTGGCGAGGGTGCGCCGCTCGGCGTTGCTCGCCACCACTTCCAGGAGCGAAATCGGCAGCCGCTGGCTCACACCCGCCCGCTTGTCGATGCGGGCGTCGACGCGGGCCTCAAAAGCGACCCGCTCCACCAGTTCCACAAGGAGATCGGGAATCCGGACCGCGGTACCATCGCGCTGCACCCACGCCTCCTGTCGCGTGATCGCGACCCCCGCGTCCACGCTCCGCGGGTAGTGCGTGCGGATCTCCGAGCCGATCCGGTCCTTCAGGGGCGTGATGATCTTGCCGCGCGCGGTGTAGTCCTCGGGATTGGCGGTGAACGCCAGGATCACATCCAGCGAGAGACGCACCGGATAGCCCTTGATCTGGACGTCGCCCTCCTGCATCACGTTGAAGAGGCCGACCTGGATCTTGCCCGAGAGGTCGGGCAGTTCGTTGAGGGCGAAGATGCCGCGATTGGCGCGCGGGAGGAGCCCGAAGTGCATCGTCAATTCGTCACCGAGCAGGTGCCCCCCCCTCGCGGCCTTGATCGGGTCGAGGTCGCCGATGATGTCCGCGATGGTGACGTCTGGCGTGGCGAGCTTCTCGATGTACCGGTCGTCCCGCTTCCACCAGCCGATCGGGGTCGCCTCACCGAGGGTCGCGATCTGCTCGCGCCCGAACCGCGAGATGGGGTGGAACGGATCGTCATTGACCTCGCTGCCGGCGATGACCGGCACGACCGGATCGAGGAACTGCACCAACGCCCGGAGGAGGCGGGTCTTGGCCTGCCCGCGGGTGCCCAGCAGGATGAAATCATGCCGCGCAAGCAGCGCATTGACGAGCTGGGGGATGATCGTGTCATCAAATCCCACAATCCCCGGGAAGAGCGGCCCGCCCTCCCGCAGACGTGCCAGCAGATTGGTCCGGATCTCGTCGCGCACCGAGCGGCCCCGCAAGGGGGCTGCGGCCCAAGGAGAGGCCTGCAGTTCGGCGAGGGTGGCGGGGAGAACGGCTGACATGTGGAGCTTTCGGTGAACGGTGAACGGTGCACGGTGCACGGGAGTTGCTGCTCGTCGTCCTTCCTCTACCCCAGTTCACCAAAAGGGAGCCCGACGACGGTCGCGGGTTGCCCACCGACCATCACGGCCGAGCCGGTCTCGGCCTCCCGCCGGATACGACCCATCCCGATCCAGCCGCCCGGGACCGTCGCGACGGTGCTCACCGTGCCCAGCTCGCGGCCACCCTCACCGGCTGTGATCTCGAACTGCAGCGGCAACGGGCCGTCGCCCCGGACCCCTCGCAACGTGCGGTTGGCGTGGCCGCGGAAGTGGAGCCGCGCCACGGTCTCCTGGCCGACGTAACACCCCTTGTCGTAGCGGACACCGCCCAGTTCGTCGAAGCGGACCTCCTGCGGCAAGGTCTTGTCGTCCACCTCGCGCCCGAGTGTGGGCCAGCCGCCGAGGAGCCGGAGGGCATCGGCCCGCTCGGCCCCGGCCATCGAGAGCCCGGCCGCCACCAAGTGGGGCAGCACAGCATCTGCCGGGCCGATCGCGAGTCGGGCAAAGGGGGCAGGGCCATTCGGCGTGAGCTGTTCGACATCCACGATCGGCGCGGTGGCGGCCGGGCCGGTGATCCACGCGACGGCAAGGTCGCTGCGCAGGGTGGCCTTGGCCAGCCGCGGGGGAAATGACCGCGCCAGCAACGAGGTCAGCGCTGCCACACCGGTCTCGGGGACGATGAGCGTGGCGTTGTCACCGCGACGTGCCACCCAGAGGTCGGTGATGATCATTCCCTTGGGTGTGAGCACGGCCCCCCACACCAGCCCCGTCGGTCCTGCCTGCACGATGTCGTTGGTGAGGATCCCTTGCAGGCAGGTGATCACCCCGCTGCCGGCGAGGTCGATCACCACGTCGGAGACAGGGATTGCTGTGGCGTCGCCTTGCAGCGAGTCGAGGGCATCCGTGGGGAGGGTCAGGTGATGGACCAAGGCAGTTCCTCCGGGGTTCGTCCGATGAAATGCTCCCACAACGCGTCCGGTTCCGCTGGCCGCAATTCGTCGGCACTGTGGGAGGTGGTGACCATGGCCACCCGCATGCCCGCCGCGCGTCCGGCGCGCATCCCCGGGAGGGAGTCCTCCACCACCACGCACTGCACCGCGGGCAGCTCGAGATGGGCGAGTCCCTTCAGGTACCCCTCGGGATCGGGTTTGGTCACCGCCACGTCCTCGGCCGCGATGATCCCGGCGAAGGCGTCGCAGAGCCCCGCCACGCCCAGCACGTGCTCGATCTCCCAGCGCCGGGCCGCGGAGACCACGACGAGCCGAATGCCGGCGGCATCGAGTGCCCGGATGAAGCCGCCCACCCCCGGCACCAGCGTGAGGTCGGCCTCGATGAGGGCGCGATAGCGCTCGCCCTTGGCGCGGATGAGGCGATCGAGCTCCTCGGGCGCGAGTGCGCGACCGGCCGCGTGCCAGGCATGCTGGAAGCAGCCGCGATCGTCGTAGCCGAGGTAGTCACGATAGTAGGTGGCCGGGTCAAGTGTGATCGCCTCGAGCGCGAGGGTGTCGATCAGCGAGGCGCAGTGGTGCCGCTCGTCGTCGACGATGACCCCGTTGAAGTCGAAGCAGACGCCTCTGGGCGTGGTCATGGATGCGATTCCAGCTCGAGTGGCGTGGCGAAGACGTGCCGGGGGTCATGCGTGGCGCGAAGTGGATCGACGGCACCGCTGCCGCCCTCGCGGTAGGCCCCCAGGATCCCGACGGCCCGGGCAAGAGTCGCGGGAGCCCGCTCGAGGGTGAGCGGGATCTCGCGAGCGGCCAGCGCCCCGCGCAACTCGCGCAGGATGTCGGCGCCGGCGTCGCCGCTCCAGCGCAATCCACCTGAGGCGGGGCCGGCGCTCAACATCGCCTCGCCGAGGCGGGCGATGACGAGATCGATCGCTTCGTCGACGCCTTCCGGCAGCACCCCGAGGCGGAGTGTGACGGGGGCACTGGTGATGGCGCGAGCGGTGCTGTTCCAGAGCAACACGTGTCGCTCCGGGGGGAGCTCGTGCCAGTCGAGCTCACCGACGGCCACGACCCGGTCGGCCTCGGTGCGCACCGCCTCACGGCTGCCGACGAGGCGAACCGCGAGGACCCAGTCACCGTCGGTGGCGAGGGCCGGCGAGAACAGCTCCATCGCGGCGGCGTCGACGCGGTGGCTCGCCAGGAGACGCGCGGTGGCGGTCAGCCGGTCGCGATCGGCCGTGGCGATCCAGGTGATGTCGGTCCGTGGCAGCGGGGCCAACCGGATGCTGCCGCCCACGATCGCGCCGAACCCGCCGAAGGCCCCGAGGTGCAGCCGCACAAGCTCGGGATCAGCCTCTGCGCTGCTGTGGGCGACCCGCCCATCGCCCGAGACCACGCTCAGCGCGGTGACCTGCTCGCGCACGCCGCCGTGTCTGTGGCGCAGGGGCCCGGCCGTGGCCGTGGCGAGCACCGACCCCATGGTGCGATCCGGCCGCCCTGGGGGGTCGAGCGGCACCCACGCCCCCTGCTCGAGGGCTGCGCGGCGGGCGGCCTCGAGCGGTACCCCGGCCCCCACGGTGAGGATGTCCGGCGCGGCCGCGTCCCAGCGGATCTCGTCCAGGCCGCGGAGGGAGAGGACAAGGTCGGCGGGGGGCAGATCTGTGGCCCATGTCCCCCCCCCAATCACCGCGACGCGCCACCCCTCATCGTGGGCGAGGCCGAGCAGCCCCGCCACGGCGTCGAACCGGGGGGGCACCACGCGCAGGAGGCCGTCGGGACCGCGCCGCACCCCGTCCGTGCCGACGATTGGCTGGACACGCGCGAGGATGGGGTCGCTCATGGCGCGTCCGGCAGGGTGGCGCCGTGCGGGCCGTGCCCATTCGAGCCGGCGCGCCGATGGACAGCGGCGCGCTCTTCCAGCTCGGGCACGAGGCGCGGCAGCAGCTGCAACAGGTAGGTCGCGCGCTCGGCGGCGGAGCGCATCGCGAGGAGCGGGCGCGCGTCGGTGGTGGGCCACGGGATCGTGGCGGCGATCTCGAAGGTGAGCGGCTCGGCGGCCTCGCTCCATGGGGTGTCGTTCTCGAGGTCCGACAACACGCGCATGGCTACACGACAGCGTTCGCCCAGGAGCCGGAGGGCCCAGACCAGGTCGCTCGGGAGCTCCTGTGCGCCCTCGGCGTCGCTGAACGGCTCGAGGCGGCCGGTGAGGTAGGGCGTCGCGCCGTCGACGATGCCGCGGAGGATGAAGCGCTCCTCGCCGACTACCAGGACGGTGCTCCGACCATCCGGCATCGGCTGTGCCGCCACCACGCGCGCCACCGTCCCGATCGTGCCGCTGGCCGGTGGAGCGCCGTCGGGGCCGCCGGGCAGGATGCCGAAGCGCCCCTCTGCCGCGGTCACGTCGGCGAGGAGGGCGCGGTAGCGCGGCTCAAAGATGTGCAGCGGCAGCTGGATGCCCGGGAAGAGCACCACATCGATCGGGAAGAGTGGGAGGCGGATGGCCATCCCCGAATCTTAAGCGGCTTGGAAGCCCCCGAGGTGTTGCACCTCCGGACAGCCGCGTAATTTCGCGAAGGCGCGCTCCCGCAGTTGGCGGATGCGCTCGCGGGTGACGCCGAGCGCGACCCCGATCTCTTCAAGGGTGAGGGCGTCCTCGTCGGGGTTGAGGCCATAGTAGAGCGACAGGATCCGGCGCTCCCGCGGGGTGAGATAGCGACGGAAGAGCCGATCAATGAATTCCCGGCGGAGGATCTCGTCGGCCCGCGTTTCGATGTCGTTGCCGTCGGACAGCGCGAGACGCTCCCCCAACGTGGCGGAGCGGGCGTCACCGTTCTCGATGGGCGCGTCAAGCGAGACCTCGCTCACGAAGAGCCGACGGGCGGCGCGGACCTCCTCCACGGGCTGCTGGAGGGCGGTGGCGAGTTCGGCATCGGTGGGGGTGCGGCCGAGTTCCTGGGCGAGAAGCCCCTGGGCGCGGGCGAAGCGGACAGCGGCAGTGTTTTGATTGAGCGGGAAGCGGACGGAACGGGTCTGCTCGGCGAGGGCCTTGAGGACCGCCTGGCGCACCCACCATACCGCATAGGAGATGAACTTCACTCCCCGTTCGGGATCGAACTTCCGCACCGCCCGCCAGAGTCCCTCGTTGCCGATCGCCACCAGGTCGCCGAGCTCCAGGCCGTGCCCTTGGTATCGCTTCACGAAGGCGATCACAAACCGCAGGTTCGCTGTCACCAGTTGCTCCGCCGCGATCGGATCGCCTTCCCGCGCCTGGCGGGCCAGTGCCCGTTCCTCCTCGATGTCGGTGATCATCGGGAGGTCCTTGATGTCGCTGAGGTACTGCTCGAACGACTCGGCGGCGACAGTGGTGACCGACGGGCGCGTGCGCTCGGGCGCACGACGGGGACGACGGGGCATGGCCCACTCGTTGGCTGGATTGTTCCGGAAGAGATCGCGGGGATCAGTCGCAAGATGGGGCGGGTTTGGCGGGTGTCAAGAGGGTCTAACTGTCTACATTGCAACAGCTTGCGCCACAACAAGATGGCCTGTTTGTGCACCTCGTCCACACCGGCGTTGTCCACGTGATGTGGATGGATGGTCGAACTGCTGTATTGGCTTGGAGTTGTGGACCGGGGCGTGCCGCGCCGACGTGGAGAAGTCGGGCCCGGGGCCTAGCCGAGAAGCTCGGCGGGGTCGACCGCGACCGTCCAGGCGGCACCGTCGCGTGCCATGGTGCCGATTCGGGCCAGGAGTGCGGCACGGACCACGGGACCGCGGTTTTTCTTGTCGCGGGCTAGGGCCGCGTGGGCGGCGGCGATGTCGGTGCCGTGGGGGGGGGATGTCGGCAGGCCGCACGCGGCGAGCAGCGTGGCGAGTCGGTCGGCGGTGCCCGGGGCGGTGCATCCCATTCGTTCCCCGGCGCGCGCCTCCAGCACGAGGCCGATCGCGACCGCCTCGCCGTGGGGCAGGGCGAGCCCGTGGGCGTGTTCCAGCGCATGAGCCACCGTGTGGCCGGCGTTCAGCGTGGCGCGGCGGCCCTGCTC
>JBBQQJ010000147.1:0-6522 GCA_038216165.1 Gemmatimonadales bacterium | reverse complement strand
ATCGCGACGATCAGGCCGAAGGCCGTGGCGATCAGTGCCTCGGCGATACCGGCCATGATGCCGGAGAGGCCGGCCGCGCCGCCGGCCCCGCCCATGGACATCGCCTGGAATGAGTTCACGATGCCGATCGTGGTGCCGAGGAGGCCGACGAACGGCGCCGTGGCGCCGACCGTGCCCAGCACGCCCGAGCCGCGCTTGAACTCCGCGAGGACGATCATCATCTGGCGCTCCACCGCGCGCTCGGCCGAGTTGATGTCGGCGGCGGTGATGGTGGCGCGGTCCCGCAGCAGCGGCTTCACCTCGGTGAGGGCGCCCCCGAGCACGCGCGAGACGTGCGAATCCTTGTTCTTCTCGGCCAGGGCGATCGCCTGGTCGAGGTTCTCCTCTTGAATCGCCCGCGAGAATAGCGGGGCGAACTTGCGGGTCGCCGACTCACTCTTCTTGATCTTGATCATCTTCTGCAAGGCGATCGTGAGCGAGTAGACGGACATGATCGCCAGGACGATGATGATGAACTTGGCGAAGGCGCCGGACTGTTCCCAGAGGTGCAGCAGATCGGTATTCATCGGAGTGTGACCCTTCCGTGGTGGAGTGTCCCGACCGCGTCGCCG
This sequence comes from Gemmatimonadales bacterium, assembly GCA_038216165.1. GTDB lineage: Bacteria > Gemmatimonadota > Gemmatimonadetes > Gemmatimonadales > GWC2-71-9 > Palsa-1233. Next base: position 5,911 of record JBBQQJ010000147.1, on the reverse strand, counting down.
CGGTCGGCCTGCGTCAGGAGCTCAGCGAGAACTTGATGTTTTGCTCGACCAGCTGGCGGACGGCCTGTCCGCGCATCTTGGCCGGCTTGAAAATCACCTTCTGGATGCCGTTGACCGCCGCCGCCTCGAACGCCTTGTTCGAGCTGCTGACGACCTGGATCGTGTTGGACTCGACCCGGCCGTTGACGCCGACGACGAATCGCAGCCGCACCACGCCCTCGATCCCGACGCTCTTCATGACGTCCGGGTAGGCGGGCATCGTGCCACCGATCACCGTGGCCGGGTCGTCGACCTGGTCGACGGTGAACGACTCGGATCCGACGATGTTGTCCGTGATCACGGGGCCGGTGCCGCCGACGATACCCTTGGCCACGCCGCCCTCGACGCCCCGCCCCGAGAAGTCGCGCGCGTCGAACTTCTCGTTGAGGTTCACCGGCGGGATCTCCGTGGGGAGGTCCCGGGGCGGCATGATTGTCTGGAAGCCCTGCGGGGGGGGATTGGTGGCCACCACCGTCGGCTGCGGCTGGTCGGGCGGCGGGGGCGGCGGGGGCGGCGGCTCGTTCAGGACGAAGTCTGCCTGGGCGGCAATCTTCTCCTGGACGATCCCCGCTGCACCCTGGGTGGCCTTGATGGCCCCCACGATGAGCGCCGCGTGGACGACCACGGACAGGATCGTCTGCCCGATGGTGCGTTCCTTCTTCGGCTTGGATTCGATCAGGTTTTCGAACACGGTCCAGCCTCCTGTGGGAGGGCACCTGCAATGTGAACGGGAATCTGGCAGGGCGAGATCGCGCGAAGCTCACCCCGGAATGACAGTTCGATGACAATCGGATGAGGTAACCGGATCAGGCGACGCCCGCCTTGGTCGTCATCGGGAGCACCACCCGCACGGTGGTCCCCCGGCCAGGGCGGCTCTGGATGGCGATGGTCCCATCGTGGGCCTCCACGATCCACTTCGCAATGGCGAGACCCAACCCGACGCCGGGGCGGTCACCGGTGCGCGAGCGCGCCTGATCGGCCCGCCAGAACCGGTCGAAGACATGCTCGAGGTCGCCGGGGGCGATCCCGATCCCGCTGTCGCGGACCATCATGATCGCTTCGCCGTCCTCGGCCTCCAGGGAGAGCTCCACGGTGCCGCCGTCCGGCGTGTATTTGACGGCATTCGTGATGAGGTTGAGGAGCAACTGGCGAATTCGCCCGGTCTCCACCGCGGCCACCACCGCGCGATCCGGCAGCGTGGTGTGCACCGTCACCCCATGTTCAGCCCCGAGCAGCTCCGCCGTCTCGGCGACTTCCACCACGAAGTGCCGCAGGTCGGCGTTGGCCGTCACGAGGGAGGCACGCCCCTCATCGGCCCGGGCCAGCGTCAGGAGGTTCGTGACGAGCTCCGTCATCTGGTTGATCTGGCGGAGGGCCTCGTCGAGGGCATGCACCAGGTCGGGTGGGGTCTCGGGGTGCGTGAGCGAGCGTTCCACACCGGCGCGCAGTACCATCAACGGGGTCTTCAGCTCATGCGAGGCGTCGGCCGTGAAGCGGCGCAGCGAGGTGAACGACTGTTCCACGCGGACCAGCATGGCGTTGAGGGTCGTCGCCAGCCGGGAGATCTCATCGCCGCCTGGCGGCACCGCGATCCGCCGGTGCAGCGAGCGGCCATCCTGCACTGCCTCGAGCTCGGCGATCATGTCGTCCACCGGCTCGAGCGAGCGGCCCGCCAGCCAGTAGCCCAGCAGGGAGGAGGCGACCAGGATCAGCGGGGCAACGAGCAGCATCGACATCAGGAGCTGCGGCGGGCCGTAGGGGGTGCCCTCCGGCCGCGCAGCCACGATCAGCACCCACGTCTGTGGGGTCGCCGGACCGTCGCCGACCCCTGGCACCGGTTCAATGACGTAGCGGAACGGCTCCTCGCCGGGCACCAAGGTCATGCGCCCCGCGCGGCGCTCGATCGGTTGCCGGGTGAGCGCCTGCCGGATGCGGGTGGTGGCCGCCGGGGGCAACTCGCGCACCAGCCCGGAGGAATAAAGGAGGCGCCCCTGGCCGTCGGCGATCGCGAAGACGTCGCGGATCCCCTCGAAGTAGTTGCCGACGTCGCGCTGGAGGCCCAACGTGGGGCCGTCCGCGCCGATGGTGGGGATCCGCGCGACGAGGTTCTGCGTGGTGCGGTACTGCTCCTGCAGCACGCGCCGCCCGAACGAGGCCTCGACGTTGAGCCGGGCGGTGACCTGTTCCTCCTGCTCGCGATTGGCTGAGGCGCGCCGGTCGAGGTAAAGCGCGGCGGCGAAGGTCCCCACCGTGGCCGTGAGGGCGAGCGAGTAGGAGATCGTCAGCCGCCGGCGGATGCTGTACACGTCAGCCCTTCACGACGTACCCGACGCCGCGCACGGTGTGCACCAGCTTCTTCGGGAAGCCGGCATCGACCTTCTTCCGCAAGCGGTTGATCACCACGTCGACGATGTTGGTCCCGGGGTCGAAATGGTAGTCCCAGGCATACTCGGTGATCAGGGTGCGGGACATGACGCGGCCGTGATGGCGCATCAGGTACTCGAGCACGGTGTATTCCTTGGGCGTGAGCTCGATCATCTGGTCGCCGCGGCGCACCTCGCGGGCGTCGAGGTCGAGCTCGAGGTCGTCGACCACCAGCGTCCGGGACGAGAGCTGCCGCGGGCGGCGCGAGAGCGCCTCGATCCGGGCCAGCAGTTCCTCGAACGCGAATGGCTTGGTCACGTAGTCGTCCGCGCCCGCGCGCAAGGCGTCCACCTTGAACTCGACGCTGTCCTGGGCCGTGAGCACCAGCACTGGCATGGCGTGTCCGCGGTCGCGCACCGTGCGGAGGACGTCCAGTCCGGTCATCCCCGGAAGGCGCAGGTCGAGCAGGATCAGGTCGTAACTGGCCGCTCCGATCAGTTGGAGCGCCTCGCTGCCATCCGCGACCCAGTCGGCGATGTACTGCGCCTCCTCGAGCCCGCGCTTGATGTACTGGCCGACGGTGCGGTCATCCTCGACGACGAGCAGCTTCACGCCACCCCCTCCTCGCGCCGGGCCGGCGGCAGCGCGATCCGGAAGGTGGTGCGACCCGGCTCACTGCGGACGTCGAGTCGGCCGTGGTGGTCGGCGATGATCCCGTAGCAGATCGCCAGCCCGAGTCCGGTGCCGCGCGTCGGGCCCTTGGTGGTGTAGAAGGGCTCGAAGATCTTGGGCAGGACGTCGGGTGGGATGCCAGGGCCGTCGTCGGTCAGTTCGGCCACGACCCACGGCCCCTCCACACGCGTAGTCACCGTCACGGTCCCGCGGCCACCGGTGGCATCAGCGGCATTGAGGAGGATCGCCATGGCGGCCTGGATGAGGCGTTCGTCGTTGCCCACCACGGGCGGCAGCGAGGGATGGAAGTCGCGGACCACGGCGAGACGGCGGAACCGCTGGTGGTGCTGCAGCAGGTACAGCGTCCGCTCGAGCAGCGCATTCAGATCGGCCGGCGCGGGCGCGCTGCCGGCGCGTTCGGCGCGCGAGAAATCGAGCAGGCCCTCGACGATGTGCGTCGCCCGGCCGACCTCGCTCTCGATGATGTCGAGATACTCGTGCACCGTGGGATCCGCCCCCGGTCCGAGCCGCGGGGCAATGGCCGCGACGCAGGCGCCGATGGTGGCCAGCGGGTTGTTGATCTCGTGCATCACGCCGGCGGCGAGCTGGCCCACCGCGGCGAGTTTCTCGGTCTGGTGCATCGCCCGCTGGATCGCCCGCGTCTCGGTCAGGTCTTCCCCGATGGTGATCACGTGGGAGATCGTCTCGCCGTCGACGCGCATCGGCAATCGCGTGGTCCGGTAGGTGCGCGGCTCGCCCCCGGCATCGACCTCCTGCTCGCTCTCGAGCACCTCGCCCCCCGCGAAGACCCGCACGAGTTCCTGCCGAAGCAGCTCACCGGGCTGGCGGTGCAGGACCTCGAAGATCGTTCGCCCCAACACCTCCTCGCGGCGCAGGCCTTGGGTCCCGGTCTCGCGCTTCCGGTTCCAGAGCACGATGCGGTACTCCCGGTCGATCACGTAGAGGCCAATCGGGAGGGAGTCGATCGTCAGGCGATGGAGCCGGCGCTCGATGTGGGGAAGGTCCTGCTCGCCCATGGACCCCGAGAAGGCGGCGCTCAGGAGCGCAGCGACGGTCTCGAGAATCGGCCGCAGCTCCGCCGGTGCCCGGTCGGTGTCCAGCGCCTCGAGGGTGGCATGGCGCCCGTCGTTCCAGGTGACATCCACCACGCATCCGAGGGCACCGGGGCCGGCCTCACCCGCCGCGAGGAGATCACGGCGGCGCTGCCCCCGCACGAGCCGCACCTCGCGCGCCGGGAGGGCACGCCGGAGGTGGTCGCAGAGGGCCGTCAGCCGGGCGGCCTCGGGCCCGCCGCCGGCCAGCGCCTTGGCGGCGCCCGCGACAATCGCGAGCGGTGGCGGGCGCAACCCAGTGCTCACGGCGCGGGCCGCCCATGCCAGGCGCCAAGGGCGGCGTGGGCGAGCTGCCAGCCACCGTCTCGGTGCACAAAGGTCAGCACGTCGCTCGCCTCGCTCTCGATCAGGGCCCCCGGCGGGCGCATGGCCACCACCACGCGTGCCGTCGCGAGGCCGTCGTCCGGGCGAACATCTGCCCGCACGATGCGCACGTCTGCCTGGCCCGCGCGTGCGCCCGTGGTCTCCCAGAACGCGTGCAACGGCACCATGAACCCCTCCGCCGCTCCGGCGAGCGCCACCGTCGCGGCAGGGAGCGCCGCGGCATCGAGCGCAGCCGTGTCCGCGGTCGCGAGCGCACCATACACCCGGCGCACGGCCGCCTCGACATCGCCGGCCCCCCCCCGCCCGCCGGCACCGGCAAGGTTGCGCACCTCGAGCCGGCAGCCCGATGCGGCGAGCAGGCTGAGGAACACAAGGATGGTGGGGAAGCGACTCGGCGTCAGGAAGCGAAGCGGGTCACGAGGAGGGCATCCCACAGGGTCAGCCGAGCGCCGCGAGCTGCCGGAGCAATTCGGCGTTGGCTCGCTTCTCTGACGGGTTCGCCTCGGCGTGGGCCCAGCGCACGACGCCGACCTTGTCGACCACGATATAGGCCCGGGTCGCGAAGTTGTGTGCCTCGAGCAACGTGCCGAATGACCGACTGATCGTGCGATGGAAGTCGCTGAGCAGATCGAGCGTCATCCGCTCCTGGGTCTTGAACGCCCGCAGCGTCGGCACAGAATCGACACTGATCGGGAGGACCACGGTGTCGGTGGCCTGGAACGCGGCGTAGTCGGTGGAGAACTCGCACATCTGTGCGGTGCAGGTGCTCGTGAATGCCAGCGGGAAGAAGGCCAGCAGGACATGGTGCGTCCCCCGAAACGACGAGAGGGTCACGTCGGACCCACCCGTCGAGGGGAGCGTGAAATTCGGTGCGGCAGTGCCGACAGGGGGAAGTGGCATCGGTGCGAGGTGCTCCACGAAGGTCAGGCAGCGGCCGCGGTGAAGCGGCGGGCGACATCGGTCCAGTTCACCACGTGCCACCACGCGGCGAGATAATCGGGCCGACGATTCTGGTACTTCAGGTAGTAGGCATGCTCCCAGACGTCGCAGCCGAGAAGGGGCGTGCGCCCTTCCATCACCGGCGAGTCCTGGTTGGGCGTGCTCTCGACGAGCAACTTGCCGTCGGTGCCGACGCTGAGCCAGGCCCACCCCGAGCCGAACCGGGTGGCACCGGCCTTGGCAAACTTCTCCGTGAAGGCATCGTACCCACCGAAGGCAGCGTCGATCGCCTTCGCCAGCGCGCCCTCGGGGGCGGAGGCACCGCCCGGGGCCATCACTTCCCAGAAGAGGGTGTGATTGGCATGCCCGCCACCGTTGTTGCGCACTGCTGTACGCTTGGCCTCGGGGATCGCGGCGAGATCGGCGATCAGGGCGTGGAC
>JBBQQJ010000146.1:0-6536 GCA_038216165.1 Gemmatimonadales bacterium | reverse complement strand
TTCTTGGGCGCGGCCTTCTGGGCGGGCGGGGGGGGGGGGGGGGGGGCGTGGGCCTGGGGGGTGGCGGGGGGGGGGGTCTCCGCGGCGGCTGGCGCCGCGGCGTCGCCTGCCGGGTCCTTGCGGGCGCCCTTGCCGTCCTTGCCGTAGTCCGTGATGTAGAATCCGCTCCCCTTGAAGATCAGCCCCGCTCCGCCCGACACCTTTCGCTCGGCGCGTGCGCCGCAGACCGTGCACTTGCGCAGCGCACGGTCGGACATCTTCTGGATCTTCTCGAAGGCGTGCCCTTCGGCACAGACGTACTCGTAAGTCGGCATGGCTCCCGTCCGATGACCTAACCCAAAGCAACTTGGAAAGATAGGCGACCGGCCACCCCCCCTCAACCTGCCCCGCCCTCCCGGTTGGGTCAAATCGGTCCAGGCGTGCCGTCCAGGGTGACGAGGACCCCGTTGTCGATCCGATGACCGCCCGCGAACCGGTGCAGGACCACCGCCGCGCCCGCGGCGCGCGCCCGCTCGACATCGGCGGCGACGGCGGTGGGGGCCACCCACGCATCGCGATCGCCGACCACGAAGTGGATCGGTTCCGGGGCCACCGCGGCGCCGAGCGCGGCGAGGTCGAGTTCCTCGGGCAGGGTCCCGCCCCAACAGACCAGCCGTGCAACGGGGTGGGGTTCCCGTACCACCCAGCGGGCGGCGGCGGCGGCGCCCTGGGAGAAGCCATGGACCTCGAGGCGGGGGATGTCGCCGACGAACTCCCGCACGACGCGGTCGAGGTAGTCCTGCTGGTCGCGGAGCTCATGGGCTCGGTCCTCGCGCGTCATCCACGAGGCGCCGACAGTCCGCAGGCCGTTGTGTTCCTGGTAGAACCGGGAGAGACCCTCGGGCGCCACCAGCAGGCGGCCAGGACGCTCCGCGGCGCGGAACCAGTGGAGGATCCCCTGCGCGAGCATGCCATAGCCGTGAAGGATCAGCCAGGCCTCGGTGGCCGTGGCCGGATCGCCCACGAGGCCCACCCGGGCGTGGCGCGACACAACGAGTGAGCGATAGATCGGCCCGCTCACGCCCCGCCGCCCCGGTAGACGCCCCAGGCCTCTCGCAGGACATCACTGATCTCGCCGAGGGTGGCCCGGGCGCGTACGGCAGCGATGATCGGCCCCATCATCGGGGTGGTCCCGCCGGCCGCCGCGCGGACGTCGGCGAGGGTCCGCGCGACGACCGCGGTATCGCGGGCGCCGCGCGCCGCGCGGAGGCCCCCGATTTGCGCGAGCTCGAGTGCGGCGAAGTCCGGGGCCTCCATGATCGGGGGGGGGGAATCATCCGCGAACCGGTTGACGCCGACGACACCGATGGTTCCTCCCTCCACCGCCTGCTGCCACGCCCAGGCGCTGTCGGCGATCTCCCGTTGAAACCAGCCGGCCTCGACGGCCGCGGCGGCGCCGCCCATGGCGTCCACCCGCTCGATCAGCGCCCGGGCCTCCGCCTCGATCCGATCGGTCAGCGCCTCGACGTACCAGCTCCCGGCGAGCGGGTCGACGGTCCGGGTGATGCCACTCTCGTGCGCCAGGATCTGCTGGGTCCGCAGCGCGAGTGTGGCGGACGCCTCCGAGGGGAGGGCGAGTGCCTCGTCATAGGCGTTGGTGTGGAGCGACTGCGTGCCACCCAGGGTGGCAGCGAGCGCCTGCACGGTCACGCGCACGACGTTGTTGAGCGGCTGCTGGGCCTGGAGCGTGACGCCGCCGGTCTGGGTGTGAAAGCGCAGCCGCGCGCTGGTGTCATCGGCGCCGAAGCGCTCGCGCAGCAGCGTGGCGTAGAGCCGGCGCGCCGCGCGAAACTTCGCGGCCTCCTCGAAGAGGTCGTTGTGGGCGGCAAAGAAGAAGGAGAGCCGCGGCCCGAACGCGGCCAGCGGCACGCCGGCGGCGATCCCGCGCGCCACGTACTCCAGCGCGTTGGCCAGCGTGAAGGCGACCTCCTGCACCGCGGTGGCCCCGGCCTCGCGCATGTGGTAGCCGCTGATGGAGATCGGGTTGAACCCCATCCCCTCGTCGGCGATGAAGCGCAGGATGTCGGTGATCAGGCGCAGCGACGGCTCCGCCGGGTAGATGTAGGTGCCCCGGGCGATGTACTCCTTGAGAATGTCGTTCTGGATGGTGCCACTGAGTTGTTGCCGCGCCACCCCCTGCTCCTCGCCGACCACGACGTACATCGCCAGCAGGATCGCGGCGGTGGCGTTGATTGTCATCGAGGTGCTGACCCGGTCGAGCGGGATCTCCCGGAAGAGCGTGGCGAGATCGTCCACGGTATCAATCGCCACGCCGACCCGTCCGACCTCGCCGGCCGCCATGGCGTGGTCGGAGTCATAGCCCATCTGGGTGGGCAGGTCGAAGGCGGTGCTCAGCCCGGTCTGGCCCGCGGTGAGCAGTGCGCGGAAGCGCGCGTTGGTCGCCTCCGCCGTACCAAAGCCGGCGTACTGCCGCATGGTCCACGGCCGTTTCGTGTACATCTCCGGATAGACACCGCGCGTGAACGGGAACGCCCCGGGCTCGCCGAGCGCATCGGTCGGGTCGCGAGTCCAGTCGGCGGGATGCGCCACGACCGGCGCCTCCACGCGGAGTGGCGTGTCGCTCACGGGCCCTCGCCGGCTTCGCGGAGGACGGTGCGCACGTACTCGACATCGTCGCAGCCGCCGATGACGAACGGCACCCGCTGGTGCAGCGCCGTCGGCACGATATCCAGGATGCGGGTCACGCCATCGGTGGCCGCGCCTCCGGCCGCCTCGGCAAGGAACGCCATCGGGGCGCATTCGTAGAGCAGGCGCAGCTTGCCGCGGGGGTTCTTGGTGTCGCCGGGATACATGAAGATGCCGCCGGCAATCAGGTTGCGATGGAAGTCGGCCACCAGGGCCCCGATGTAGCGCGAGTTCTTCCCCTTGAGCCGGCCCGGATCGTCGCCATGAAAACCGCGCACGGCACGCTGCACGCCGATCGACCAGCGGCTGAAGTTGGACTCGTTGACGCTGTAGTACTTGCCGGTCGACTTGAAGCGGATGTCCGGGTGACTGAGCAGGAACTCGCCGATCGTCGGATCGAGCGTGAAGCCGTGGACGCCGCCGCCGCGCACCGCGTAGACCATCATCACGCTCGAGCCATAGATCACGTAGCCGGCCGCGACCTGTTCGTGGCCGGGCTGGAGCACGTCCTCGAGCGTTCCCTGACCGTGCGCACTGCGCCGCGTGTAGATCGAAAAGATCGTGCCGAGGGCGGCATTCACGTCGATGTTGGACGACCCATCGAGCGGGTCGAAGAGCACGGTGTACTTGCCGGGCTCCACCCCCTCGGGGATCGGGATGATCGACTCGTCCTCCTCGGACGCCATCGCGCAGACGCGCCCAGTGTGATTGAGCGCATTCTTCAGCGTCTCGTTCGCGAAGACGTCGAGCTTCTGCTGCTCCTCGTCCTGGATGTTGGTCGAGCCCGCGGTGCCGAGGATGTTGACGAGACCGGCACGCCGGATCTGCGAGGCGATGATCTTCGCGGCGAGCGCGATGTCGTAGAGGAGATTGGTCAGCTCCCCCGTCGCGTCGGGATGTTCGCGTTCCTGATCGAGAATGAACCGCTCAAGGGTCGTCACCAGCGAGGGAGGGAGCACGAGGCGCACCTTGGTTCAAGTCGAAGGTCCGGGCGGCACGTCCGCCCCGCACCGTGAAGCTGTTGCCGTCTGTCTCGATCCGCACCGTGCCATCCCGATCGGTGCGCCACACCGGGACACCCGCGGCGGCGAGCCGGTCGAGCGTGGCCGGGGCTGGATGCCCGTAGCCATTGCGTCCCACACTGATCACGGCCGCCTGCGGCTGCCGCGCGGCCAGGAACGCTGTGCCAGTGGAGTGCCGGGACCCATGGTGACCCACCTTGAGCACAGCCACCGGCCCAGGTCGCCCGGACAGAACCGATTCCGCCGGAAAACCGGCATCCCCGGTGAGCAGGGCGACAAATGCGCCATACCGCACCTCGAGGACGATCGAGTCCTCGTTGAGGTCGCGGCCGCGACCGGCCCAGCTCGTCGCCGGGTGCACCACCCGGAACTCCACGCCGTCCAAGACCCAGCGCTCACCCGCCCCGGCCCGTCGCCAGCGCGTGCCACCGGTTGCGAGGCGCGTGAGCCACGTGGCATAGCTCTCCTCGGCGAACGGCTCGCCCGGATCGAGGGCCACCGAGACCGGGAACTGCTCCATCAGCGCCGCGGCGCCCCCCACGTGGTCGCGATGGGCATGCGAGAGCACGAAGAGGTCGATCCGCCGGACCCCGTGCCGCGCCAGATAGGGTGCCACCACGCGCGCGCCCGCGTCGTGTCCCGCGCCCGCCGGTCCGGCATCGATCACCACCCAATGGCCGCCGGGCGTCCGCACCGCGGTGGCGTCGCCCTGTCCGACGTCCAGCAAATGTAACGCGAGGCCCGTCGTGGCCCGAACCGGGCGCCAGGTGACCGCCGCGGCCAGCAACGGCACCCAGAGCCCGAGCGCCAGCACCCACCCACCCCGCCGCACGGCCTCCTGCCGTGTGGTGCGTCGGTGGGTGATCCAGAGCGCCGCGAGCAGGGCCACCGCCCACGGCAGCGCCGCCGCGGCGCCCGCGACACCGGGCGCGGAGGCCCCCGGCAACCCCGCCCCACGAGATGCCAGCGCCTGCAGCATCGCGAGCAGGGCGGTGGCCGATGCCGCGAACGCCCCGGCCATCGCGGGCGCCACGGGGCCGAGCAGCAGCGCCAGGAGCACGGCAGGCAGAGCGGCGGCCACGACCGGGATCGCCACCAGGTTGAGCACGATGCCGATGGTGGCCACGCGGCCGAGGGTGAGCGCGGCGATCGGTGCGGTGGCCACGGTGGCGCCGACCGAGGCGGCGAGCGCACGCGTGACGAGCCCGGTCCCCAGGGCGCGGTCGCCCCACGTCAGAGCCCACCCCACTCCCGCCACCGCAGCGAACGAGAGCCACGCCCCGAGGTCCACCACACTCCAGGGGGAGCTGAGCAGGACCACCATCGCGCTTGCCCCCAGCACTGCATCGAAGCGCACCTGTCGCTGACGCGCGCGGGAGAGGGCGAGGACGAGGAGGAGAGCGGCGGCGCGCGTGGCGGGTGCCGGCCAGCCGAGCCAGCCGGCGTACAGCACCGCCCCGCTCGCCGCGCTGATGCCGGCGAGGGCGCGCGGTGCCCCCCCCAAACGCAGGAGGAGGAGCAGCCACCCGGCCAGCAGCCCGACATGGAAGCCGGAGATTGCCAACAGGTGGATGAGTCCCGCCCCCACGAAGGCGTCGCGCACCGCGGCATCCAGGCCACCGCGACGGCCGGTCACGAGCGCGTCGACCAACGGCGCCGTGGGGCCGAACCGCTCGCGGATGGCGCGATCCACCGCGGTACGCCACCGCGCCCCACGGCCTGGTGTGCCATGCACGGTGCTGACCGAGCGAATGAGCAACGTCCCGCCCGGTCGCCCCAACAGCCCCTCCCGGGGCACCCACCGGGCGCGCACCACCGCGGTGCGCCCTGCCTCCACCTCCATCCCGCGAGGCCAGCGGGCGGCCAGCACACCCCGGCATCGCCCCCCCGCCACCACCACGCGCCCGGCACCGACCCCCGGCTCGATCAGTCGCAGTTCCAGCGTGCCTTCCCCCAGCGGCAACACCGACGCACAGTGCCTGGCACGGCCGTCCACGGCGAGCTGGCCGAGCAGCAGCCCGGCGAGCAGCGCGGCCACGAGCACCGACGGGATCACGCGGCGGAGCACGATCGCGCCCGCCACGCCGGCGACGGCGACGCTCAGCGGGTCCGGAAAACGCGAAAGGCCGGTCACCAGACCGGCCCCGAGTGCGATGGCAAGGAGGATGGCGCCGGCGGGCGGCGTCATCCCCCGCCGGACGGCGTACGCCGCTTGGAGCGTGGGACCCGGGCCACCTGCCGCAGCGCCTCGATCACCTGGACGTCGATGGCGGTGCGATGCTGCGGGGCGTCAAGCGCCGCTTCGGTGACGGCCTTCCCCTCATCGGTCACGACGTACTTGGGGGCGAGACGGTTGAGGGCATAGACGATCACGTCCTCCCGGTGCTCGGCCGAGTCGACAAACTCCGCCACGAGTCCCTTGAGCCGTTCGTACGCCTCAGTCACATGGTGTTCCATCACGTTGACGATCATAGCACCGCCAGGGCAGGTCGTTCGATCGCACCGGTGAACGTCGATCCGGTGGTTCCGGTCAGACGCACCCGGTGGTACTCCCCGATGCTCTCGGGCGGGAGCTCGAGCAGCACCAGATGATTCCGTCGCGTGCGGGCGAGCATCATATCGCCGCGCCGCGCGGGACGTTCCACCATCGCCTCGTGTACTTCGCCGACCCGCCCCGCGTTGCGGCGGCGCGACTGCGTCCGCACCGTGGTGATCAGCGCATCGAGGCGAACCTGGGCCGTCTCGTCGCTCACGTGGTCCTTGAGCTTCACCGCCGGCGTGCCATCGCGCACCGAGTACTTGAAGGTGTAGGCGTCGTCGAATGCGGCG
>JBBQQJ010000145.1:0-6590 GCA_038216165.1 Gemmatimonadales bacterium | reverse complement strand
TGCCGCGTGAATGGCACGCCCAGCATGCTGATGGCACCGCGCGGGCGGGGCGGGGGGGGGGGATGCCGCGGCCACGCCGGTCGTGCCCGCGGTCAGGACGGCGCCGGCCAGCCCGGCCGCCTTGAGGAGGTCGCGCCGGGTGAGCGGCGCCTGGGAGGAGCGTTGCGACATCGGCAGGTCCGCCTGGAGGGATGGGGGGGTGCGGCGATCCCGCCGCGAGAGGGACGCTAGGCCGATCGGTGCCATGCCACAAGGGGGACGTTATCTTCGCGGGACCGCCATGAGCGTTCCCTTTCGTCGCCTCGGCTTCGCCGCCGCCCTCGCCACCGTTGTCGCCAACGTCATCGGCACCGGGGTCTTCACCACCCTCGGCTTCCAGGTGCAGGCGATCACCGACGGCTTTGCCCTGCTCGCCGCGTGGGGCATTGGCGGCATGATCGCCCTCACCGGCGCCCTCAGCTACGGCGAACTGGCCGCCTCGATCCGCGGCTCCGGCGGCGAATACCGCTTCCTCGGACGCATCTACCATCCCGGCCTTGGCACCGTGGCTGGGTGGGTGTCCATCGTCGCCGGCTTCGCCGCCCCGATCGCACTCGCCGGCATGGCGCTCGGCCGCTACGCCGGCCCCCTCCTCGGCGTCCCCCCCCGCACCCTCGGTTTGCTCGCGATCGTGGCCGCCACCGGCGTGCACCTGCTCGCTCCCGAGACCGGTGGTCGCTTCCAGGTGGTCGTCACCACCCTCAAGGTGCTGCTGATCCTTGCCTTCGTGAGCGTCGGGATCTACCAGGGACCGGTGCTCCCCGTCTCGTTCGCGCCCTCCGCTGTGTCATTCGACCAGATCACCAGCGGCTCGTTCGCCCTGTCGCTGATCTTTGTCTCCTACGCCTACTCCGGCTTCAACGCCGCGGCGTACATCCAGGGCGAGGTGGTCGACGCCGAGCGCACGGTACCGCGCGCCCTGGTGCTCGGCACCCTGCTCGTGGCCGCGCTCTATCTCGCCCTCAACTGGATCTTCCTGCGCACCACGCCGCTGGTCTTCCTCACCGGGCAGCTCGAGGTGGGAGCGATTGTGGCGGAGCGAGTGTTCGGCGCCGAGGGCGGCCGGCTGATGAGTGCGCTGATCGCCCTGCTCCTGATCTCCACCATCAGCGCCATGACGCTCGCCGGACCGCGCGTGATCGAGGCAATGGCCGCCGACCTCCCCCCCCTGCGGCCGCTCGCCGAACGCTCCGCGACCGGCGCCCCGGCGCGCGCGGTGCTGCTGCAGGGTGCCCTCGCGATGGCGTTCGTGCTCACCGATGCCTTCGAGGCGGTGCTGATCTACGCCGGCTTCGCGCTCACGCTCTTCTCGCTCCTCGCGGTCGTCGGCGTGGTGGTGCTGCGGCTGCGCGAGCCGGACCTGCCCCGTGCCTACCGCACCTGGGGCTATCCCTGGACCCCGCTCTTCTTCGCGGGCTTCTCGCTCTGGACCCTGGTCGTGGTCGCGCGCGATCGCCCGTTCGAGGCGGTGGGGGGGGCGGTGACCTTGGGATTGGCGGCGCTGCTGACGTGGCTCGTGACCGAGCCGCGGGAGGACGAGCCGATCAGCTCGTGAATTCGGGGAGCAGCAGCGGCGTGCGCAGAATCGCCGGCAGCTGCTCGACTTCTTCCTGATGGGTGAAGAGGCGGCGGACGCCCTTCCACCATGAGGTGGCCCACCGGCCGCTGGGAAGCTGGGCCTCGACCACACCCTTCCCGGTCCGGGCTGCGTGCACATACTTGCCGTCGCCCACGTAGATCCCGATGTGATCCACCACGCGACCCTTGCCAAAATAGAGCAGGTCGCCTGGGAGCAGCTTGGACGGGTCCTTCGGCACTTCCATGCCGAGCTTGGCCTGCTCGCGCGAGGTGCGCGGCACCACCACATCAAAATTGGCCATCACCCACTGCACCAGTCCGCTGCAGTCGAAGGCCGTGCCCGGCTGCATCGCCCCGTAGCGGTACTTGAGCCCCACCTGCTGGCGGGTGAGGTCCACCAGCGAGTCGCGCAGGTCATTTTTGATGAACATGCGCGAGATTGTGGCGAACGGCTTTTCGGATCGGGTGAAGCGCGAGGTCGGAGCCTGCGCCGCCGCCGGGGTCGCCGCACCGACCATCACCAGAAAGGCGAAGGTAGTAAGGACGAGCGGGCGACGGCGAAGCAACACAGCAGTCCGATGGTGCAGGGTTCATGCGGGCCCGGGCGGTCCCAGGCGACGGCAGAGTCTAGTGTCGGATCGGGGTGCCGTCCACCCCAGCGGACGTTTCGATCAGGAACGTGGTGTTCAATCGAGCGAAAACACCACGCGCACTACCCCGGAAACGTCCTTGTCGCGGTCCGAGGTGTCGTACATCCCGTAGTCGCTGATCTCGGTGGACTGTCGCCGCCGGACCTGGAAGACCCCCACCCGGACCGCCTTGATGCGGCCGACCTTCGCGCCGGCCGCGGTGACAATCTCCTCGGCCCGGGCCCGGGCATCGAGGGTGGCATCGGCGAGGAGCGGGCCCCGGAGGGCCGGGAGGGCGGCATAGAGGTACTCGGGGGCCTGGCCGATCACGGGGACCCCCTCGTCGAGCAGCGAGGTGAGATCGCCGGCCAGCTCTGCCACGCGGTCGACCGCGCTCGAGCGGACCTCGATCTGCTGGAAGACACGGTAGTGGAGGATCCGGCCGGTCTCCATCCCGTTGATCCATTCGTACTGGATCGAGGTGACGGGGGTGCGCACGGTGACGACGCTGTCGGCAAAGTCGCGCTCGCCGAGCCATGCACGAACCCGCGCGGCTCCAGCGGCGGCCTCCCGGGTGGCGGCGAGCTGGGTCGGGGCCTGGGCCGTGATGTCGAGGCGCCACACGGCGAGGTCACTGCGGACCGGGCGGGTAGCGGAGCCCGTGACGGTGATTTCGTCGCCCGCGCGTCCGAGGGAGCGGACGGCGAGGGCCCCGATGCTGGCGGCAACCACGATCGCGGTGCCCAGAACGATCGCGGGGAGGGTACGGGAGTCGGACATGGTGCCGCCGGCGTGAGAGGAGGTCAGAGGATGCGCTGCCCGAACCCGCTGGCCACGAGGCCCACGGCGAGCTCGGCGGTGTGGTTCTCCCGATCGAGGACCGGGTTGACCTCCACGAGGTCCATCGAGACCACGCGACCGGTGTCCCAGAGGGTCTCCATCGTCAGGTGCGCCTCCCGGAAGGTGGCCCCGCCGCGCACCGGAGTGCCGACGCCGGGCGCTTCGCGCGGGTCGAGGAAGTCGAGGTCGAGCGAGACGTGCAGCCCCTGGGTCCCGTCGGAGGCAATGGCGATCGCCTCGGCCAGCACGGCGCGCATCCCCTTCTCGTCAATCTCGCGCATGGTGAAGGTGCGCACCCCGAACTCGCGGATGTGGCCGCGTTCGGCCTGGTCGACATCGCGTGCGCCGATGATGACGGTGTTCCGGGCGAGCATCGCGGGTCCTGGCGAGGCGATGCGCGCCATCTCCGGATCGCCCTGGCCGAGGAGATGGGCGAGGGGCATGCCGTGCACGTTGCCGGTCTCGCTGCTCTCGGGGGTGTTCAAGTCGGCGTGGGCATCGAGCCAGATCACGCCGAGGCGTTCACCGCGCTCGGCCAGGGCCGTGGCGACGCCCGCCACCGAGCCGGCGCTCACGGAGTGGTCGCCGCCCAGCACCAGGGGGATGCGGCGCGCGCGGACCACGTCGGCGGTGCGGCGCGCCACCTCGCGGCAGACGTCGGCGATGGTCGGGAGGTAGTCGAGTCCGCGGCCGAAGCCGAGGGTCTCGCGCGTGGGGACGGTGACGTCGCCGAGGTCGCGCACATCGTGGCCGAGGGACTCGAGGTGGCCCTCGAGGCGGGCGAGGCGCACGGCGGATGGTCCCATCTCCACACCGCGGCGGGAGGCCCCCAGGTCGAGCGGCACGCCGATCAGATCAATGGCCGCCATCAGCGCACCGTCTCGCCGGGCGCCGGGGCAAGGACCCGGTCGCGCAGTGCCGCGGGCAGGTGCTGCTTGAAGGCCTCGACGGTGCCAGGCAGGCCGGGGAACGTCCCGTAATGCTGCGGGATCAGCCACTTCGGGTTGACCAGCTGGGCGGCCTTCGCTGCCTGCCGGGGGCCCATCGTGTAGAAATCACCGATCGGCAGCAACATGACGCTCGGCTCGTACATCTCCGCGATCAGGGCCATGTCGCCGAAGACCCCGGTGTCACCAGTGTTGTAGATCGTGGTGCCATTGGGAAGCTGGATGATGAAGCCGCAGGCGGTGCCCAGCTCGCGGGGTCGACCGTCTGCCGCGGGGAGCGATGAGGAGTGGAACGCCTGCACCAGCGTCGCCGTGATGCCATGGGCCCCTGCCGAGCCGCCGATGTTGAACCCGACGACCTGGGCCTCCGGGGCACCTTCTGCCACGAGCTCCATGCCGACCTCGAGGGTGGTCAGGATCGTCGCACCAGTCTGCTTGGCAAGCGCCACGGTTTCGCCGATGTGATCGGCGTGCCCGTGGGTCACCAAGATCACCTTCGCTCGGCGTGCGAGTTCCATCGCGTTGCCCGGGGCCTTCGGGTTGTCGAGCCACGGATCGAGCAGCACCCCGGGTCCGTCGGGGCCTGCTTCGATGTGGAACGCACTGTGACCCAGCCAGGTGATGGCGGCGCCAAGTCTCGGCATATCGGACCTCCAGGGTTGAGGGTGGGGAGAGTTGCGCCTCGTGCCAATGCAGGTAGGATACGCTGGTGCCGCTCTCGGGGCACGTCCCCCACCGCTGTTGCGAAACGATCGATCCCTTCCGGAGACCATGCGATGCCCGTGCGTTCCATCGTGCAGCTCGTCCCTGCCGCCCTCCTGCTCGCCCCGCTGGCCCTCCCGGCTCAGGGCGGCTACCGCGAACCTGCACCGGCCATCGCCGCGATGCTCGACGCCCGGCCCACGCCGAGTCTCTCGCTGTCGCCGCGCCGCGACTGGTTCGTGCTGCAGGAACGGATCGGCTCGCTGCCCGCGATTGCGGACGTCGCGGCCCCGCACCTCAAGCTTGCCGGCTCTCGAATCAACCCCAGGACCAACGCCACTGCCTCGACCGGTGGCTCGGTGGCGCTGTCGCTGCAGCGGGTTCGCGATCGCGGGGTGGTCCCGGTGCAGGTGCCAGCGGGCGGGCGACTCGGTGGGCCGCAGTGGGCCCCTGATGGCAGCCGCTTCGTCTTCACCCAGACCACCGACACCGGGGTGGCGCTCTATCTGGCCGACACCACCGGTGCGGTGCGCCAGCTCGTCGGCCCGCGACTCAACGGCACGCCGGGGGGGGGATGCTCCTGGCTCGACAGCGGGACGAAGCTCCTCTGTGCGTTGATCCCGGCCGGGCGCGGCGCGCCCCCGGTGCGGGATGACACCCCGACCGGTCCGGCCACGCAGGAGAGCCGCGGCCGGGCGATGCCGGCGCCGACCTATCAGGACCTGCTCCGTGATCCGACCGACGAGCGGCTGTTCGACTACTACTTCACCCGCCAGTGGGCGGTGGTCGGGATCGACGGTAGCGTGACCCCGTGGGGACCGTCGGGGATCATCACCAGCGTGAATCCGTCGCCCGATGGCCAGTGGTTCCTGGTGGAGGTCATCCAGCGCCCCTACTCGTACCAATATCCATGGTCGCGCTTTCCCTCACGCACCGAGATCTGGACGGCCGATGGCACGGTCCACACGGTGCTCAAGGACCAGCAGGCGATCGAGATCACGCCGACCGCACGCGGCGCCGTGCTGCCCGGACCGCGGAGCTGGCGCTGGCGCACCGATGCCCCGGCGACCCTCCTCTGGATCGAGGCGCTCGATGGCGGCGACCCGAAGCAGGAGGTACCGAAGCGCGACCGGATCCTCATGCAGGACGCACCGTTCACCGCCGCGCCGCGCACCTTTGCCGAGACCGACTGGCGGGCCGGTGGCATCACCTGGGGTCGGGCCGACTTGGCGCTGCTGAGCGAGTCGTGGCCTGAGACGCGCATGGCGCGCGCCTGGATCATCGATCCGTCGAGCCCGGGCAAGGCCCCTCGACTGCTCTGGGAACGCGCCACCGACGATCGGTACGGCAATCCCGGGTCGCCCGTGATGCAGCAGACGACGGACGGCCGCTCGCTGCTGCACTTCTCGCGCGACGGGCGGGCGCTCTGGCTCACCGGCGCGGGCGCCAGTCCTGAGGGCGACCAGCCGTTCCTCGATCGTCTCGACCTGCGTACGCTCACGACCACGCGGCTCTGGCAGTCCTCGGCGCCGTCCTACGAGACCATCGTGGCCGCGCTGGACGCCGATCGCGGGACTTGGCTCACCCGGCGCGAATCGGTGAGCGAGCCGGCCAACTACTGGCAGCGCGACCTGATCCTGCGGCGCGCCCCGATGCAGCTCACTGACGCGCCCGACCCGGCACCGGCCTTCGCGGGGGTCTCCAAGCAGCTGCTGACCTACACCCGCAGCGACGGCGTGGGCCTCTCGGGCACGCTCTACCTTCCGGCGGGCTACGAGCCCCGTCGCGACGGTCCGCTGCCGACGCTGTTCTGGGTCTATCCCGCGGAGTTCGCCAGCGCCGATGCCGCCTCTCA
>JBBQQJ010000144.1:0-6591 GCA_038216165.1 Gemmatimonadales bacterium | reverse complement strand
GCCGCCTTCGTGCTTGGTGACCTGACTGGCCGTCGCCTGAGTCTCCTCGTGGTAGTGCTTGCCGTGGATCAGCGCCGTGAAGCCGTCGCGGGCGTACGCCTCAACCCGCTTCCAGACGTTGAGCACCGAGCCACAGGTGGTATCCACCAGGATGCACCCGATGGCGCGCAGGCGCTGGAAGTCCTTCATCGTCACACCGAAGGCGGGGATGATGACCACATCGTCGGCCGTGATGTCGCCGAAGTCGAACTCGCTGCCGGCATCGTGCCGAAGGAAAGTGATCCCCATCGCCTCGAGCTTGGCATTGACATGGGGATTGTGGATGATCTCTCCCACCAGGATCAGGCGGCGGTCGGGAAACTTCCGCCGGGTCTCGTAGGCGTAGTCCACCGCCCGGTCCACACCGTAGCAGAAGCCGAACTCCTGGGCGAGCCGGAAGGTCAGCGGCCCCACCTCGAGGGTGTTGCCACGGGAGCGGACCGCATCGACGATCTCACTGGCGTAGTCGGCCGAGAGCTGGCCCTCGATCTCCGCCTTGAGGCCAAAGCCGCGCCGGAAGTAGGTGGTTTCCATGCGGAGGAATGTAAGCGGAGATCAGAGATCAGAGAACAGAGAACGGAGAACCGATCGGGGCAGGGTGCCGGACACCATCCACACCGCCCCAGCACGGTTCTCTGATCCCTGATCCCCTACGGACATCCCACCGCGGTCGCCACCACGGGCAGGTCGCGAAAGTTGCCGCGCACGCGGAGGGTGTCGGATCGGAAGGCGCGCTGCATTGCGATGTCGAAGGACCCGGTGATCAGACTGCGGCTCACGGCCTCGAGGTCCACCGCCCCGGATTGCCCGCGGAACCCGAGGATCGTGGCGGTGTCGCGCACCCAGCGCAGCGACGCCACGGCGGCGGGCAGCGGGAGATCACCGCCGAGGTCGGGGGAGAGGACCGGATGGACGCCAAGGGTCAGGGTGTCGCGCTCTCGGAGGGAGACCAGCAGCCCGGTGTCGTGGCTGATCGCCTCCAGGGTGCCGAGGCGCGTGATCGGACACCAGGTGATACGAGCCGGCAGCGTGGCACGCCCCCGGAAGGCGCCCCGCCACTCGACTTCCAGGGTGCCCGCGGCGATGCGCGATGGTCGGATGGCGCGGAGCGCGAGGAACGCCCCACCCGCCAGCACCGCCACCGCCGTGAGTACACCGAGCCAGCCGCGTCCCGTCACCGTACTCCCCCAAAGACCAGATCAAATCGCAGGCCGCGGCCGTTCTGTTCGGTCAGCGGATGACTGAGCTCGGCCCGGATCAGGCCGTTGAGGAGCGAATACCCCGCCCCGACACCCAGCAACACCGGGGCATCCCCCAGGCCGGTAAAGGTGGCCGCCTGCCCGGCATCGAGAAAGAGCACGGGCCGCAACGTCCCCCGTCCGGGGCGGGCGATGTCGAGCTGCACCGACCAGAGCGCCTCGCCGGTGGCCACACCGAAGTCGTAGCCACGGACCGTCTGCTGCCCGCCAGCACGAAGCGCAAGCTGGGGCACGTCGACCGCGCCCGGCGCGGCGCCGAGCTTGATACGCGTGGTGACCCACCGCCCGACCAGCTCGCGCTGGTGCGCTGCGGTGATACGGGCCGCCGTGGCACTGCCCCCCCCACCGGCGACGGTGAGGACTTCGCCCTGGAGCGCCCACGTGGCCCGAAAGCCGAATCGCTCCAGCCGGACCCCGGCGCCCGCGGCGCGACCCTCGCGCACGGCCGGATTGGCCGGGAAGACGCCGTCTGCACCAAAGACGCGCGGCAGCCCGGCGCGTGCCTCCGCCCTGACGGACCGATGATCCTCGAGCCGGGCCGACCAGGTGACATCCATCCCCAGGCCGACGGCCCGCTCGAAGGTGAGCGAGGCTCCCTGCGCGAGCAGGTAGGCACCGTCGTCGCGACCCACCAGTTGGGCACGCAGCGTGTTGCCGAAAGTCAGGCCGCGAGCGAATGGATCGATGTCGGCCAGATCGCGCCCGCCCCGGATCGTGAGTCGCCCGCTCGGGGCATCGCGCACGAAGCTCGCCGTCGCCATCAGGCGCTCGTCGGCCAGGCCGTAGCGGACCGTCCCGTACATGTCGGAATGCGCCACGGGGCCGCGCAGCCGACCCGCCAAGGAAAACGTGGTGCCCTGCACCCTGTTGTACCGCAGGAGGTCGGGGATCCGCTCCCAGGCCAATCCCGTCCCGGGCCGCCCGGTCATTTGCGCCGACAGGTCCTCGCTCATGCCTTCGAGGTCAGCGATCACCTCGCGCAGGCGCGCCCGGTCGGCGCCGGCCACGTCGAGCGAGAGGGAATCCCCCCACGCGGCATACGCGGTGAGGGAGTCGGTGGGTGGACGCCGGATCTGGTAGCGTCCGCCGGAGGAGAGGTAGCCGGTGCGGTCCCGGGCCACCGCCGAATCGGGCACCACCCCGCTGCGGCGTTCCTCGCGCAACGAATCGCGCGCCGCCTCGCGCTCGGCGCGGGTGCGCACCCGATCCTTCTCGGGGAACGTCGCCGTGAACGTCACGGGCGTGCCGGTATTGACGGTGTAGTCGCGGAACTCCGTGCGCGCCTCGAACGGCACGGTGAAGTCGGGTCCGATCGGCAGGGAGACCCGCCCGGACAGCACCTGACGATAGGGCAACCAGAAGGTGTTCTCCTCCAGCGCGTATTCCAGGTCGGCATCGATCTGCAGGATGCGGGAAACGAGCTGGTTGGCCCGTCGGGCATCCGCACTGTCCCGCGGTGTGTCGCCCTCGGGATCGTTCCAGAGCTCGGTGCCCACGAACCGGAAGGTGAAGCGCGCGACGTCGCCTGTGGCCACCTCGATCCACAGGCGACCGACCACGGCAGCCGGCTGCCCATCGCGGGGCGTGATGCTCACGCTGCGAATGGTGATCGTGCGCCCCGAGCCGAGGGTGACGGCGACGGCCTCGCCGGCAGCGTAGCGATAGTGCAGCTCCCCCCCCCTGGCAAGCGGATGCGGCGCCGCACGCGAGGGGCTGTCCGAGCCGAGGATCCGGATGGAATCGCCCAGGGTGCGGGGCACGAACCAGGGGCGGGCGAACGTGGAGGCGAGCTCCACCCCGTCGAGCCGTGACGCGGCGCGGCGACCGACGATGTCCACGCGCAGGTCGTTGGGGAGACTCCACTGCACCCGTGCCTCCTGCTCCTCCACGGCCGCAGTGGGGACCTCGGCCCACCGGCGCTTCCCCAGCCCGAACGAGAGCCGGTAGCGAAGGTTGGCCTGGTAGTCGCGCACGGCCGAATCGGCCTCGGCATGGCGACGCATGGCAAGCGCCACCAAGGTGCGGGTGGCGCTGTCGGCGTAGGTCGTGGTGTCGGTGTCGGGACGCTGGGCCAGCGCCCCGAGGATCAGGAGGAGGCCTGTGGATCCCACTTGGTCCGCCCATCACGGTGGAGCCCGTATGCGCGGAGTCGGCGCCAGAGGGTCGTGCGTGAGATGCCGAGGGTTTTGGCCGTCTCGGCCAGCTTCCAGCTGTGCGCCTCGAGCGAGCGGACGATGGCGTCCTTCTCGCGGTCGGCAAGCGTGGTGGGCCCCTCGCGCTTGGGCAGGAAGATCGCCTCCCCCAGCTCCAACCCCCCGACGCGAAGCGGGGACAGTCGGCCGCCCAGCCCGGCGAGCTCAGGAAGGAGATCGTCCTTCTCGCTGGAGGTGTCGAGGCCGACCTCCTGCAGGGCCTCACGCGCGGGGGCGTTCAGGTAGATGACGCGCCCCTCGGGATCGAACACGATCACGCCCTCGCCGAACGCATCGAGCAGCGTCTTGGCCAAGGGTGAGAATACCGACGGCATCGAGCCGGACGTCGTGGAGGAGGTCATGGAGAATGATACGCCCAATGGGGCCTCGAGGTTTCATAAGGTGACGCCACCGGCTTCCCCGGGGGGGCGGGTTCCTGCATATTCCGGCCACCCAACCATGACCAGCCTCCCACCCATGTCCCCCGACGCCATCCCCCGCCCCTCCCCGGCGGTGCTTCGCACGGCCTGGCCCCTCGTAGCGGCGACGGCGAGCGTGGTGCTCGGGGTGCTCCTCGCCACCGGGGACGCCACCGGCGGAACCACGACGCCCGCCATCGCCGTGCTCCTGATGCTCGCCATTGGGGCGGTGGGGTGTGGTGTGATCGTCGTGCTGCGGACGCCGGAGGCGGCACCGACCCGGGCGTTCGTGGGTCTCGCCGCGGCGGTGGCAAGCCTGCTCGCGCTTGCCCCGCTGGACGTGGCCGCGGGGGATCAGGCCCCGTTGGCGTTCTTCCTCGTGGCCGCGCCCTGGCACTACGCCCTGGTGCCACTCGCCGTCCATTTCGCACTCGCCCTCGGGTGGCCCCATCGGGTGCGCCTGTGGTTCGGCGTCACCCTGGGGTGGTACATCCTCCACGGGGCGATGTTCGTGGCCACGGCGAGCGGGATCGCGGCGGGCGAGCCCCCACTGGTGCACGCGGTCGACGCGGTCTTCCGTCAACGGATCCTCGAGCCGGTCGGCTTGCTGGTGATGGTGACCGCGCTCATCCTCGCACTCGCCTCCCCGGTGCGCCGTGGCGCCCAGCGGCGGGCGGCAGGCTGGGCGCTGGCGGCGGTGGTCGTGGGACTGGTTCCGATGGTGCTCGCCCCGCTGGTGCCCGAGTTCCTGCATGTCATCGATGGCGCGGTCACGCCGGCACGGCTGGCGCTGGCCGCGCTGGCGTTCCTCGGGCTCGCAGCCGTGCTCTCGCTGCCGTTCGTCAATCCGGTCCGCCGCGACCTCCTGGCCTACGCCATCAGTCAGCGGCTGCTTGAGGAGCGTGACCTGGCCGCCGCGCTGCGCGAGGTGGCGGCCGCGCTGCAGGACACCTTCGAGGTCGAGGGCGTCCGCGTCCGGCTGGTCGAACCGATGATGAGCGCGTCCGTCGGCACGCTGCGCGGCGGGAACGACGGCGCGGTGAGCCCGGAGATCGAGACCGCCGATGACCGGCGCGCGCTGGTGGCCCCGATCGGGCGCGGCGCGGACCCCTTCGGCGAGGTGCGCCTCGAGGCAGCCCACCCCGGGGCGTTCGGGCGTCGCGAGCGCGAGTGGCTCGCCGCCTTCCTCGGCCCGATCAGCGGGGCGCTGCGCGCCCGGCGGCGCGAGCAGCTCCTGCGCGACCGGCTGAACGGACTCTCACGCGAGCTCGAGACCGGCGCGACGACGGTCGCCGAGACGCTGTTGCGGCTGCCGCCGGCCCCGGACGATGACGGCATGGGTGTCCCCCCCCCCGTGGATGCGCGAGAGGTGCTGGGCCAGCTCAGCGACGGGCTGGCGGCCGTCGGACGTCGGGGGGAGGAACTCGAGGAGTCCGCCCGCATCGCACGCGACCGGGCGCGTGCCGCGAGCGACGAAGTGGCGCGCGCGCTCGATGCGCTGCGCCTGATGGTCGCGGACCTGCTGCGGCTGGGCGGCCACGCGGACGAGATCGGGGCGCGGAACCGGGATGCCCAGGGGATCGCCTTTCGCACCAACCTGCTGGCCAACAACGCCGCGCTCGAGGCCTCCCGGGCGGGGGCCGCGGGGCGCACCTTCGGCGTGCTCGCCGAGGAGATCCGCCGGCTCGCCGACGCCACCGGCGAGTCCTCCGGCGCGATCGAGCAGCGCACCCTCACGCTGGCCGGCGACGTGACCGCCGTGGGTGAAGTGGCGGAGCGGGTCCGGGAGATGCTGGCCGGGGCGATCCGGGATGCCGAGGCGGGCGAGGAGGCCACGCGCCGCCTGGGTGAAGTGGCGGCCACGCTGCTCGGCGACACCCGGGCGCTGCGGCCGGCGTTGGAGGAGGCGCACACGGTGGCACAGCGCCGCACGGCCCGCGACCACCACCTCTCCGCCACGCTGGAGCGGTTCCTGGACGAGCGCGGCGCCCTCGCCCGGGCAATGGGGCAGCATCGCCTGGCCCTGACCCACCTCGAGGACGCGCTGCGTCGGGCCGCAGGGGCACCGGGCGTCCCGCGCCGCGTGGGCACGCTGCGCGGCGCCCAGGAACGCTAGCGGCGTCCGCCGCGCTTTCCGCCACCGCCGCGCTTCCCCCCCCCACTCCGCGGACCGCCACCAGGGCGTCCCCCCCCCCACGCGGGCCACCGGCGCCACCCCGGTCATCGCCCCGCGAGCCGCGGTCGCCGCGCCCACCGCGCCCCGGTGCGTCCCGCCGTGCCACGGGGCGGTCGAGGAGCGCATGCAGCGCCTCCACCGTCGGCGCCTCGAGCGACTCCCCCCCCCGACGCACCGCGAACCGGAGCGGGCGGTCGAACGTGGGGACGTCACCCGCGGTGAGGCGGCGCGCCTGCCCCTCGCGCAGGAGGAGACGCACCACACCGTGGCCCGCCTCCACCGCGTACTCCAGCGGTGCCATGTCGCCGTGGAGGCGCACCCCGGCGGGGAGGGCATCGAGGTGGCGACGCTCCGCCACGGGCACGAGCGCCTCGACGTCAAGCTCCACCGGCGTGACCAGGAACTCTTCCCAGGAGGTGACATCGCCGAGCTGCCCCACCACCAGCGCCAGGCGCGCGGTGCCGTCGACGCCGTCCAGCGCGCCACCGCTCCGGCGCCAGTAGTCG
>JBBQQJ010000143.1:0-6629 GCA_038216165.1 Gemmatimonadales bacterium | reverse complement strand
GGACGAAGCGGAAGATGTTGTCGATGAACAGCAGCACGTCCTGTCCCTCGACGTCGCGGAAGTACTCGGCGATGGTCAGCCCCGAGAGGCCGACGCGCAGGCGCGCACCCGGCGGCTCGTTCATCTGCCCGTACATCAGCGCCACCGAGCCGAGAATCCCGGCCTCCTGGAACTCCAGGTAGAGGTCGTTCCCCTCGCGGGTCCGTTCGCCCACGCCGCAGAACACCGACTTGCCCCCGTGGCCCTTCTGAACGTTGTTGATCAGCTCCTGAATGACGACCGTCTTGCCGACGCCGGCGCCGCCGAAGAGGCCGATCTTGCCGCCCTTGACGAACGGGGCGATGAGGTCGATGACCTTGATGCCGGTCTCGAGCACTTCGGTCTGCGGCTCGAGCGCGGTGAAGGCGGGGCTCTGGCGATGGATCGGCCACCGCTCGACCGATGCCGGAATCTCGGCGCCGCCGTCGATCGGCTCACCGAGCACGTTGAGGATCCGGCCGAGGGCCGCGTCACCCACCGGGACCGAGATCGCCGCGCCGGTATCGACTGCACTCATGCCGCGGGAGACGCCGTCGGTCGAGCTCATCGCCACGGCGCGCACCTGGTTCCGGCCGATGTGCTGCTGCACCTCGGCGGTGAGGCGGACCGGCACCGGGCCGTTCGCGTCCTCGACGAGCAGCGCGTTGTAGATCTCCGGCAACTGGTCGGGCGGGAACTCGACGTCGAGCACCGGGCCGATGACCTGGACGATGGTGCCGGTGGACTTGGTGGTGGCGGCGGTGGTCATGTTAGTTCCGGTTCGTGGTTCAGTGTGTCATGTGGTCAGGATGGTGGATGTTGGATGTTGGACATCGGATGGTCGCTCCGAAGGCAGCGAGCCAGTGGGCGCCACGATCCTCCAAGCTCCACCATCCAATATCCAATATCCAATATCCCTACAGTGCCGCCGCCCCGCCGACCAGCTCCGCGATTTCCTGCGTGATCTGCGCCTGGCGCTGCCGGTTGTAGGTCCGCTTGAGCGCGTCGATGAGATCGCCGGCGTTGTCGGTGGCACTCTTCATCGCGGCGCGGCGCGCCGCCTGCTCGGCCGCCACTGTCTCGACCAGGCCGCGATACATCGCGTTCCGGACATACAGCGGGAGCACCTGCGTGAGCAACGTCTCCGGATCGGGCGAGAGGATGTAGTCGGGGCGCATCCCCTGGACCCGCGAAGGCGGCGCCTCCACCGGTAGAATCCTGACGGTGGTCGGCGGCGTCACGAGGACGCTCTGGAAGCTCGACTGCACCAGTTCCACCACACCCAGGGTGCCCTCGCTGAATTCGGTCATCAGCTCATCCACGATCGAGGTGGCGTGGTCGGCCGTCGGCCGGTCACCGATGTCCATCCGCTGCGACCGGAAGCTGCGCCCGAGGTAGCGGAAGAAGCCGATCCCCTTCTTGCCGACCCCGACCAGCTCGACCGTGTACCCTTCGGCCTCGAGCGCGGCGATCCGGCGACGGGCCTCCTTGATCAGGTTGGCATTGAATCCGCCGGCGAGGCCACGATTCGAGGTGATCAGGATGATCACCGCCTTGGCCGGTCCGCCCTTGGCCGGTGGCAGCGGGCTCCGCAGCAGGGGAAACTGCTCGGCGAGTTCCGGGGTGACCAGGTCCGCGATCACCGCGCGCAACGCCTCGGCGTAGGGCCGGGCAGCGAACACCCGGTCCTGCGCCTTCTTCAACTTGGACGTGGCCACGAGCTCCATCGTCCGCGTGATCTTGCGGGTGTTCGTGACGGAGCGGATCCGCCCCTTCAGCGCGCGATTGGTCGCCATCTCAGGCCGCGGAGAACATCGGGGCGAACGCCTCGAGGGCCGACTTCAGCTCGGCCACCACGTCGTCCGACAGTTCGCGCTTGGTACGGATCAGCTCGAGCGCCTGCGGACGGGACGCACGCGCCCAGGCCAGGAAGTCGCTCTCCCACTTCCGCACCGACACGACGTCGATCTTGTCGAGGTAGCCGTTGGTCACGGCATAGATCACCGCCACCTGCTCCTCGACCGGGACCGGCTGGTACTGCGGCTGCTTGAGGATCTCGACGAGGCGAGCGCCACGCGCCAGCTGCCGCTGCGTCGCGGCGTCGAGGTCGGAGCCGAACTGCGCGAACGCCTCGAGCTCGCGGTACTGCGCCAGCGAGAGGCGCAGCGGACCGGCGACCTTCTTCATCGCCTTGATCTGCGCCGAGCCACCGACGCGACTCACCGAGAGACCGACGTCGACTGCCGGACGGACGTTCGAGAAGAAGAGGTCGGTCTGCAGGAAGATCTGCCCGTCCGTGATCGAGATCACGTTGGTCGGGATGTAGGCCGAGACGTCGCCGGCCTGCGTCTCGATGATCGGCAACGCGGTGAGCGACCCGCCCGGCACCTTGATGCGGGGATCGTTCTTGGTGAGCTCCGGATCGTCGCTCAACTTGGCGGCGCGCTCGAGCAGGCGGGAGTGGAGGTAGAAGATGTCGCCCGGATACGCCTCGCGGCCCGGCGGGCGGCGGAGGATGAGCGACATCTGCCGGTAGGCCGCGGCCTGCTTCGAGAGGTCGTCGTACACGCACAGGGTCGCCATGCCCTCTTCGTACATGAAGTACTCGGCGATCGCACACCCGGCATACGGTGCGATGAACTGCAGCGGCGCGGGGTCCGACGCGGAGGCGACGACCACGACCGTGTAATCCATCGCACCCGCGGCCTTGAGCTGCGCCACGACCGTCGCGACGGTCGAGCGCTTCTGGCCGATCGCGACGTACACGCAGACGACGCCGGTGCCCTTCTGGTTGATGATCGTGTCGATCGCGATCGCCGTCTTGCCGGTGCCGCGGTCGCCGATGATCAACTCGCGCTGGCCGCGGCCGATGGGGATCATCGCGTCGATCGCCTTGATCCCGGTCTGCATCGGCTCGTGCACCGGCCGGCGCACGATGATGCCCGGCGCCATGAACTCCACCGGACGCGGGGAGACTGTCGCGATCGGCCCGAGGCCGTCGACCGGATTCCCCAGCGCGTCCACCACGCGACCGAGCAGCCCGGGACCGGTTTGCACCTCGAGGAGGCGACCGGTGCAGCGCACCTCGTCGCCTTCCTTGAGCTTGAGGTAGTCGCCCATGATGGCGGCGCCGACCGAGTCCTGCTCGAGGTTCAGCACGAGGCCGACGACCACGTCGCCCGTCTCGCGCGACGTGAACTCGAGCATCTCGCCGGCGATCGCCCGCTTGAGGCCGTAGACGAGCGCGATGCCGTCCTTCACCTCCAGCACCGTGCCGACGTCGTTGACGTCGAGCGAACCAAGGTCCGCTGCCTCGATCTCCTTGAGGAGGATCTCCTTCAACTCACCGGGCCGCAGCATCGAATCCGTCGCCATGGGGCTCAATCGCTAAGGGTGAAGAACGCATTTCCTGCACAGCTTGTGAAAATAGTCACAAGGACGGGACCCGGACAAGCCACCCGTCAGCCCCAGCCAGGCAGTGGGTCCGGGCCGCGCAAGGCGGCGAGCACGGCGGCATCGCCAGCGCCCACCACGGCGCCCAGGGGTGCCGCAAAGAGGCGGCGCGTGGTCCGATACAACAGGGACGGCGACGAGAAGCCACCGAGGCGCGCGGCGTCCGCCACGGTGTAGGCCCGCGACCCCAGCAACTGGGCCGCCGCCACCACCCGGATCAGGTCCGTCGCCCGCTTGAGCGAGGGGGCCGCCCCGGCACCGAACCGGCGCACCAGCGTCTCGCGGGACACGCGGAGGCGTCGGGCCAGCGCCGCGGCGGGGAGCCCCCCGGGCGCGTCGTCCACGAGCGCGGCCCAGGCCCGGCGCTGCAGCACCTCCGTCAGTCCCGCAGCCTCACCGAGGGGGAGGAGCCGCGCCCGGCGACGCGCGGTGAACCCGACCCGGTCGAGCACGCGGGCCAACACCGGATCGTCGAGTCCCTCGACCGCGACGGCCGCCACCCGGTGACGGGCCACGCGCAGGAGCAGCGCGGCTTCATCCGAGCGCAGCGGCGCGAAGAGGATCACCGGGAGGGAGGCATAGTCGGCCCGCAGAGCGTCGAGCACCGGGGAGCGTGCCGCCTCCGCGCCGAGGATGATCGCCTCGGTGGGGTGCAGGTGGAGCAATTCGGCCAGGTGGGCCGCGGAGCGTGCGGTGCGCACCGGCACGCGGCTGCGCGGCAGGGCCCGACGGAGACTCAGGAGCGCCGGCCGCCGATCCAGCAGCGCCACCACAGCTGGCGCCGCCACCTCACCCCGAGGTGGGGTCGGGGGCAGCAGCGATCGGCGCGGGTGATGCGATCGGGGCGGGTACCCGCAGCGGGCGGCCCCGCCCGACCGCCACTAGCGTGCGCGCCATCTCCGCGGCGCGCTTGAGCACCCCACGCGCATTGTCGTAGCTGAGCACCTCGAGCGCGCGCTCCAGCGGCTCCCACCGCACCGCGGTGATCCCCTCTTCCACCTGCGGCACCGCCTCGCCCTCGGGCGACTCGAACAGGAAGAAGTGGCAGAACTTGTGGATGTACTTCCCGCGAAAGCGGAAGTGCCAGTCGATCAACCGGATCGGCCCGTGCGTCACGAGGTGAGCGAGGCCGGTCTCCTCCTGCGTCTCGCGGAAGGCGGCGCGCGCCGGGGTCTCCTCGTCCTCGAGGTGGCCCTTCGGGAAGCCCCAGTGACGATAGCTGTCACGAATCAGCAGGAAGCGCGGCGTGCCGTCGGGATCGCGTCGAAAGACGATCCCGCCAGCAGAGACTTCTTGTTCAGCGCGCTGCTTGGCGGTCATGGGTCTGGGCCTGCGATCAGAGATTAGGGATGCTGGATGGTGGATGGTGGATGGTGGATTCCGGCTGACGGGCGCAGCGCAGTCGTGCGCCTGCGCGCGGCTGGAACGCTACCCTCCACCATCCACCATCAAAACACCGAAAACCGGAAGTACCGGCGCGGGTTGGCCTGAATGTCACTGAGCAACGTGCGCAACTGTACCACCGTCAGCGTCGCCTCGCGATAGAGCGTCGAATCACTGCTCAGCAGCCCGAGGGTGCCCTCGCCGCGCTCGAGGCGCGTGAGGATCTGCTCGGTGGTCCCGACAATGTTCACAAGACGGTCGCGCTGGTCACTCGCCGTGCCGGTCAGGAGGCGGAGGTCCTGACTGGCGGCGCGCAGCTGGGCGCTCGCCTCGCGAGCGTCGGCCACCAGCGCGGAGAGCTCGCCCGAACCGGTCGAGGAGTCGATGCGCGAGAGGGTGGCCTGCAGGTGACCACTGGCGAGAGCGATGTCATCGGAACCGGCGGCGGCGTTGTCGACCACGCGATTCATCGAGGCGGTCTGCCGCTCGGTGAACGCGAGGAGCTGCCGAGTCATCTCGCGCAGGTCGGTCACGCTGCCGCGGATGTCGTGGACGGTGCTCGAGTCGATCAGCCCCTCGACCCGATTGGTCACGGTGGCGACGTCGCCCGCGATGCGCGACGCCTGTGCCGTGAGCTGGCCGATATCGGGCAGGGTGGCGCCGGGCCAGCGCCCGTTGGCGCCCTCGGCCGCCTCGATCAGCAGGCGGCGCACCTGCGGGTCCTCGGGGGCGAGTGCGCTGTCGAGCACCGCGACCTGCCACTCCCCGAAGAGCGACGCGGAGGCGGCGATGGCAATCGGGGTGGTGGGGAGGTCGGCCGTGGTGGTCAGGCGCAGGTCGGCCTCCACCCAGTCGTCGGGAGCGAGACGGATCGCCTCCACCCGCCCGACCTTCACGCCACGCAGGACCACCGGGTCGCCGACGCCGACCCCCCCGACGGTGCGAAAGCGCGCCGTGGCGAGGGTCCGCGGTCCACCGCCGCCGAGCTCGCCGAGCCAGACGGCGGCCGCGATGAAGAGCGCCACCGCCCCAACCACCGCCAGCCCGACACTGAGGTCGCTGCGGCGGCTCATTCCGGACGCCCTTCGATGAACTGGCGCACGATCGGGTCCTCGCTCGATTGAATGGCCTCGACGGTTCCCACCTCGCGCACCCGCCCCTCGTGCAGCAGCGCCACCCGATCGGCCACGGTGAAGGCCGATTTCAGGTCGTGGCTGACGACCACGCTGGTCACGCCAAGCTCCTCGCGCACCTGCAGGATCAGGCGGTCCATGGTGGCAGTCGTCACGGGGTCGAGGCCGGTGGTCGGCTCGTCCCAGAGAATGTAACGCGGACGCAGCGCCACGGCGCGGGCTATCCCGATCCGCTTGCGCATCCCGCCGGAGAGTTCGGCCGGGAAGCAATCGACCGCCTCGGGGAGGCCGACGAGCTGCAGCGCATCACGCGTGCGCGCCTCCACCTCACCGGGGTCGAGGCCTTGGCGCATCAGCCCGAGGCGGACGTTGTCCCCGCAGCTGAGCGAGTCGAAGAGCGCGGCGAACTGAAAGACGTAGCCGATCTCCCGGCGCAGCGCGGTGAGCGCCTCGGCCTCGAGGGTGTCCACCTGTGCGCCATCCACCGCCACGTGCCCCGCATCCGGCACGAGCAGGCCCACGATGTGCTTCAGCAGGACGCTCTTCCCCGCCCCCGAGCGACCGAGGAGCACGGTGGTGCTGCCATCAGGCACGTCGAGCGTGAAGCCGGCGAGGACCACCTTCTCGCCGAACCGCTTGTGC
>JBBQQJ010000142.1:0-6815 GCA_038216165.1 Gemmatimonadales bacterium | reverse complement strand
CCACCCCCCCCGATTAGATTCCTGCCATTCTGGCCGCACCCTCCCCCAGGATGGCACATGCCGAAGCGCGACTTCCTCTCCCTGCTTGACCTCTCCCGTGACGAGCTCCTCCAGCTCCTCGCGCTCGCCGAGCGGATCAAGCGGGGCGAGTATCGGGAACGGCCCCTCCAGGACAAGTCGCTGGCACTCATCTTCGCCAAGAGCTCGACCCGCACCCGCGTCTCGTTCGAGGTCGGCACCCGACAACTTGGCGGGCACCCGATCTTCCTCTCCTCGCGTGACATCCAGCTCGGGCGTGGCGAGCCGATTCCCGACATGGCCCGCGTCCTCTCCCGTATGGTCGACGGGATCATGATCCGCACCTTTGCTCACGCCGACGTCGAGGAGCTCGCCCGGCACGCCACCGTTCCAGTCATCAATGGCCTCACCGATCTCCTCCACCCGTGCCAGCTGCTGGCCGACCTGCTCACGATGCAGGAGGCCTTCGGGACCCTTGAGGGCCGCGTGGTCGCCTGGATCGGCGATGGCAACAACATGGCCAATTGCTGGCTGGAGGCCGCCGCCCTCCTCGGCTTCGAGCTGCGGCTCGCCTGTCCGGAGGGGTATGCCCCCGACCGCGCCCTGCTCGAGATGGCCGCCGCGCGCACCACCGTGACGATGACCGAGGATCCTGCGGAGGCGATCGCGGGCGCGCACGTGGTGAACACCGACGTGTGGGCTTCGATGGGTCAGGAAGAGGAATCGGCCAAGCGGGCGCTCGCCTTTGCGGGCTATCGTGTCGATGCCGACCTGATGGCGCGCGCTGCTCCCGACGCGATCGTGCTGCACTGCCTCCCTGCCCATCGGGGCGAGGAGATCACCGCCGACATCCTGGAGGGACCGCAGTCGCGGGTCTGGGACGAGGCCGAGAATCGACTCCATGCCCAGAAAGCCCTCCTCGTGATGCTCTTCCATGACTGACGCCACCGGCTACACCGCCCTCACCACGGCCGCGGGCGCGTGGGTCGCTGATGGCCTCGGCCAATTCGAGGTCACGGGCCCCGACGCGCATGCCTTCGTCAACCGGGTCACCACCGCCGATCTCTCGCTGTTGCCGCCGGGGCGCTTCGTGCACGCCCTCCTGCTGCATGACGACGCCAGCATTCTGGGCCGGGTGACGATCTACCGCTTTCCCGACCGGACGATGCTGCTGGTGGACCGCGCCGCGCGCACCGCGGCGTGGAACGACATCGTCGAGCGCAAGCGCGGCAACATCCGCTTGCGGGACATCTCCGAGGACATCGGTCTTGCGGCAGTCCGTGGCCCGGCTGCGGTGGGGCGGCTGGCGGCGCTGCTCGACCCGGTGCCCGCCGAACCGGGCGACGTGCTCAACGCGCGCTTCGCGGGGGTGGACGTCTTCGCCGCGCGCGCCACCGCCGACGGGGCCGACGGCGTGGACCTCTACTGTCGTCGCCGCGACCTCCCCTCGCTGTCGGGCACGCTCGCGCGGCTGGCGATTCCCGTGGTGGATGACGCCACGTGGGCGCTCTACCGGCTGGAGTGGGGGACGCCGATGATCGGGGTCGAGATCGATCCCGATGACACGCCCGTGGAGGCGGGGCTCGAGGCGCTCGTGGTGCAGGGGAAGGGCGCCCCGTATCCCGGCGAGGTGGCCTACGCGGAGCGGCGGCGCACCGGGCCGATGCGCACCCTGGTCGGCTTCGTGGTGACCGGTGATGATCCCCCCCCCATCGGGGCGGAGGTGCGGGCCAATGATCGCGTCGTCGATCGCGTCCGCTCGATCGGGGTCTCGCCGCGCGTGGGCATCATCGGGATGACGGCGGTTCCGGTCGGGGCCGACACCCCGGGCACGCCGCTCGAGATCGTGGACGGCGAGCAGCGGTGGTCGGCGGTCGTGGCGCGACGCCCGTTCGTGCGCCGGGAGGGGTAGTGGTCCGGATCGCGATCCTCACCGTGAGTGATGGCGTCACCGCCGGCACACGCGTCGACACCACCGGCCCGGCCATTGCCGAGTGGGCGGCCGAGGCGGGGCATGCGGTCGCCGGCACAGCGGTCGTCCCCGACGAGACCACGCGGATTGCCGCCCAGCTTCTGGCCTGGGCGGATGGGGGGGGGACCGACGTCATCCTCACCACCGGCGGCACCGGTCTCGCTGCGCGCGATGTGACCCCCGAGGCCACCTGCGCTGTGCTGGACCGTGAGGCGCCGGGCATCGCGGAGGCCCTCCGCCGTGCCGGCCTGCCGCACGTGCCGACCGCGATCATCTCGCGCGGCGTGGCCGGCATCCGCGGTGCCACCCTCATCATCAACCTCCCCGGCTCGCCGGGCGGTGTGCGCGACGGCCTCGCGGTGCTCGCGCCCATCCTCGCCCACGCGGTCCGTCACCTCCAGGGCGACACGGAGCACTGACGATGCCTGCCCAGGTCGTGATCACCCTTGCCGACCTCGAGACGGCCGTCCCGCTCGACCGTGCGCTCGAGGCGGCAGGCATCCGCTGTGCGCTCGTCAGCGGCCGGGACGAGGCGCGCAGCGCGCTTCGCCGGGAGCACCCCGGGCTGCTGGTGCTCAGCGGTGGCGTGCATGAACCGGGGGCTGCGGCGCTGACGGAGTGGGCCCGCGAGCATGAGATCGGCGTCCTCGCGCTCCTCGAGTCGACCGACACCGAGCGCACCGGACGTGCGGCCCGCCTCGCCGCCACGGAGGTGCGCACCAAGCCGTTGCCCACCGACGAGCTCACCGCGATCGTCATGCGCCTCCTCGACCGGCGCGAGTTGCAGCGGCGCACCGGGATCGCCGGGGACTCCGGTCCGATCCAGGAGGTGTTGGTCAAGATCGAGCAGATGGCACCGGTGAGCAGCACCGTGCTCATCCAGGGCGAGAGCGGCACCGGCAAGGAGTTGGTCGCCCGCGCGATCCACGACCTCTCCCCCCGCCGGGGCCAGCCGTTCATCGCCATCAACTGCGCCGCGCTCCCCGAGACGCTGCTTGAGAGTGAGCTCTTCGGGCATGAGAAGGGCGCCTTCACCGGGGCCGCCGAACGGCGCCTGGGCCGCTTCGAACTGGCCGACGGCGGGACGATCTTCCTCGACGAGATCGGCGAGATCCCGCCCAGCGTGCAGGTCAAGCTGCTGCGCGTGCTGGAGACCCGCTCCTTCTTCCGCGTGGGGGGGGCAGCGCCGATCAAGGTTGACGTGCGGGTGGTCGCGGCGACCAACCAACCGCTGCGCGAACAGGTGGGGCGCGGCGAGTTCCGCGACGACCTCTATTACCGGCTCGATGTGCTGGCGATCTACCTCCCGCCGCTGCGCGAGCGGCCCGAGGACATCCCGCTCCTGGTGCGCCGCTTCGTGCGCGAGTTCGCAGCGGCGCATGATCGCCCCTTTCCCGGCATCAGCGTCGAGGCGATGGAACGCCTCATGGCGGCGCCCTGGCCGGGCAACGTGCGCCAGCTCCGGAACCTCATCGAGTCGATGGTGGTGCTCGCGCCCGGCACGCCGATCCGCGCCAGCGACATTCCTCCCGACGTCATGCAGGGCGCCCCGTCCCTCCTCCCGATGCGGCTGCCCCAGGGCGGGGCCGCCAGCCACCCCGTGCTCGGGGGGGCCGAGTTCGAGTTCATCCTCCGCTCCCTCATGGAGCTCCGGGTGCAGGTCGAGGAGCTCCGCCGCCGGCTCGAGCACCAGCGCGAGGACGAGGCCGAGCTCCTGGAGCTGTCCGGACGGACGGCGGTGCCCGTCCCCGCCTCGGCGGTGGACGCGGTGGGTGCCGTGGTGGAGGAGGAGCCGGTGGCCGAAGCGGTGGTGATCTACCGCGACGGCATGACCATGGCGGACGTCGAGCGCGAGGTGATCGTGGCGGTGCTCGACGCTCACGGCGGCAACCGTCGCCGGGCCGCCCAGGAGCTTGGCATCGGGGAGCGGACGCTCTACCGCAAACTGAAGGAGTTCGGGATCGGCTAAGTCACGGTTTGGCAAACCCTTGGGGCGGTTCACCTCTTGACACTTATGAACGCCCCCCCCAACTTGGTCCTACCTGAATTGGAGTTCCACGCCGACCGGGGTCCCCATTTGCACCTCGAGATCGACCCTTCACGTTGTGTCGCCTGCTTGGCGTGCATTCGCGTCTGTCCGACAGACGCCATTGCGCTGCCCCCGGAGGCGCGGGTGGTGGAGGTGCTGGAGGAGCATTGCATCCGCTGCGGGGAGTGCCTCACCGCCTGTCCCCACGATGCCATTCTCGCCACCGGCGAGGTGGAGCGGGCGGTGGCCATCGCGGAGGCAGGCACCGGGGTCCTCATCTTGGCGCCCGAGGCCACGGCGCACTTCCATCCGGCCACCCCCGAGCAACTGGTCAATGCCTGTTACGAGGCGGGTTTCCGGCACGTCTCGCGTGGGATCGTGGGCGACGAGCTGGTGGCGCAGGAGTACCTCACGTTGTGGGAGGACTCCGACTGGGGGACCCTCATTCGCTCCACCGATCCGGTGGTGGTGGGGGCAATCACCGCCCATCATCCCGAGCTGGTGCCCTACCTGGCGCCTGTCACCTATCCGAGCGTAGCCGAGGCCCGATTCCTGCGTCACATGCACGGGACGGGGACGCCGATCATCTATGCGGGACTGAGTGGTCCCGGTCGGGTCAACGAGCTGGACGCGGTGTTGACCTTCGCCGACTTGGAGCAGCTCTTTGCCTTGCGGGAGGTGCGGCCGGAGCAGATGCCGCGGACCCACTCCCGGATTCCGGCGGAGACCCGGCGGCACGCCTCGGTGGCGGGCGGCCTCCCGCTCGAGGTGGTGGTGAGTGGCTCGTCCCAGGGGCGGCGGCTGTTGACGATCCGGGGGCTCGAGTCGCTCCCGGCCTTGGCCCAGGCTGCGGTGCACGACCGGATTGACCTGGGCTTCGTGGACATCCTCTCGCATCCGGGCGCCCTCGGGCACCCGTTGGCGGGGCCGAAGTCGGATTTGTACCGCCGACGGTTGCTGGTGCAACAGTATGAGCCGCCCCGGAGTCGCACCCCGGTGGTCCCCGACCCCTCGCCGGTGGTGGTGGACGCGGCGTTTCCGTTCGGGGCGCGGCGTGAACAGGCCGAACCGCAGGCGGTGCGCGCGATCATGGAGGCGATCGGCACCGGGCCTAACGGGCGGCCCTGGGACTGCACCGCCTGCGGCTACGCGACCTGCCATCGGTTCGCGCAGGCGGCGGCGCTGGGTCGGGCGAGCCTCAAGCAGTGTGTGCCGTGGCTGGCCAAGCGGGCTGACGACGCCTCCCGCGACGCCAGCACCGATGCCCTGACCGGGCTCGCCAGCTACCGCACATTGCAGACACGGATGAGTCATGAGATGGAACGGAGCAAGCGGAGTGGCGATTCCTTCGCAGTCCTCTTCCTCGATCTGGACCGACTCAAGGAGCTGAACGACCGCTACGGGCACGAGCAGGGCAACGTGGTGTTACGGACTGTGGCCGACGAGATTCGTCGGACGATCCGCGGCACCGACCTGGCGGCCCGCTATGGCGGGGACGAGTTCGTGGTACTCCTGATGCGGACCGATCGGGCGGGTGCCCTCCGGGTGGCCGATGCGGTGCGGGAGCGGATCGAGCTGGCGGGGGCCCGGTTGGGCTACCTCGCCGGGCAGATTTCGGCCAGCATTGGCGTCGCTGAGTACGATCCGGCGGCCCCCGGGGAGGGGCCGATTTTGGAGCAGGCCGACCGCGCGCTCTACCTGGCCAAGGCGGCTGGGCGCAATACCGTTGCCTGATGACGTGACCACTTCGCACGCCACCGAGGACATGCCGTGACTGCATCGCCACACCAGTACTTCGATTCCGGCGCCACGCGCCCTGCCGCTCCGGCGGCCGATACCGCGGCCGACCCGTGGGGAATCCGTCGGGCAGAGAACTTGCTTACCTCACTGGAAGGGATCCTCTCGGCCCGGGTCGTGACGACCCCGCTGGGGGAGGTCAGCGAGATCCACATCCTCGCCTCCAACGGCTCCACGCCGAAGCAGGTGGTGCGGAACGTGGAGAGTGCGTTGCTGGCCCAGCTCGGGCTGCGGGTGGATCACCGGAAGATCTCGATTGCCCAGACGGCCGAGGAGCGGCCGATCAAGGCGCTCGAGGAGGTGGCTGTTCGGGACCAGGCTCGACACCGAGTGGTACTGTTCGACGACCTGGTGATCGCCACCGGGCCCCGGACGCGCCGGGTGAGCGCCACGGTCACCCTGTCGGCCCGCGGCCAGTTGGAGTCGGCCTCGGAAGATGCACCCGACACACAGCGGAACCGCGTGGAGGCGGCGGCGCGGGCGACGGTGATGGTGCTGGAGCGGCTCCACGACCGGCACTCGCTGGCGCTGGAGGGGACGCAGACGATCGATGCGTTCGACCGCTCCTATGTGATGGTGGGGGTCCGCCTGATCGGGGGCCGGGAGTCGCACTTGCTGGTGGGAACCGCCGAGGTGCGGGAGAGTCAGGAGCATGCGGCGGTCTACGCCGTGCTGGATGCCACGAACCGATGGATGTCCTCGCAGCGCTGAGGATGGTCGGCGGGTCGGGTGGGGGTCGGCAGGATGGCGCCGGGAGGCGGGACACAGTCCCGACCGGCGCGGGCAGGATCCGGCGCAGCGGGCAGGGCGTCGGCACCTTGACGAAAGGAGTATGGGGGGAAATTCCGGGGTTCGGCTGCTGAGCGGAGTCGAGCGGGCCACAGAGCGAAGCGTCTGGTGAACCGAGCGGGGTTCGCCTTCCCGAAGTAGAGATGTCCCGGGGAGGAGGTGACGCATATGATCGAATGGCTGGCCGCTGCGGTCGATTTCATCGCGAAG
>JBBQQJ010000141.1:0-6818 GCA_038216165.1 Gemmatimonadales bacterium | reverse complement strand
GTGCCCGCGCGGAGGTGTAGGAGGGAATGGTCCCCGTCGGCCTCGATCGCCACGAGATCGTGCACCGGCACGAAGACGCGGTGCCCCCCGAGGCGCAGGAAGAGGCGGTCGGCGCTGGTGAACCGGCGCACCGTCTCGCTGGCCGTGCTTTCGGGGCGGAGTCGCTCAATCGTGCGCGCGAGTCGTGCGGGCTCGACCGGCTTCAGGAGATAGTCGAGCGCATTGAGCTCGAAGGCCCGCACGGCATGCTCATCATGGGCCGTCACGAAGACGATCGCCACCGCCACGCCGATCATCGCGACGAGGTCGAGGCCAGACTCCCGCCCCATCGAAATGTCGAGGAACACGAGGTCGGCGTCGGTGGCGCTGATCACGCGTACCGCCTCCTCCAGCGTCGCGGCCTGCCCCACGACCTGGACCTCCGCCCCATGCGCCTCCTCGAGCAGGGTGCGCAGTTCCCGTCGCGCGAGCCGTTCATCATCCACGATCACTGCACGTCGGTGGGGCATGTCAGCTCCGTTCGGTGGCGGGAAGGTCCACGACGACGGCCACCCAGTCGCCCCGCTGCGTGATGGTGAAGTGGTGGCGGCCGGGATAGAGGTGCGCCAAGCGTGCACGCACATTGCGCAAGCCGACCTGATTCCCGCCGACGAGCGCGTCGCCCTCGCCTGTCTCGACCGCATCCGCGGGGGGGGCAGCGAGCGTCCCGGTGTTCTCGACCACCAGCACCAACCGATCGGGAGCAACGCGTCGCGCCGCGACCCGCACGCGCAACGGCCCCCCGCCGGGCTTGGGGAGGCCGTGCTTGAGGGCATTCTCCACGAGCGGGTTGAGCAGGAAGGCCGGCACCAGGCACGCCGCCGCCTCGGACGGTACCTCGAGCTGCACGTCGAGCCGGGCCTCGAACCGGATCGCCTCGATGGCCAGATACCCCTGCAGCGCGTCGACCTCCTCGGCGAGGGGCGCCAGGTGCATCGGTCGGTCGACGAGGGCATAGCGCATGAAGCGCGACAGCGCCGTGACCATCGCACGGGCCCGGTCGCGATCCTCATCAATCAGCGCACGCAGCGAGTTGAGGGTGTTGAAGAGAAAGTGGGGATTCAGTTGGTACGCCAGCATCTGAAGCTGCGCGTCGCGCACCGCCGCCTCGGCGCGCAACGCATCGGTCCGCTGCGCGAAAAGCGCATCTCGGTAACTGAGCACCACTCGCAGGGTGCTCCAGGCCAGCAGCGTGAGCGTGTTGTAGACGGTATTGTCGAGCAGCGGACCGCGCCGGAACGACGGTGCCTCACCACGACTCACCACCGGCAGGAGGGGAATGGCCACCTGGTGGAGATAGGTGTGGAAGGCCGCCGTCCAGAGCATCCCGGCGAGCCAGGAGGCCACGACGACGATGCCCAGCATGCGGGCCGAGGATGCCGAACCGAGCGACTGGCGACCGAAGGCACGGTCGAGGAGGAGGGTCGTGAGGAAGCCCAGCCCCGCGAAGGGCCACTCGATGAGCATGATCACGGAGGCGGGCCACTCTCCCGCGCGACCGAGGGACATGGCCGCCGCAAAGAGCAGCCATCCCCCGACCTGCAGCGGCCAGAAACCCGTCGGACTGCGTTGCATGCGGTTCCCTGTGCGAATGGATGGCGCCGTCGGAGCGAGCTACTGCCGCCGGTGGTCAGCGAAGAAGCGCCAGATCATCTCGGTGAGGTCGATGTCCTGCGAGGTGCGTCCGATCGGCAGCCCGATGTTGAAGGGATCCGCGCCGGCCCAGGTGTGCCCACCCTCGTGGATCGTCACCAGCACCGTCGCCTGCGCCCCACGCCCCGCCGTCTCCACTGTGACGCGGGTGCTGTCGGCGGGGTCATCGTCGCGCTCCCGCGTGGTCGTAGCGGCCTCCTCCAGTCCGTTGCGCGCCACCCACCAAGCGTGTGTAGCGGCGGCCGAAAGGTAGTGGCCGGCCTTCCCGGCGTACATCACCACCTGATCGGCGGTGCCGTGCACCTGCATCACGCCAATGGGTGCCCGCGGCCCCCGGGGCCGGTGCAGCTGCTGCACCGGGACCGGCAAGGACGACCCAACCGAGGCGATCGCCGCCAGCCGGTGTGACAGCTCCGCGGCGAGCCGATGCGTGAAGAATCCGCCGCGCGACAACCCGGTGGCATACAGGCGCGTGGTGTCCACGCGGAACGTGGTGGTCAGGTGATCAAGCAGCGCCTCGGTGAAGCCGACATCATCGGTGCCCTCGTCGTACGGCATCCCGAAGCCGACGTTCCAGTCCTGCGCGATCCCCTGCGGATAGACCACGATGAAGTCATGCCGATCGGCCGCCGCGTTCATCCGGGTGTAGAGCATCTGCTCGGCCATCGTCATCCCGCCACCATGGTAGTTCAACACCACCGGATAGCGACGGTCGGCGGACGCGGCGTAGGACGCCGGCAGATAGGCGATGTACCGCCGCTTCACGTCGCCGTGCATCAAGGGCGACACCTGCGCCTCGACCGCTGGCGGCAACAGCGCCGGAAGAAGCTGTGCCACGAATACGAATCGGGCGGTGGCGCGAACAATACGTAACATGCGAAACCTCAAGGGTTGGTGATGTCATGCGGTGTGTGGCCTGGCACACCGATGATACGATGTCCCATCCGCCTGTCCTACGAGGTGTCGCCAAGTGGTGGGTGGTGTCGCTGAGCGGTCGCAGGCGGCGGTGAGCGGTGTCCCGCGTGCAACGCGAGAATCGCCAGCTCGCACTCGAGCGCGCGATTCGGTCAAATGCGGCGGTCGATCTCGTGCAGCGATACTTCAGGTGACCGGCCCGAACCAGCTCTGGGTGGCGGCACCCCAGCATCGGCAACCCGTCGCCGATCACGTTCAAACGTAGGCAGGCTCAGGCCGCGTGATATCCCGCGTCGCACCGCTCCGCGAAGGCGGGTCCACTCCACACCTCCGACCTCACCGCCACCCCTCAAAACCCAAACCACCCCCAAACCAATGGCTCGGGGGTGGCGGAATCATGGGCCTGGGAGGAGTTGAACCTCCGACCTCACGCTTATCAGGCGTGCGCTCTAACCACCTGAGCTACAGGCCCTGCTGGAGAGCACGAAAGGCTAATGGCCTCCCCCCCGTGGGTCAACCCGAATCGGCCTCCGTGAGCGCCGCAGTGGCCGCCTTCCCGACCGCTTGGACCATCCCCCCAAGATGGTCCGGCGTGGGCGCTCCCTCCACCAGGTACGGGTCCATCACCGTGGCCCGGAGCACCACCAACCCCGCCGACGGCCAGTCGGCCGGATCCACCCCAAGCTCGGCGAGCAGCGGGGTGGCGATCCCGTCACACCCCGGGGCGGTGAGCCGTGTCCGGGTGAGCATATACGCCGGCTGCTCCCCCGCCCCGGCCCGCATCCCGGCATAGATCCCCTCATTGAGCGCGTTCACCGCCGCCAGCGTGGCACAGGTCGGATGCGTCACCACCCAGGTGACCAGGTTGAGGTCGGGCTCGGGCAACCGCACCGCCCGACAGGCCTCGAGGGCGCCCTCAGCGCCCAGCGCCGTGTGGAGGGCCCGAGCCCCGGCACAGGTCTGGGCGATCAGCTGGCCATGCCCCGACACATCCAGCGGGATCACTCGATGGCTCAGCCACACCGCCGCCGCGGCGGCGCCGGGCTTGCTCCCCTCCAAAATCCACCGACCAAGAAACTGCTCCTCCGCCTCGCCTTCCCCTGAGGGCGCGAGATAGGGCGGGTCGTGCGACACCAGCATCCGGCCGCGCCGGTCGCGGAGCAGGATCGCCCCGGCCGGATAGGGGACGTAGCCCCACTTGTGCGGGTCGATGGTGACCGAATCGGCGTGCTCGAGTGCGCTCACCGCGCGCACCCACGCCGCATCGGGCCAGGGCCGGCCGGTGCGTGCCTGAATGCTGGCGGCGTCCAGCCGCGTGCCGTCGGGGTCGCGCGTGAGCGCCGCCGCGTAGCCGCCGTGACAGGCGTCAGCGTGGAGGTGGCAAGCGAGGCCGTGGTCCTGCCACGCCGCCTCGCGCACCGCGACGATCTCGTCGAGGCGGTCCACCGCCCCTTCCTCCGTGGTGCCGCACACGGACACCACCGCCAACACCGGGACCCGCTCGCGTGCGCATCGCGCCAACGCGGCATGCAACGCGTCGGGCTCCATCCGCGCACGTGCGTCCACGGGCACCAACACCAACTGGCGCGCCCCGATGCCGAGGGCGCGGACGATCTTCTCCCACGAGTAGTGTGCCGTGCTGGCCACGAGGACCACGCCCGGCGCGAGGGGGTCGTCCCACGCCGTCTCAAGCTGCCGGGTGTAGGCCTGGTACCCGAGGGAAGAAAGGGCATGGCGCTCGCGGGATCGCGCGGCGTCGGCCGGGGGCACGGCCGCATGAAACGCCTCCCAGGCATCCATGGCCGCGGTGGGGGCGAGGTTGAGGAGAGTCCAGAGCGGCAGCGCACGCAAGTCGCCCATCCCCCCCCCCGGAACTGCCACCGGGATCGCCACGCCGAGGTCGCGTGCCCCGAGCGCCAGCCCCACGGGGACGTAGCGCATCCCTCGCGCGATCCAGAGCGCCTCGAAGTTGGCGACCGTGCCGCCACTGGTGAGGTGACCCCAGCTCGTGGTGGGGTCGTAGCCGATCATCGCGGCGAGCTGGGCCGCGACCTCGAGCTCGAGGCGGGTGGTGACCGGCGAGGCCTCCGTCACCACGTTGTTGGGGTTGTAGAGCATCCCGGCGAAGTAGCCGATCTGTGCGGCAAGGGTCTGCTCCCCAACCATGTGCCCCTGGTAGCGACCGCTGAAGAACGGGACATCGCGCTTGAGCTGCGCGAGCAGGCCGTCGAGCTCGGTGGTGAGGCGGCCGACTGCCGCCGTGTAGCCCGGCCGATGCTGATCAGCGTCCAGGATGGTGACGCCATCCTCGGGATGGTGATCGCGTCGCCAGCCGACGTGATCCCGGAACGCCGCCAGCAGCAGCTGCTCGGCCAGCTCGGCGTTCTCGCCGCGCGGACCGAGGAACCACGCGGGCAGAGAGGGATGCATCGGCAGCCGGGCCTCGACGGTGAAAGGTGAACAGTGAGCAACATCCCGAGCCCGCGGGTTGACACCCGCGGCTGAGGAGGGCGCGCTACAACCGGATCGTCAACCCATCCTGGAGCGTATTCCGATACGCGCGCCATGCCGGCACCAACCCCACCAACACGCCCGCCACCACCACCCCGCCCAGATAGAGCCACTCCAGCGTGCCGGGCGCCGTGACCGGGATGAAGAGCCCGAAGTGCCGCTCGGCGATCCCCCCCCCAACGAAGAGCACCCCGTAGACCAGCAGCACGCCCGCGACCGCACCCAACGCGCTCAGCAGCCCGGACTCGAACACCAGCAACGCCGCTATCCGTCCCGGGCCGGCCCCCAGCGAGCGGAGAATGGCCATCTCGCGCCGGCGCTCCTGGAGCGTGCTGTAGAGCGAGACGAGCATCCCGAGGAGCCCCACCA
Organism: Gemmatimonadales bacterium; assembly: GCA_038216165.1. Classification (GTDB taxonomy): domain Bacteria; phylum Gemmatimonadota; class Gemmatimonadetes; order Gemmatimonadales; family GWC2-71-9; genus Palsa-1233. The sequence goes on along the minus strand of JBBQQJ010000141.1, from coordinate 1,331 downwards.
GCAGCACCGCGAACGAGATCAACCGCGCCCCATCTTCGGCAAAACCGATGCTGCGCCACAACTCCGTCAACGCGACCGCCGGCATCACCGCCGAGAGCGCCTCCACCGAGTCGGTGTCGATCTCGCGCTTGAGCTTCAGCGACTCAAACCGGTTCTTGGTGCCAACCAGGAAGGCGTTGATGGCGTGGTCGTGGTCGCCGTGATCGGCGTGAGTCGCCGTTGGCGATTGGCGATTGGCGATTGGTGACTGGAGATCGGTCGCCGAATCGGAGTGCTCGGTGTCATTTTCGGCGTCAGGCGACCGGTCGGAATTGCCAATCGCCAATCGCGAATCGCCAATCGCGGCAGGTTCCCCACCAATCGCAGATTGCATCGGCACCCCGCTCTCCCACCCCTCGTGCATCGCCTCGATCCCCTCCATCGTCACGAAGAGGGTCCGGTCAATCGGTGTGAAGGTGGGCGCGAGGATCCCGGCCACGCGGAACGGATGCTCCTCGTGGTCCATGATGCCGGTCCCGCGGAGCCCGTGCGTGAGCGCGATCTCCGCGCCCAGTGCCAGTCCGCGCCGCTCAGCCACCTCGGCCCCGAGGACCACGTCCCGATCGGACGCCGGGAAGACGCCCGACGCGAGCGTCACCTGACCGTCGTTCCGGAACCGATAGTTGGCGTAGAACGCATCGGTGGTGCCCAGCACCCGGTAGCCGTAGTAGGAGTCGCCGAGCATCATCGGGATCGTCCACCGAACCGCGGGATGCTCGGCGTACCGTGCGTAGCTCTCCCAGCTCAGCGTGCCGGCCGAGGCGCCGATCCCGAACACGCTCGAGAGGAGAATCTGCTGCGAGCTGCCGCGGGGAGCCACGATCAGGTCGGTGCCGCGGATGGTGCCCGCGAACGATTCGCGCACCCCGCGTCGGATCGTCTCCACGCCCACGAGGAGCGCGACCGAGAGCGCGATCGAGGCGACGGTGAGGATCGAGGTGAGCCGACGATTGGCAAGGGAGCGCAGCGCCAGGGAAAGGGTCAGCACGTCATGCCCTCCCAGCCTGGTTGAGTTCGCGGAGCGCGATCACGCGGTCGAACCGCGCCCCGAGGCCGAGATCGTGCGACACAAAAAGCAGCGTGGCCCCGGCCGTGGCGCAGTGCGCGAAGAGCAACTCGAGAAACTCGTCGCGTCGGTCGGTGTCGAGCGCCGAGGTGGGCTCGTCGGCGATCACCAACTCAGGGGCACCAATCAGGGCGCGCGCCGCGGCGACGCGCTGCTGCTGCCCGACGCTGAGCTCGGTGACCGGCGTGTCAAGCATGTCGCCCAGGCCCAGGTCGGCAGCGAGCTG
>JBBQQJ010000140.1:0-6914 GCA_038216165.1 Gemmatimonadales bacterium | reverse complement strand
GGGAGGCTGCCGCTCAGGTGCCAGAGCGCAGAGGCCGGGATCAACCCGATGCGGCCGTTGGCCGAGCCGGTGCGGGTCTCGAAGTTGTCGGAGAACTGCTCGCTCACCAGGCTCCCGTCGAGGCGCAGCAGCGCTCCGCTGCGCCGTCCAAGTTCCACGTTCAGGGCCAGCAGGTGCTGCGGGGCATACGGCAGCCGGTTGCCACGGACGTTGACGGTGTCGCTTCCTTGCGCGAGGAACCGGTCACGCGAGAAGGTGGCGTCCACCAGCGTATAGCTGATCCCGGTGCGCACCGGTGCCCCCGTCACGAATCCCCAGTCCACATCGAGCGCGGCCTCCAGGCCACGGTGCCGCGTAGCGCCCTGGTTCGCGAGGACCGCCTGTGCCGCGCTGCCGCCCGAGAGCGACGGGGTGATGATCTGGTTCGTGAAGTCGAGGTAGAAGCCGGTCACTTCGAGCGAGACGCCGTTGGCTGGCCGGGTCCGCGCGCCCAGCTCCACGTTCCAGCTCTTCTCCGCGTCGAGCTGCAGCGACACCGGGTCACTGGCCGACTCCCCCGGAGCGATCGGCGAGGTGCCGAGCAGGAAGGCGTCCTTGGTGCGTGGCGGGGCGAAGCCGCGGTGGGCCCCGACAAAGAACGTGGCCGACGGGCCCGCGTACCACGAGGCCCCGATCCCCGGGATCACGACGGTCAGGGCGTCGTCACTCCGCAGGTCGACAGCCTCGGGGAGGTTCGTGGTGCCGGTGGGAGTGGTGCGGCGCACCCGCGTGCGCAGGATCTGACGACCGAAACGGACATGTTCGAGGCGCACGCCCGGGGTCACGCGCAGGCGTTCGGAGACGGCGAGGTCCTGCTGTGCGAAGAGGGCGATCGCGGCACCGGAGCGCTTCTCGTCGTCGCGGAGGGCGCCGTCGCGGGCCGTCGCCGTCGAGCCGATCACGAACTGGTCGCGCGCCCACTCGAGGTGACCACGGACACCACCCTCGAACTGCCCGAGCGCCGTCTGATGCCGCAGCCGCGACTCGATGCCGGTCACCGCAAAGGTGCGGTCACGGTTGCCGCTGCCGTTGGTGAAGAGGAGCGAGCTGCCGCCGGCACCGTAGCCGTAGTTTTGTCGGCTCCAGTCCCGCGTGGTGGTGAAGCCGTACCCGACCGTCCGCACCGTGGTGCCGGGGGCAAGTGCCCGCTGATGGGAGACGGAGACCGTCGAGCGGCGCACGGCCAGCAAGTCGTTCTGCCCCGGATAGGCCCCCGGGTCGGCGCGATAGAGCGAATCGGTGAGCCCCACGTAGGTGGAATTGGAGCGCTCGTCATACACGCCCAGCTTGATCCCCAGCGCGTCGCGCTGCCCCAGGGCGAGCGCCCCCTTGAGCATCACGTCCACCTGCTCGAGGTTGAGGCCCCGGAGATCATCCGCCCGGCGGTAGGTGCCGATCGCCCGCACGCCGACATCATGCCATGTCCCACCAGCCGAGGCCTGGGCTTTGGCGAAGCCGCCGGCCCCGCCGAGCGCGGTCCAGCGGACCTCCGGGCGCGCGGACGGATCCGGGGTGACGTAGTTGATCACCCCACCGATCGTCTGGGGCCCGTGCAGGATCGATCCGCTCCCTTTCACGATCTCGATGCGCTCCATCCGGTCCACCGGCGGCGAGTAGTAGAGCTCCGGCTCACCGTAGGGGTTCAGCGCGACAGGGATGCCGTCCTCCAGAATGAGCACCGACCGGCTGCGGTCGGGATTGAGGCCCCGAATCCCGATGTTGGCCCGGAGCCCCGCTCCCTCCTCATCCTGGATGTGCACCCCGGCCACACCGCGCAGCACTTCGTTGGCGCTCATTGGACGGACCTGTCGCAACACCTCGGGGGCAATCACGGCCCCCGAGCCGGGGAGACGCGCCAATGATCCGCGTCCCTCGCCGAGCACGGTGAGACCGGCGATCTCGGTGACCGCCGGTATCAGGGCGACCCGGAGGTCGGCCACGGCCCCCTCGGGCGGCAGGAGGATGGTCTGTGCCGCGAAGCCGGGACGCAGGATCCGGAGCGCGGTGACGCCGTCGCGGAGGCGGAGGCGGAAGGTGCCGTCGACGTCGGTCAGCGTCCCCCCCCCACCGGGGACGAGCACCACGTCGGCAGCGACGATCGGCTGGCCATTGTCCGCTTGGGTGACGACGCCGCGCACGAGGCGCTGGGCGACGAGGGGGGAGGCGGCCATCATGGCGAGGGAGAGAGCGGCGAACCACACACCAGCACGAAGGCGCATCAGGCGAGGAGCTCCTGGAGAATGACTGCGATTGAGAATCGGTACGAACGACGATCAACCATACGATAGGGCGATGCTTTCCTCGCGGCAAGGGGGGAAAAATACGGAGGACGACCGGCGGCGCTCCCTCAGCCCATCCAGCCCCGGCGCCGGAACCAGACCGAAATCCCGACCACCACGAGGAGCATCAGCGTCAGGACGGCGGGATAGCCCCAGCGCTGGTCAAGCTCCGGCATCCAGCGAAAGTTCATCCCGTAGACGCCGACGATGAACGTCAGCGGGAGGAAGAAGGCCGAGAAGACGGTGAGAAGGCGCATCACTTCGTTGGTGCGCTTGCTCGACATCGCGAGGTGCACCTGGAGGAGCAGGTTCACCTCGTCGATCATCTGGTCCACCCAGAACAGGTAGGCGTCGGCCGATTCGCGCATGTCCTGGAAGAGCGGCTCGGCCCGTTCCCCGGGCGGCACCAATTTCTGGAGCACATGGCTGGTCTGCTGCAGGATGCGCCGGGAGAGGGAGACGCGCCGCTTGAGATTGTAGGCTTCCTCCAGCGACGGGGCTTTGACATCCTCGTCAAAGAGGCCTGCCTCGAAGTTGTCCAGCAGGGCCTCGGAACGCTCCAGCGGCTTCTCGAACGAATCGAGGGTGCGGAGCACCAGCGTGGAAAGGATCAGCCCCTGGGCCGGCCCCTCGCCGCCCTCGCAGCCATGCGTCTCGCGCAATGCGGCGACCTCCTCGAGGTCGGCCCGGTGCACGGTGAGCAGCAGCCCGTGGCGGAAGAAGATCGAAATCTTGCGCGTGAGCGCCTGAATGGAGGAGACATCATCGGGCGAGGTCTTGTCGCGGATGCGGAGGATCAGAAAGGTGGCGTCATCGAAACGCTCCACCTTGGGGAGGTGCTCCGGGTCGAGGCAGTCCTCGACCACGGTGAACGGAAGATCGAACTCGGCCGCGATATCGTGCAGGTCGGCGCGCTCGGGCCCTGTGATGTCCACCCAGCGCAGCGTGTCGGTGACGACGACCTCGCGGCGGATCACGCGGCGGCCGCCACCGGATCCCGCGCGAGATAGGCATCGAAGATCTCCTCCGCCGCGGCAAGGGTCTCGACCTGGAAGAGCTGCTCGCGCAGGCCGGCGGCGCCGGGGATCCCGCGCATGTACCAGCCGAAGTGCTTGCGAAATTCGATGATGGTCTTCCGCGTGTCGCCCTGCAGCTCCGCCGCGAGGCGGCAGTGACGCAGCGCGACCGCGATCCGTTCGGCCGCGTCGGGCGCCGTGGGGAGTAACTCGCCCCGCAGCAGCGCCTGGGCATCGCGGAAGAGCCACGGATTGCCGAAGGTCCCCCGCCCCACCATCACCCCCGCACAGCCGGTGTGCTCCTTCATCCGGATCACGTCGGTGGCGGTGGCGACGTCGCCATTGCCGATCACCGGGACGTCGAGTGCAGCGACCACGGCCGCGATCTCGTCCCAGTTGGCCCGGCCCGAGAACATTTGCGAGCGGGTCCGCGCATGCAGCGTGAAGGCCTTCGCGCCGGCATCCTGCATCCGGAGCGCGATGGCGACCGGATCCCGCGTCGGGTCGGACCAGCCCGATCGGGTCTTGACGGTGACGGGCAGGTGGGTCGCGGCCACGCAGGCGCGGATGATCTCCTCCACGCGTCCCATGTCCCGCAGGCAGCCCGAACCGCCGTTGCGCTGGACGACCTTCTTGACCGGGCAGCCGAAGTTGATGTCCACGAAGTCGGGCTGGTAATGCTCGGTCACCAGCGCGGTGGCCTGCGCCATCGCCTCGACATCGCTGCCGTAGATCTGGATCCCGATCGGCCGCTCGACCGCGTCGAACTCCGCCCCCTCGAGCACCCGCCCGATCCGGCGGCGGATCGCCTCGGAGTTCAGGAACTCGGTGATGACAATATCCGCCCCCATCCACCGGCAGATGCGGCGGAAGGGCGCCTCGGATACCCCCGCCATCGGTGCGAGGTAGAGCGGGAAGGACGCGCCAGTCGGATACGGGAGCTTCATGGGGGAGCAATGTAGGGGACGGGACCCCGGGTTGAGAAGCCCAACGCGTTGAAGGGGGCCACGATACGGGTTACCCTTCGTCCCGTGCCGTTGACCGATTTCTTCGCCGCCGAGGCGATTGACCTCCAGCTGGAAGCGGCGTCCAAGGACGCCGCGATCGACGCCTTGGTGGCACTGCTCGGCATCACCGGTCGGCCGCGGAACACGCTCCTGCGCCTCCTCGCCCGTCGCGAGCTGCTCGGCTCCACCGGGGTCGGCCGCGGGATTGCGATCCCCCATTGCCGTTCGCTGGTGGTGCCACGGCTGCGCATGGCCTACGCCCGGCTCATCCCCCCCCTGGCCTGGGAGGCGATCGATGGCCTTCCCGTCCGCCACCTGTTCCTGATCGTGGCGCCGCCGGTCGAAGTGGCCAACCAGTACCTTCCCACGCTCGGGCGCCTGGCCCAGTTCGCACGCGACAGCGGCAATGTGACCCGGCTCGAAGCGGCCACGACTCCCCGGGACGTGATGGACCTCCTTCGCACCGCATGAGCTGCCGAGACCACCGCATCGCGATCGCCGTGATCCTGCTGGTCGCGCTCCGCTTCGGCCCCGCGGCCGCGGCCGCGCAGGTGAATGTGGCCCGCATTGATTCCCTCGTGGACAGCCGCCGCCAGGCCCTCGGGCTCCCGGGCCTCGCGCTCAGCGTGGTCCATCCGATCGAGGTGATGCACGCACGCGGCTACGGCGCACGCCAGCCATCCGGCGAGGCGCTCTCCGCTGACACTCCGTTTCCCCTGGACGTGGCCCGCCAGCCACTGATCGCCACCTTGCTGTTCCAACTGGTGGATGAGGGTGCCATCGACCTCGAGGGCCCGGCCACGCGCTACCTCCGGACCGGCTCCTCGGCGGAGACCACGCTCCCCAGCGACCTCAGCGTGCACCAGCTCCTGCGCCGGACGCGCGGCACGCCGGAGGGCAATGACCGCACCTTGGCACACATCCTCGAGACCGTCACGGGAGCGTCGCTCGCGCACCTTGTGGCCATGCGGATCTGCGGTCGGTTGGCCCGCCCGTGTCCGATGGGACCGGATGGCACCGCCGCACTCTCCGCCCGGCACCTCGGGCAGTTCCTGCGCGCCCATCTCAACCTCGGACGCCTCGGCGACTCGATCCTGCTCAGCAGCGCCGGGGTGATCGAGATGACCACCTTCGATTCGGGGGCACGGCACGCCGCGGGATGGGACTGGCGCGGCAGCGGCGACCGCACGGCGATCGGTGCCAGCGCCACAGCCGCCGCGGCGCAGGGCGAGCTGGTGCTCTTCACCGCCGAGGGTGTGGGCGTGGTGCTCCTCGCCGACGCCGCCGGGCCGGAGCAGGCGGCCGCCATCCAGCGGCTCGCGGTGGACATCGCGCGGGTCAGTGTCGGGTTGGCACCGCTTCCGCTGCCCTCCCACATGCCCCGTGCCGCCTGGTGGCTGGTCGGCGCGTTGGCGCTCTCGGCGGTCTGTGGCGGGACGGTGATCGCCCTGCGACGTCGCATCGCGGGCTGACAGGCGCACGGTGAGGGGGAGGGGCACGGGCGTCGGCTTCCCCCCCCCACGATCAGCTCACTCCCATTCGATCGTGGCGGGTGGCTTGCTGCTCACGTCGTAGACCACACGATTCACGCCGCTGACCTCGTTGGCGATCCGGTTGGAGATGATTGCCAGCACGTCGTGGGGAAACGGGAACCAGTCGGCGGTCATCCCGTCCCGCGAGGTCACCGCGCGCAGGCCGATCACCTGGTCATAGCTGCGCTCGTCGCCCATCACCCCCACGGAGCGGATCGGAAGGAGCACCGCGAACGCCTGCCAGATCTGGTCGTAGAGCCCGGCGGCGCGAATCTCCTCGAGGTAGATCGCGTCGGCCTGCCGAAGCAGGTCGCACTGAGCGGGCGTCACCTCGCCGAGGATCCGGATCGCGAGCCCAGGGCCGGGGAACGGATGGCGCCCGACCATTTCCTCGGGAAGCCCCAGCTCGCGGCCCACCTGGCGCACCTCGTCCTTGAACAACTCGCGCAGCGGCTCGATCAACGCGAACGGGAGGCGCTCGGGCAGCCCGCCCACGTTGTGGTGCGTCTTGATGGTGACCGACGCGCCCCCGGTCGGCGAGAACGACTCGATCACATCGGGATAGAGCGTCCCCTGGACGAGGAACTTGACGTCATCGCCCACCACGCGTGCCTCGCGCTCGAAGACGTCAATGAAGCGGTGCCCGATGAGCTTGCGCTACTGCTCCGGATCGGTCACCCCGGCCAGGTCGGCCAGGAACTCCGCCGAGGCATCCACCGTGCGGAGGTCGATGCCGAGGTGCTGGCGGAAGGTGCGCTCCACCTGCTCCCGCTCGTGGAGCCGCAGCAGGCCGTGATCCACGAAGATGCAGGTCAACCGATCGCCCACTGCGCGGTGCACCAACGCCGCCGCCACCGACGAGTCCACACCACCGGAGAGCCCGCAGATCACCCGCGCGTCGGGGCCCACCAGCGCGCGCACCCTGACGATCTCCTCGTCCACGAAGTGCTCGGCGGTCCAGTCGGGACTGCAGCCGCAGAGGCGGAAGAGGAAGTTGGCCAGCACCTCGCTGCCGCGCGGCGTGTGCGCCACCTCGGGATG
>JBBQQJ010000139.1:0-6940 GCA_038216165.1 Gemmatimonadales bacterium | reverse complement strand
GTCCAGATGGGCCTCATCTACGTCAATCCCGAGGGCCCCAACGGCACGCCGGATCCGCTCGCTTCGGCCCACGACATCCGTGAGACCTTCAAGCGGATGGCGATGGACGACTACGAGACCGTCGCGCTCCTCGCCGGTGGGCACACCTTCGGCAAGATGCACGGTGCCGGCGATCCGGCGCTGATGGGATCGGAGCCCGAAGGCGCCAGCATCGAGGAGCAGGGGCTCGGGTGGCGCAACACCTTCCACTCGGGCAAGGGTGCACACACCACCACCTCGGGGCTCGAGGGCGCCTGGACGCCGAACCCGATCCAGTGGGACACCGGCTACTACGACACCCTCTTCGGCTGGGAGTGGGAGCTCACCAAGAGCCCTGCTGGTGCCTGGATCTGGGAGCCGACCGACAAGGAAGCCGCCGCAATCGTGCCCGACGCGCACGTCGCCGGCAAGAAGGTCCTCCCGGCGATGTCCACAGCCGACATGGCGATGCGGATGGACCCCATTTACGAGCCGATCTCGCGGCACTTCCATGCCAACCCGGACGCGCTCGCCGATGCCTATGCCCGGGCCTGGTTCAAGCTCATCCACCGCGACATGGGACCGCGCAGCCGCTACCTCGGCCCGCTCGTCCCGACCGAGGAGCTGATCTGGCAGGATCCGGTGCCCGCGGTGGATCACCCGCTCATCGGCGCGGCCGACATCACCGCCCTCAAGGCGAAGATCCTCGCCGCAGGACTTCCGATCGCGCAGCTCGTGGCCACAGCCTGGGCCGCCGCCGCCACCTTCCGCGGCTCCGACAAGCGCGGTGGCGCCAATGGTGGGCGTATCCGCCTCATCCCGCTCCGGCAGTGGGAGGTCAACCAGCCCGCCAAGCTCGCCCGTGCCCTCGAAGTGTTCGAAATCATCCAACGTGACTTCAATGCCGGCGGCAAGCAGGTCTCGCTCGCCGACCTGATCGTCCTCGGCGGCTGTGCCGCGATTGAAGCGGCCGCGAAGCAGGCTGGTATCACCGTGGAAGTTCCGTTCACGCCCGGCCGCACCGATGCCACGCAGGAGCAAACCGACGTCGAGGCATTCGCGGTGCTCGAGCCGATCGCCGACGGGTTCCGCAACTACCAGAAGGCCGCCTATACCGTCTCGGCCGAGGAACTCCTGATTGACAAGGCGCAGCTCCTCACCCTCACGCCGCCTGAGCTGACGGTACTGGTGGGCGGGATGCGCGTGTTGAACGCGAATGTGGGCGGTGCCAAGCACGGCGTGTTGACCACGCGCCCGGAGACGCTCACGAACGACTTCTTCGTGAACCTCCTCGACATGGACACCGAGTGGAAGCCCGTGGGTGGGTCCCACGATGTCTTCGAGGGACACGACCGTGCCACTGGCGACGTGAAGTGGACCGCCACTCGCGTCGACCTGGTGTTCGGGTCGCACTCGGAGCTCCGCGCCCTTGCCGAGGTCTACGCCCAGAACGATGCCAAGGAAAAGTTTGTCCGCGACTTCGTGAAGGCCTGGGATAAGGTCATGATGCTCGATCGGTTCGAGCTGGCCTGATTCGGGAGGGCGAAGGCACACAACAGGCACCCAGGTGATCGTTCGATCGGCGGGGGAGCGCAGTCAGGCCGGATGCTCGTCGCGGCCGTGCGCCGGCGTCACTGGCCGCCAGATGACGGCGGCGAGAAGGTAGAGCGCCACGGCTGCGGCCACGGAGGTGATGAACGGATACGGCACCCCCGCGGCGCTGCCGATCACATAACTCGCCAAGCCGCCGAGCAGGGACGCCACCGCGGAGGCCGCCCCACCAATACCGGTGAACAGCGCGAAGCAGGTGACCACCAGCACGCCGGCACTCCCGAAGCTCGAGGCCTCCTCCACCAGATCGGCGACCCCCTCTGCGCGGAGTGAAAGCCACAGCGCGACCGCCCCGAGCACCAGCACGCCCCCACGAGCCATCAGCAGCCGGTCACGATCAGCATGCACACCGAGGGCCGGGGCGATGACGTTGTGGGTGGCGAGGCCGCTCCCCACGAGCAGGATCGTGTCCACCGTGGAGAGGATCGCCGAGATCAGCGCGCCGGCAAAGAGCACGTACCCTGCGGCAGGGAGCATCTCGCGCGCCAGGAGGGGGAGGAACTGCTCGGCGTCGGCCACCGCCGGAATGAATGCGCCGGCCACCAGACCGAGGAAGAGCGGGAGCATCCCTACCAGGATGTAGAGCCCGCCGGCGAGGATCGCACCATTGCGGGCCACCTCGGGGGAGCGTGCGGCAATCACGCGACTCACCAGTTCCACCGCCACAACCGAGCCGGCGATCGGGATCGCCCATTCTTCCAGCAGCCCGAGAAAGGTCAGCGTCACATCGGGTCCCACTACCCCGATGCGCGCGGTGTCGATGGCAGCGAGCGCACCCGACACCCCACCGTGTGCCATCACCACCACCACCACCAGGACCACCAGGCCCAGCACGAGGACCACCCCCTGGATCAGGTCGGTGATCGCGTCGGCCAGCAGACCACCCAGCACGGTGTAGCACATGCAGAACGCCGCGGCGATGGTAATGGCGACGCGCAGCTCCAGGTCGGTGACCGTGGTCAGCACCTGCCCGAAACCGCGGAGCTGGGCCGCGGCCCAGAGGATACCCGAGGGGATCAGCACCACGGCCGCGAGCTTCTCGACCCCGGCGCTGTAGCGCTGGCGGAACAGGTCGGCGAAGGTGGTGAGTTTGCGTCGCCAGAGCGGCACGGCGAACACCACTCCCATCGTGATCAGCGTGACACCGTAGGCGAACGGTTCCGCCGTTGTGAGGGCGATGCCATCCCGATACGCCCGCCCTGCCGAGGCGATGCACGTCTCGGCGCCGAACCAGGTGGCAAAGATCGAGAAGATCGTGAGCGGATAGCCGAGTTGGCGGCCGGCCACGAGGTAGTCATCCTCGGTGTGAATCCGAGGTGCGAGCCATGCGCCGATGCCAAGCTGGAGCGCGAGGTAGCCGAGGAGGGCGAGGAGGAGCCAGTTCATGACACCGGGTGCTGGAACCGGGCCAATCGACTAGCGCACGTGGAGGGCGCGGACCATGCCGAGCTCGCTGTGGAGCGGCGCGGTCTCGGAGTCCGCGAAGGCACAGATGAGCAGGTAGGTTCGCCCGGACTCCAGCGTGACCAGGAGGCGCCCGGGGGTAACGGCTCCCGGCCCCGCGGTGAGGATGCCGCTGGTCGGTTCCCGGTAGGCGGACCACCCGGAGTCGATCATCGCCAACGGCAGGACGGTGCGCAGTGTGCTGCCGGGCCGGAGTGCGATGAGCTTGAGCTCGTGGCGCACGGTACCATCGTTGCGGAAAGTGATCACGGTTTCCCCTGGCGGGACCGTGTCGGGGCTGGTGAAGGCGTAGTCGCCGCCGACCACCTCGAGCGCCAAGGGCGCGGTGCGGGGCTGGCGCTGTTCGGCATCCCCGGCCGGACGGTCGCTCCCGGGCGCACAAGCAGTCAGGGTGGTGGTCAGGGCGAGCGCAAGGCGGGACAGGCGAGCGAGCAGATTGGCCTCCGGGTGGTCTGGCGGATGAGCGGGTGTGGGGTGGTGGACCGGCCAGTGTCACCGGGTGCGGCGTACCGCCGTTCCCCGACATGCCAGCAAGCGTAGAAGGATACTGCCATGTGACGCCCCGTGGTTGGTGCAGGCGGACCACCTCCGCCACAGGCCTGCGCTGGTCAGCTGAGGACCGATCGATCCTCGAGTGTGCCGTAACGGCGTATAGTTTAGCATCCGACTTCACCCGCCTCTTCCGCGGAGGTCCACCGATGCGCTCCCCTGCCCTGGCCGTGCTGGCCGCACTCGCCCTTCCTGCCATGCTTCCGGCGCAGACGCACCCGCTGGTCGGCGCCTGGGACCTGACCTTCACTGCCGGGGTGGAAATGACCGACGGGGTCCTGACCCCGATCACGGCCACGGCCGCGTTCCTCGTCACCGCTGCGGGCGACTCGCTGGTCGCGGTGTTGGAGCCGCCCACGATCGAGGGCATGCCGGACCTGCCACCGGCGCGGTTTGCGACGCGTCGCACCGACACCTGGCCGATTGTCCTCGAGCAACGCGCGGAGGCGACCCTCAATCTCAACGGGAAGACGGAGTCGCGCATTGCGGTCAGCACATGGACGCTGACCGTCCAGGGTGACACGATCGAGGGGACGGTGGAACGAAGCATCGAGGGATTCGCGATGCCCCTGGGTGGTCCCCAACCGGTCCTCGGGATTCGCGCGAAGGAATAGGGGGGGGCACCAGGTCACCCGAACGATGCTCCTGTCCGAGACGCTGGCGTGGCTCGACACGTATCTGGGGCCGGTCACGAAGTCGCGGAGGGCGATCAACGCAAGTCGTGCAGCCGCGGCGGCCACGGCTGCGACAGGCCGACGCTCAGCCCCCAGCGGCGATCCGCGAGCAGTCCTCGCGCCAGGTCGAGATGCAGTGCCGCGGCCGCGGCACCCGGCAGGCCGATCCGAAGGCCCGCACCCGCATCGAGATACTGTCGATGCTCGTTTGCGTCGCCGCCGGGAGTGGTAACATCGGCACCATCAAGAAAGAGACCGACCCCGACGTCCAGCGGGCCGATCTGCCCCAACCGGCGATCAGCGGCCAGGCCGGCATGAAGGATCGCCTGACTGGAGCGCGCCGCCGGGAGGGCGTTGCCGGCGAGGTACGGGTGGGCGCGCAGGGGTATCGCGCGGTTCAGGCCCCCGCCGGCAATCGGTCGCAGGCCGCGCGGCGCACTCGCCGTGATCCAATCGCCACCGAGGCGTGCGGCCCATGTGATCGCGGACGGGGTCTGTGCCGAGGTCCAGTCCGCTCGTACCTGCATGCGCGAATAGCCCTGATGCCCGCTGGCGGAGATCGCCTGCTCGCCGATGGCGCGCAGCGCGGCGCGATCCTGCAACGTGTGGAGTGCACCGCCCATCGTGAACGCGACGAATGCTCCCTCAGCCGACCACTCCTCATGGCGGGCACCGATCAACGCTTCGGTACTTCCCGACAGCCAGCCTCCGAAACGCAGCGCCGTGGCACGTTGCTGCACGAGTGGCGCCGCGGGCAGCGCGGCAGCATCCGAGAATCGAAAGCCTGCCGAGCTCGTCTCGAGGGTCACAATACCCGGCAGGCCGAGTCGCGCCGGGATCTCGAGTCGCAGGGCCCGACGTGGGTCGGCCGTCTCCCAGCGCCACTCGGCGGTCCACCGCTCCCCGGCGCCCAACGGCGCGGACACGACAAGGCTGGCATCACGGCCCACGACAGCCCGCACGAGGCCCCGTACCAGAAGACGCGGTACTGCTCCTATCAGCGGCCGTTCCACGACCGCGGCGCGCAGTTCGACCGCGCCGCCGGCAACCGGGGTGAAGCTGACCCTCGCCATGGCAAGGCCGGGCAGGTCGGCCACGCGCCGCGTGGCCAGCGCGAGTCGTTCGGGTGTGAGCACCTCGCCGGGAGCAACGCTCATGGCATCCACGATCGTGCGGAAGCGGGTGTGCCGACTCCCATCAATGCGTACGAAATCCATCCTCGGCCAACCGATGGCGTTCCAGGCGAGGAGCGCGCCCCGCTCGTCGCCCAGGAGGTACTGACCGGACGCGAGGAGTTGCCAGCCGAGGGAATCCCCGGGCACTTGCTGCAGGTACAGACGGGCCAGTCGGACCGCCTCGAGGTGCTGCCCCTGCCGAAATCGGATGCCTGCCATCTCGCGCAACACCAACGGCTCAAGGGGGCATGAGCGACCGGCAGTGTCGAGCAGGCGGGCGGCCCCATCCAGCTGCCCGGCAATGGCGGCATCGACCGCGGCATCAAGCCAGGGACGGCACGGCAGCGAATCGATGGCAATGGGGACGGGAATCGGCGCAGCCGTCGGGACGGACGCCGGGAGGATGAGGAGCGTCCACGCGTCCGCGTCCTGCCATCGCGCGAGGAAGTCATCGGTGGCGAGCGTGGCGTACGGGCGCACCGCCGGATCGTGGAAGGTGACCTGCCCGGCGCTCCACCCGACGATGACCACATAGTGGTAGCGATCCGGTGCCACCCGGATCAAGGCGATCACCGGCACGCTGTCGCGGAGGGCTTGGTGCACTGCCGCAGGCGAGCCGCGGACCTCGGTGGTCAGCCACCCACGCGACCGGGTCGCGCGCACGAGATCCGTGGTGAGGATGCCACCGGCCACCGGCCGGACGAGCGCCGCGAACTCCTCGGCGTACACCCCACGACGACCCCACCACCGCTCGAGCATCGCGACAGCGGCGCCGCCACAGAGCAACTCCGACTGGGCCACGTACGGGACCTGCAGCACGTCGGTGGGGTCGGTGGGCGGTGGGGTGGCGGACATCGGCTGCGTCACCAACGCAACCCAGAGCCCGGCCATGCCCCGCAACGCCATCACCATCCGGCGGGGCACGTGGTGCTGCCGGGGCAGCATCGTCGTCAGGTCGTGAGCAGGATCAGAATCAGGAGGCCGATGATGATCGCGGTGGTGCTGATCACGACGTTCGCACCACCCGCCAGGACACGATCGCCGAGCTGCCGGGCGGACGCGTCATCGAGTGCGGCCACGCGAGCACCGATATCACCAGCAGTGAGACCGAGGGTGTGCGCGGCAGTGATCGCGGTCGAGGAGGTCAGCGCCTCAGTGAGGGCGGCACGACCATTCGAGGGTGACGCGGTGACCGCGGCCTCGAGGGTGGCGCTGCTGGCGGTACTGCGACTCTGGGCCGTGAGCGGGGCCGAGATGCTGGCCATGGCGAGCGCCGCGAGGACCGGGATGACAAGATGCGTGGACATAGGGACTCCTTGACCGGGCTTGCGCACCGCCGCAAGTGGTGGAACGCTCCGAAGCGTAGTGTGTCCGTCCCTGCCGGCCAATCGCTCTTTCGACGTAGATCGATAGCGGGAGAGCGCATCGACGCGGGATGTGCGAAGATTC
>JBBQQJ010000138.1:0-6983 GCA_038216165.1 Gemmatimonadales bacterium | reverse complement strand
ACGAGCAGGGCCGGCGCACCCGCGATCAGGATTGGCGGGACCATGGCGCGGATCGAGGCGGGCGGCTCCCGGCGTGCGCTGAACCATCGCGCCAGCATGAGGATGGTGGCGATCTTGGCGAGCTCGACCGGTTGACCCAGGCGCACCCCGCCGATGGTGAGCCAGCTGCTGGTGCTCGCCGCCGATCCGTCGCCACCCGAACCGAACCCGACGACGGTGAGGAGCAGCAGGGCGAGCCCCAGGCCGTAGGCCCAGGGGGCCGCCCATTCGAGGAGCCGGAAGGAGGTGCTGTACGAGACCGCGGCGGCCACGAGCCCCACGCCGAGCCAGACGAGCTGGCGCGACCAGACGCCGGTGGCGTTGGTGGGGGTATCGGTCTGCCCTGCGCTGTAGAGCACCAGGATCCCGAAGGCGGCGAGCACCAGGGTGACGATCAGGAGCGGGCGGTCGAGGTCGCGCAGCATCAGGTCGTGCCGACCGGGGGGGGGGGCGTGGTGGTGGTGTCGGGGAGCTGGCGGCCCAGCGAGTCGCGCGGGAGGAATTCCTCGGTGATCGGCAGGTCCAGCGGCGCGCGAACGGCTGCGGTGTCGGGACCGAGGAGCCAGCGACGGATGGTGCGGGCCACTTGCGGCGCCACCCACGAGCCGTGGAGCCCCTCCTCCACGAGGAGGCCGACGATGATCTCCGGCGCCTCCACCGGGGCGAAGCCGAGGAACCAGGCGATGTCCTCCTGCCCGGTAACCTGCCCCGTGCCGGTCTTGCCGGCCATGCGAATGTCGCGGCCCCCCGACCGCCCCGCCGTGCCGACGTTCACGACGGCCGACATCGCGTCGCGCAGGACCTGGAGCTGCGCGGGGGTGAGCCCGAGGTCGTGCTCGGTCGCACCGGGCCTCGGCCGCATGAGGTAGGGGGCGCGCTTTATGCCATCCCCGGCGAGCGCGGCGTAGAAGGTGGTCATGTTGACCAGTGTCTGCGCGTTGTTGCCCTGGCCAATCGAGAGGTTGAGGATCTCGCCGCGTGACCACCAGTTGACGCCACGCGAGTTGACGTAACTCTTGAGCGAGCTCGGGAAGATCGGTCGCTGCTCCATGTCGGTGTCAAGATCGATCCCGCTGCGCTCGTTGAAGCCGAAGGCGGTGCCCTCCTCGAAAATCGCCTGCTCACCGAGCAGCAGGCCGAGCTGGTAAAAGTAGACGTCGCACGAGGTGGCCACCGCACCGGTGAGGTCGAGCGAGCCGTGTCCCCCGTCGCGCTTCCAGCAGCGGAAACGGCGGTTGCCGAACTGGAAGCCACCAGTGCATGGCACCGGCATCCGGGAGGAGGCGGTAATCAACCCGCGCTTCAGTCCCATCGCGGCCGTGGCCAGCTTGAACGGCGAGGCGGGCGGGTAGCGGCCGTAGATGACGCGGTTGATGAGTGGCTTGTCGGGATCCTCATTGAGCGCACGGAAGTTGACCACCGAGATCCCCCCGACCCAGTCGTTGGGGTCGAAGGCGGGCGCCGAGTAGTAGGCGAGGATCTCGCCGTTGGGCCGCATGGCCAGCAGCGCCCCGCGCTTGCCCGGCAGGTCGGCGTGCCACATCGAGTCGACGAATTGCTGCAGCGGGAGGTCGATCGTGGTGCGGATCGTCTGGCCGATCACAGGCCGCTCGGCGAGGGTGATCCCCTGCTCGCGCACGGTGTAGCCGCGGGCAGTCACCTCCACGAAGCGCATCCCGTTCCGGCCCCGGAGGAGCGAGTCGTACTCCACCTCGAGCCCCAATTTTCCGACGATGTCCCCCATGCGGGCCCCGGGAAACTTGGCCGTGTTGGCCAGCTCGCTCGGGCTGACCTCGCTGACGTACCCCACCAGGTGACCGACGGCGGCGCCGAGTGGATAGCGCCGTCGCGGCTCCGCCTGCACCACCAGCCCCGGCAGGAGGCCACGGCGCTCCTCGAGCGTGGCCACGACCTGAAAATCGGACGAGCCGAAGACCAGCGCCGGTTCGTAGCGGACGGATCGCCAGCGCTCGATCACGGCGTCGATGTCGATGGCGTGGGTGGGCACCAGCGAGTCGAGCCGGGCCACCACCGCCCGGAGGGAGTCTTCCCGCGAGGCGAGCAGGCGGATGGAGTAGCCCGGATAGTTTTCAGCGATCAGGAGGCCGTTGCGGTCGACGATCTCGCCGCGCGCAGCCGGGAGCGGGATAGCGCGGAGACGGTTGTTGGCCGAGGTGAGCCGGTACTGCGCGGACTCGAGCACCTGGGCCCGGAAGAATCCCCCCCCCAGCACCAGAAAGGCGAGGACCAGCACCCACTGGGCCGCAGCGGCGCGCTGCGCCACCTGCCACGACGCGAAGGTGCTCACCGTTCGATCCGGATCGCGAGCCAGTCGCGGAAGAGGAGAACGATCACGGTCCCCACCATCGCGGTGGTGAGCCCCTGCAGCGGCGCCCACAGCACCATCTCGGCGCCCAGTTCCGCCCAGGACGTTCCCGCCACCGTCAGCACGAGCACGTTGCGCACCCAGGTGGCCAGGAAGAAGAGTCCGGCGTTGACCACAAGGTTGTCAGGAAAGAAGATCGCGCGCCCCACGGCGGCGCTCCACCCCACCAGCACGTGCGCCAGCATGTTCGCCCCGAACCGTGCGGGGGTGAGCACGTCCATCAGGAGCCCCACGCCGAGGCCGATGAGCGCCGCGGTGCCGGGACCGGTGCGGATGGCCAGCAACACCAGCGCCACAAGGAGGAAGTCGGGCATCCCCCGCCCCTCGATCAAGGAGGGGCGCAGGTAGAACTCGAGCCCGAGCAGGATCAGGATCACGAGGCCGGCCTGAAATCCGTCGTTGCGACGGCGACCGCGCGGGCCCTCACCGGTCCAGACGTGACTCATGGCAGCGAATCCAGCGTCGGGAGTGGCAGGAAGAGGGAATCGCGGGGCGTGGTGAGCACGATGGCATGCGACACCGTCCCGGGGTTCACGAAGGGGACCACCACGTAGAGTCGCTCGTAGCCGAGGGCGTCGATGCCCACCTCGCGCACGGTGCCGATCGGGATGCCGCGTGGATAGACACCCCCCAGCCCGGCGGTGTACACCACGGTGCCGGCGGCGAGCGAGTCGCGGAGCGCCACGCCACGGAGCTGGAGGAGGACCTGGTCGCCGTCGCCCGGGTTCGTGGGGGCCACGATACCGAGCACGCGGCCATCGCCGGTCACCGCCGAGGCGCGGAACTCGGGGTGGCGCCAGGTAAGGGCGGCCGCGGATACCCGACCAACGCTCCAGACGAAGCCCAGGAGGCCATCGGCCGTGACCACCGGGTCGAAGAGCTGGACCCCATCATCGGTGCCGTCACCGAGCAGGAGCATCCGCGGGTCGATGGGGGTGGGTCGGTGGAGGATCTCGGTGCTGACATATGCTCGGGCGATGCGGGCCCGGAGGCCGAGGAGCGACCGAAGATTGTTGTTCTCCTGCCGGACCGCCGCGGTGGCGAGGGCCACCTGGGCGAGCGAGTCGCGGGCGTGCTGGATCGTCTCAAGGGAGAAGCGGGCCGTGCGGTCCTGCTCGGCCCGGTTCTGCACCGAGACCACCGGGGAGAGCACCGTGCGCCGGATCGCGGCGACGAGCGTGGACGACCACGGCCGCGGCATGGCAAGGGCGATGAGCGCCAGCCCCGTGCAGACGGCCAGCAGGAGGAGGTCACCCCGCCCCGCGCCCTGCCTGCCGCGATCGCGCATCGTCAGGTCGTCAGCACGCTGCGGTACTTCTCGAAGTCATCGAGGATCCGACCGGTGCCGCGCACGACGCAGGTGAGGGGGTCCTCGTCGACGTGGATCGGCAGCCCAGTCTCCTGGGCGATGAGCTGGTCGAGACCGCGGATCAGCGCGCCGCCACCGGTCATCACGATGCCCCGGTCGACGATGTCACTGGCGAGTTCCGGCGGGGTGATCTCGAGGGCGCGGCGCACGCCGTCGACGATCTGTTGCAGCGGTTCGCTGATCGACTCGCGAATCTCGGTGGAGTGCACCCGCACCGTCTTGGGGATGCCGCTGACGAGGTCCCGGCCCTTGACCTCCATCTCGCGTTCCTCGGCGAGGGGAAAGGCGGACCCGATCTTGATCTTGATCAGCTCGGCCGTGGGTTCGCCCACGAGCAGGTTGTAGTTCTTGCGCATGAACAACACGATCGCCTGATCGAGCTCGTCGCCACCGATGCGGATCGAGGTGTCGGACACCAAACCGCTGAGGGCGATGACGGCAATCTCGGTGGTCCCCCCCCCGATATCGATCACCATGTTGCCGGTGGGTGTCTCGACCGGCAGCCCGACGCCGATGGCCGCCGCCATCGGCTCCGCCACCATCAGCACCTGCTTGGCCCCTGCCGTCTCGGCCGAGTCGCGGACGGCGCGCCGTTCCACCTCGGTGATCCCCGACGGCACCGCCACGATCACTTTCGGCTTGACCCGGAACACATGTTTGTCAATGATCGTCTTGAGGAAGTAGCGGAGCATCTTCTCCGTGACATCGAAGTCGGCGATCACCCCATCCTTGAGCGGCCGCACCGCAATGATCCCCTCGGGCGTCCGGCCGAGCATCCGTTTGGCCTCGAGACCGATGCCCTTGATCCGTCCGGTGGACTTCTCAATGGCGACGACTGATGGCTCGTTGAGGACGATCCCCTCGCCCTTGACGTAAATCAGCGTATTGGCCGTGCCCAGGTCCACGGCGATCTCGTTCGCCGGGAAGAAGGAACCAAAGGAGGGAAATTTCACGAAACAGGCCGCCGAGTCGGGTCGGAGTGTGGGGGGCAACGTCTTAAGGTGGCGAGTCAGCACGCTCGGCGCAACATCAAGCAGGGCGCGACGTTGGAGGGACAGGTGAGTACCTGCTCACGCGGACGACGGGCTGGAGGAAAAGGGGGCACGTGTGAGCAGGCACTCGCAGGCGCCGTGGGTTGCTGCACGTCGTCCTGCATGCACAGGGTTCCCCCCGTTCCCCGTTCACCTTTCCCCCCGGTTGATGTAACTATTCCCTCGCGCCGTTCCAGCGTCCCTCTCCTTGGGTGGCCCCGATGTCCCGCACGATCGTCCTCGCCTATTCCGGCGGCCTCGACACCTCGATCATCGTCCCATGGCTGCGCGACTCCTATCCGGGGGCCAGGGTCATCTGCGTGGCGGCCGACATCGGCCAAGGGGACGAGCTGGCCGACGTCCACGCCAAGGCGCTCGCCTCGGGCGCCGACGCCTGCGAAATCCTCGACCTGCGCGAGACGTTTGTCCGCGACCACGTCTTCCCCACCCTGCGCGCCGGCGCGATCTACTCGCGCACCTACCTCCTCGGCACCGCCATCGCCCGCCCGCTGATTGCCAAGGCACAGGTCGAGGTGGCCCACGCGGTGGGGGCGGACGCGCTGTCCCACGGCTGCACCGGCAAGGGGAATGACCAGGTACGCTTCGAGTTGACCTACATGGCCTTTGCCCCGGAGATGGAGATCATCGCCCCGTGGCGGGTCTGGCACATCCGCTCGCGTGAGGACGCCCTGGACTATGCCGACCTCAAGGGGGTCGCGGTGGCGGCCACGCGCGAGAAGCTCTTTTCCCGCGACCGCAACCTCTGGCACTGCTCGCATGAGGGGGGCAACCTCGAGGACCCGGCCAGCGCACCGGTGGAGTCGATGTTCCTGATGACCAGCGACCCGACCACCGCACCCGACACCCCAGAGGAGGTGGAGATCGGCTTCGAGGCCGGGATCCCGGTGGCGGTGAACGGCACCCTCCTCGGGCCGGTCGCGCTGCTCACCGAGCTCAACACCATCGCCGGGCGCCACGGGGTGGGCCGAGCCGACGTGGTGGAGGATCGTCTGGTGGGGATGAAGTCGCGGGGCGTGTACGAAACGCCCGGCGGCACGCTGCTCTACGCCGCCCACCGCGAGCTGGAGCAACTGGTGCTCGACCGGCGCACCCTCGCCGTCAAGGACGCGATGGCGCCACGCTATGCCGACCTGGTCTATGAGGGGCGCTGGTGGACCACCGAACGCGAGGCACTGGATGCCTTCGTGGATGTGACCCAGCGCGCCGTCACCGGCACCGTGCGCCTGCGGCTGTTCAAGGGGAGCTGCATCGTGATCGGGCGTGCGTCGCCACACTCACTCTACGACGAGGCGACGGTCACCTTCGGGCAGGACACCGTCTACCGTCAGGCCGACGCCGAGGGGTTCATCCGGCTGTTCGGGTTGCCGCAACGCGTGGCGGCGAAAAAGGCGGCGCACGGGGAACGGTGAACGGCTGATCCCTGTTCGCTGCCTACCGTCCCGTGCTTCCGAACCCGCCCGCCCCGCGCCCACTCGGCGGCAGTTCGGTCACCTCGCGGAAGACGGCCGGCTCCACCTGTTGCACCAGGAGCTGCGCGATGCGGTCGCCGCGGTGCACCGCGAACGGCTCGCTGCCCAGATTGATCAGGATGATCTGCAACTCGCCGCGGTAGTCGGCGTCAATCGTGGCGGGGGTGTTGGGGAGGGTGATCCCGTGCTTGAGGGCGAGCCCAGAGCGCGGGCGCGCCTGCAGCTCATAGCCCTCGGGTACCGCCACCGCGAAGCCGGTGGGGATCAGCGCGCGCCCCATCGGGGCGATCACCGCATCGGCGGCGGCGACCACATCCATCCCGGCGGAACCGGACGTGGCGCGTGTCGGGAGCGGTAGCCCCTCGCCGTGCGGCAGGCGCACGACGAGGAGTTCCACGGTGCGTTCCGTCGCCATTACAGGACGGCGTTGACGTCGGTGAACTCGAGCCCCAAGGCTTCCGCGACACCGGGGTAGACGATCTTGCCGTCGACCACGTTCAGGCCGAGCTTGAGGGCGCTGTCGCCGCGGCAGGCATCCTTCCAGCCGAGGTTTGCCAAGCGGATTGCATACGGCAACGTCGCGTTGGTCAATGCCAGCGTGGACGTGCGCGGTACCGCACCAGGCATGTTTGCGACGGCGTAGTGCAGCACGCCCTCGACGAGATAGG
>JBBQQJ010000137.1:0-7030 GCA_038216165.1 Gemmatimonadales bacterium | reverse complement strand
CCAGCTGGTCTGGCCGCCAGAGTTGATCCCGGCGGCCCCGGTCACCGACGTGACCTTCCGGGCGGAGCGCGCCGCCGAGTCGGTGCGGCTGATGTACCAGGCGATGGGCGGGTCCTGGGCCGCCTCGTATCGCGTGTTTGTGGGGGGGGCATCACGGGTGGAGGGCAGCGCGACGATCTACGGCGGCTCGCTCATCCTCGAGGACGCCGAGGTCCAGCTCCTCGCGGGCGACATCGGGATGAAGGCGCAGCCGCGTGGCCCCGTCCCGCAGCTGGCGATGGCGAAGGTGGCGGAGATGGCCGACTTCGGGGGCGCGCCGTCCCAGGAGGCGGTCGGGGAGTCACGGCTCTACACCCTGCCGCAGCGGGTGAGCTTCACCCCAGGGTCGCAGCTCGTGCTGCCGCTCTTCGATCCGGTCGCGGTGCGCGCCGAGCGTCGCTACACGATGGGGGGGGCACTGATGTACTGGGGCGGCGGGCAGGAGCCTGACGAGGTCGAGGTGCCGGTCGAGGTGTCCTACCGGCTCGAGCGCAGTGCCGGCACGCCGTTCGGCGACCTCCCGCTCCCCGCGGGCGGCGTGAGTGTCTTCGAGACGGATCGCGCGGGACGCACCCAGCTCATCGGGCAGGGGGCCATCGGCCACACCGCCCCTGGCGAGGAGCTGAGCGTCCGGACCGGCACGGCCTTCGACGTGACCGCGCGCCGCACCCAGACGGCCTTCAGCAGTGCGCGCACACCGGCCCCCTCCCGCACGGTCGCCACGGTGAGCTACCGGGTGGAGCTGAAGAACGCCAAGGACTCCGCTGTGGTGGTGGATGTGCGGGAGGATCGGGCGGGTGAATGGAGTGTCACCGCGAGTTCGGTGCCGGCCCAGCGGCGCTCGTCGTCGCGGGTGGTCTTCCCCGTGACCGTTCCCGCCAAGGGGGCCGCCACGCTGACCTACACGGTGCGAGTCGTGTGGTGACGGAGCGGGTCGCCATCCTGCAGTGCTCCGATGTGCACTTCGGGCGCGACGCCGATCTCGCCCAGGTTGCCGCGCTCGAGGGACTCGCCACCGACCTCGCCCCCACCGCGATCGCGGTGGCGGGCGATCTGACCCAGCGTGCGCGCCACGGCGAGTTCCAGCGCGCGCTCGTGATGGTGGAGGCGTTCCGGCGCATCGCCCCCACCCTCGTGGTGCCGGGCAACCACGACGTCGAGTGGTGGACCACGCCATTCGACGTGATCGGCGCCCAGCCCAAGTACGTGAAATACCGGCGCTATTTCGGCGACGACCTCACCCCCACCCTCGTGGTGGACGGGGTGGTGCTCTGTGGCGCCCTTTCGAGTTACGGGGTCAACGCCGGCTCGATGACCTACAACCTCAACGACATGGCCGTGAAGGGGCACCTTCCCGCCCGCGAGACCGATCGCGTGGGGGCGGCCTTCCGCAATGAACCCGAAGAGATCCTCCGCGTGATGGTGATGCACCAGAACGTGATGCGCGGGCGCATCTCCCAGCGGATGGGGCTGGCGCGCTGGCGTCAGGCATGGCGCAACATCATCGCCGCGGGGGTGGATGTGGTCTGCTGCGGGCACGACCACGAGGAAGCGGCCGGGGCGCTCCCCAACGGCACCGTGGTCGCCACCTCGTCCACCCACACCTCGCGCACCCGCGGCAAGCGTCCGTCCGCGTGCAACCTCGTCCTCGCCGATCGCGAGTCGATCACCGTGCGACACTATGTCTGGAACCCCGATACCGCGGTCTTCGGCGCCGGCCATGAGACATCGTTCCCCCGCCCCCGTCGTGCCGCCGCAGTCCACGCCCCTGCCTGACGACGGGCAGCTCGGCCTCGATCTCGACGCCGCCCCGGAGGCGTCGCTGCCCGATCGCCTCTTCGCGCTCGGGCTCGCCCCCGGCACGGCGGTGGAACTGACCCGCAATCGGACCGTGCTGGTCTCGTGGCACACCCGCACCGGGTTGCGGTTGCATGCGGGCTACGCCTGGGCACCCGATGCGGTGCTCCACGCGATCGTGACCTTTCTGAAGCCGCGGGGGGTGCCCCGGGCCGAGCGCCTCGCCGCCCGACGCCGCTTCCTCGCCTTTCCCGTCGATCGCCATGCCCCGAGCCGCCGGCGCCGCACACCCGCGGCCCCGCCGCGGGAACATGCTGCCGAGATCGCCGAGCTCACCCGGCTGCACCAGATCCTCAACCAGCGTCACTTTGGCGGCACGCTCGCCACGCTCCCGATCCGGCTGTCGGAGCGGATGCGCTCCCGGCTCGGGGAGTTCCGGGCCGATCACGACGGGGGGCCGGTCGAGATCTCCGTCTCGCGCCGCCACCTTCGTCGCGACGGCTGGGCCGCCGCCACCGAGACGCTGCTCCACGAGATGGTCCACCAATGGCAGGCCGAGACGGGGCGGCCGCTGGACCACGGCCGGGCCTTCCGGGCCAAGGCGCGCGAGGTCGGGATCCGGCCGAACGCCACGGCCCCTGCGGGGTACATAGCTACCCTCGACCTCAACGGAATCATTGCATGAAGCCGCTCGCTCCGATCCATCCGCCCGAACCGCTGCCGCCGTTCACGCAGCTCGACGTCATGAACACCGAGTCGTTGCTCACGCCCGAGGAGCGCGCACTGCGTGATCGGGTCCGCGCCTGGGTGGATGCGCGGCTGATGCCGAACATCTCCGAGTGGTATTTCGCGGGCGTCTTCCCGCACGAGTTGGTGCCCGAGATGGCCGAGCTCGGCCTGCTCGGGCCGACCGTCCCCACGGCGTACGGTGGCCCGGGTCGGAGCGGCGTGGAGTACGGCCTCATCATGCAGGAACTCGAGCGGTGCGATTCCGGCATCCGCTCCTTCGCGTCGGTGCAGAGCTCGCTGGTGATGTACCCGGTGCTGACCTTCGGCAGCGAGGCACAGAAGCAGCACTGGCTCCCGAAGATGGCGCGCGGCGAGGTGATCGGTTGCTTCGGCCTCACCGAACCCGAGCACGGCAGCAACCCGGCCGGAATGATCGTGGATGCCACCGAGAACGCCGAGGGGTGGCTGCTCCACGGCACCAAGAAGTGGCTGTCCAACGGCCCCTCGGCGGACGTGGCGATCGTCTGGGCCAAGACCAACGGCTCCGACGACCCGCACAGCATCCGCGGCTTCATCGTGCCCACCGAGCTCCCGGGCGTGACCGTGCACCACGTCACCGACAAGCACTCCCTGCGTGTGTCGGAGTCGAGCGCGATGACCTTCGACCAGGTGCAACTCCCCGCCGACGCGATCCTCCCCGAGTCGCGCGGGCTCAAGAGCCCGCTGATGTGTCTGACCCAGGCGCGTTATGGCATCGTCTGGGGCGCGCTCGGGGCGGCGTTGGCCTGTTTCGACGAGGGGCTGCAGTACGCCCTCAGCCGCGAGATGTTCGGGAAGTCGATCGCCGCGACACAACTCCAGCAGGAGCGCCTCGCCGGCATGGCCACCAAGATCACCAACGCCCAACTCCTCGCCCTGCAGCTTGGTCGACTCAAGGACCTCGGCACGATGACGCCGGGGCAGGTCTCGCTCGCCAAGCGCTACAATGTGGACATGGCGTGTGATGTGGCGCGCGAGGCACGGCGCCTGCTGGGCGCCAACGGCATCCTCGGCGGGTGGCACGCGATGCGCCACATGGCCAACCTCGAGAGCGTCTACACCTACGAGGGGACCCACGACATGCACACGCTGATCGTGGGGCAGGAACTGACGGGGCACGCGGCGTACCGGTAGGACGTCCATCCCCGCTTCCCCCGTCGCCGCGAAGCGGCGAGTTGACCCGTCGGCTGACGCCGACGGCTGGTTGCTGGATTATATTGGCCTCGGACCCTTTCGGAGGCCGCACTGCATGGCTGGATCGTCGGAATACACGGGCGTGGACTTTTATGACGTGGATGCGCTGCTCAGCGAGGAGGAGCGCGCCGTCCGCGACACCGTCCGCCAGTGGGTGGACGACGCCCTCATGCCGGTCATCGGCGACTGTTACATCGAGGGGCGCTTTCCCAAGCAACTCATCCCCGGGATGGCTGAATTGGGCCTCCTCGGCGCCAACCTCCCCGAGGAGTACGGCTGCGCGGGGCTCAACAACGTCGCCTACGGCCTGATCATGCAGGAGCTCGAGCGCGGCGACAGCGGGATCCGCTCCTTCGCCTCGGTGCAGGGCGCCCTGGTGATGTATCCGATCTACGCCTTCGGCAGTGAGGAGCAGAAGAAGCACTGGCTTCCGAAGCTTGCCACCGGCGAGGAGATCGGCTGCTTCGGCCTGACTGAGCCCGACTTCGGCTCGAACCCCGGCGGGATGATCACCACCGCGCGCGAGACTGCCGACGGCTGGGTGCTCAACGGCACCAAGATGTGGATCACCAACGGCTCGCAGGCGACCGTGGCGATCATCTGGGCCAAGACCGGCGATATCGATGACAGCAAGAGCATCCGCGGCTTCGTCGTGCCGACGAACACCCCCGGCTTCACGGGGAAGGACCAGAAGGGGAAGCTCTCGCTGCGCGCCAGCGACACCAGCGAGCTGCACCTGCAGGACGTGCACGTGCCGAAGGACGCGCTGCTGCCCGAGTCGGGCGGCCTCAAGAGCCCGCTGATGTGCCTCACGCAGGCGCGCTACGGCATCGCGTGGGGCGGCGTCGGGGCGGCGATGGCGTGCTACGATGAGGCCCGTCGCTACGCGGCCACCCGGATCATGTTCGACCGCCCGATCGGTGCCACCCAGATCCAGCAGACGCGTCTGGCCGACATGCTGACCGAGATCACCAAAGCGCAGCTGCTCGTGCTGCAGCTTGGCCGGCTCAAGGATCAGGGGAAGGCCACCCCGGCGCGCGTCTCACTCGCCAAGCGCAACAACGTCAACATGGCCTGCGAGTGCGCCCGTGAGGCGCGCCGCCTGCTCGGCGGCAACGGCATCCTCATCGAGTACCACTCGATGCGGCACATGGCCAACCTCGAGAGTGTCTACACGTACGAGGGCACGCACGACATGCATTCGCTGATTCTCGGCCAGGAAATCACCGGGATCCCGGCGTACTGATTTGAACCAAGGACTGTCCTGATGAAGATCGCCATCCTCCTCCGCCGCGTGCCTGACACGACCTCCAAGATCGTGATCGGTGCCGGCGCGACATCCATTGATCCGACCGGGGTGAAGTTCATCCCGAATCCCTACGACGAATACGCCATCGAGGCGGGCCTCGCGCTGAAGGA
The DNA here is from genome assembly GCA_038216165.1 of Gemmatimonadales bacterium. Classification (GTDB taxonomy): domain Bacteria; phylum Gemmatimonadota; class Gemmatimonadetes; order Gemmatimonadales; family GWC2-71-9; genus Palsa-1233. Next base: position 1,813 of record JBBQQJ010000137.1, on the reverse strand, counting down.
CGCAGCCGGTGCCGGCGAGACGGTGGTGGTCTCGTTTGGCGGGGACAGCGTGCAGGAGACGATGCGCACCGCGCTGGCGATGGGCGTGGACCGCGGCGTGCACCTCCAGGGCGAGCCCTCGGCGGACGGTCTCGCGAATGCGCGGGTCCTGGCCGATCACCTCAAGGATGGCGGTTACGACCTGATCCTCGGTGGGAAGCTGGCTGTGGATGATTACGGCCAGCAGATCGGCCCGATGGTGGCCGAGCTGCTGGGGCTGCCCTGTGCCACGGCGGTCACCTCGCTGGTGATCGAGGGTGGTACCGCGCGCATCACCCGCGAGGTCGAGGGGGGGGTCGAGGGCGCCACCTGCGCGTTGCCGGCGGTATTCACCTGCGACAAAGGGCTGAACAATCCCCGGCTCCCCGGCCTCAAGGGCATCATGGCCGCCAAGAAGAAGCCGCTGGACGTGGTGCCGGTGTCGGCCGGCGCGTCGCACGTGACCATCGTGTCGCTGGCACTCCCGCCGGAGCGGCCCGCGGGGCGGATCGTCGGTGAGGGTGCGGCCGCGGTGCCGGCGCTCATCGAGGCGCTGACTTCCGAAGCGAAGGTGCTCTGACCATGGCGAATGTGCTTGCGATTCTCGAACAGCGGAACGGTACCCTCCGGAAGGGTGCCGCCGAACTCCTCGCCGCCGCGCGGCAGCTTGCGGACGGCCTGGGTGGCAGCGTGGATGCCCTCGTCTGTGGTGACGCTGCGGTGGGCGGACTCGACGCGCTCGGCGCGCACGGTGCCGACCGGGTGCGCACCGCGACCGATGCCACGTTCGCGCAGTACGCGCCGGAGGCGATGGTCGCCACCGTCAAGGCGATGGCCGGTGAGTACGGTGCGATCCTGGTGGCGGCCACCGCCACAGGGAAGGACCTCGCCCCGCGCCTCGCCGCAGCGATCGGGGGGCCCTGCGGGATGGACGTGACTGCAATCAGCGCCAACGGCGGTACCGTGCGGGTGGTGCGCCCTGTGTACGCCGGCAAGGCGATCCAGACGCTTGACCTCGCCGGCACCCCGGTGGTGGCCGTGCGGCCCAGTGCCTACGCTGCGGTGCAGGCGGGCAAGGCCGGCGCGGTGGAGGCGGTCGTGGTGCCCGCGTTCACATCGCGGCTGACCGTGACTGGGATCACCACGCCGGAGAAGGCGGCGCTCGACGTCGCCGAGGCGCGCGTGATTGTCGCGGGAGGACGTGGCCTCGGCGATCCGCAGCACTTCGGGTTGCTCGAGGAATTGGCTGCGGCGTTTGGTGGGGAGGCGGCGGTCGGTGCCTCGCGCGCAGTCGTGGATGCCGGGTGGATCGAGCACGGGGCGCAGGTGGGCCAGACTGGCAAGACCGTCTCGCCCGATCTCTACTTCGCCATCGGCGTCAGTGGCGCGATTCAACACCTCGCCGGGATGCGCACCGCGCGCACCATCGTCGCGATCAACCGCGACAAGGATGCGCCGATCTTCAAGGTGGCCGACTACGGCATCGTCGGTGACCTCTTCGAGGTGGTGCCGGTGCTGACCGAGGCGATCCGGAAGGCGCGCAGCTGAGGGGCAGGCGGCGAACAGCGAACAGAAGACCCGTCATCCCGCGCCTGAACCGCCCCGGGTTCTTCGGAGCCTCGGTTAGTTGAGTCCGACCGGTGCCAGCGGCACAGATCGGTCCTGATAATACTGTGCTTCGTACTCCGCTGGCGGGATGTCGCCGAGCGGTTCCATCAAGCGCTGGCTGTTGTACCAGGCCACCCATGCGAGCGTGGCGTACTCGACGTCCTCCAGTCCCTTCCATGGCCCGAGA
>JBBQQJ010000136.1:0-7058 GCA_038216165.1 Gemmatimonadales bacterium | reverse complement strand
GCGCGCCGCCATTGAGGATGTTCATCAACGGGACCGGGAGCACCCGCGCCATCGGCCCGCCCAGGTAGCGGTACAGCGGCAGGTCAGCCTCCATCGCCGCCGCACGGGCCGCCGCGAGCGAGACCGCGAGGATCGCGTTGGCGCCCAGCTTGGATTTGTTCTCGGTGCCATCGGCATCGGTCATCTCGGCGTCAATCGCGATCTGGTCGAAGATGTCCATCCCCTCGACCACCGGGGCGATCAATTCATTGACGTTCTTTACCGCCTGCAGGACGCCCTTGCCGCCATAGCGCGCCGGGTCGCCGTCGCGCAGCTCGACCGCCTCGTGCGCTCCCGTGGATGCCCCGCTCGGCACGGCGGCGCGGCCGTGCGACCCGGTGGCGGTGACGACCTCGGCCTCGACGGTGGGGTTGCCCCGGGAATCAAGGATCTCGCGGGCGGTGACTTCGATGATGGTGCTCATACGCACAGTGACTCACGGCTGAAGGGATGGGCCGAAGCTAGGGACGGCACCGCGGCGGGGTCAACCGGCATGGCGAAAGCCGGCAATCGGCATCAGGCGGCCCCGCAGGAGGCAGCGGACCCCGGCCCCCGCCACCACCGTCCCGATCCGGGTGAGCGGGACACCAGCGGCGGGCTCGCAGGCCCGGCCATCGACCGCCGGTGGCAGGGTGACGAGCAGTTCGTAGTCCTCGCCGCCCGTGGCGGCGAAGACCGGGGCGGGCTCGCCCACACGCGCCGCCTCGCCGTGAACGGAGGGGTGGATCGGCACCAGGCCCAGGTCGATCTCCAGCCCCACCGCGGAGGCCGCCGCGAGGTGCTCGGCGTCGCCACCGAGGCCGTCACTGACGTCGAGCATCGCGGTGGCGCCCGCGGCCGCCAGCCAGCGCCCGGCGGCGAGCCGCGGCTGGGGTCTGGCAAAGGCACAGTGGGCGGCCGGCGCCGGCGTGCGGCCATTCTCCCAGGCACAGAGCGCGGCACGTGCCCCCCCCAAGGCGCCGGTCACCCAGACGGCATCACCCACCTGTGCACCGGCCCGTGAGACGGGCGTGACCGTGTGCCCGAACACGGTGATGCCCACCGCGAGCCCCCCCCCCCAGTGATGTCACCACCCAGCACGCGGCAGCCGCTGCGTGACGCAGCCTCGCCCACGCCCTGCATCAGCGCGAGCACCATCGCGTCAGTGGTTCCGCGCGGGAGGATCAGCGCCACCGTGAGCCCTGCTGGCCGGGCGGCGGCGGCGGCGAGGTCGGAGAGGGCGCTCGCAGCAGCGCGCCAGCCGATCTCCTCGGGGGTGAGCCAATCGCGTCGGAAGTGGACCGCCTCCACGCTGGTGTCGGTGGAGACCACCAGGGTTCCCTCGCCGGTGGGGATCGGGGCGGTGTCGTCCCCGAGCGGCCCAGCGGCCGGGCCGAGTGCCGCGGCGATGGCACGGATCCGGTCGAACTCTCCGCCGGATCCCAGCGCGATGGTAGTCAGAAGCCCACCAAGGCGAGGCGGACCAGCCCCCCGTGCGTACCGACCCAGAGGTAGCGCTCGGTGGCCACCAGCGCAGTGACCGGCGCCGGCAAGTCGCGACCCACGGTGAGCGTGCGCACCGGCCCAGCCACGAGCGACACCAGCGCCGCGCCGCGGTCGCCGCCCACCCACACGCCGGCATCGGTGGTTGCCATCGCGCGCAGCCGGCCCAGGGTCGGCGCGAGCGCGAACCCGGGCGTCCATCCTCCGAGCACGGGGTCGCGCCAGAGCACGCGGTCGGCGGTCATCGCCACCAGCGTGTCGGCTACATACCCGATGCCGAAGACCGGCACCTCGCCCGCCGTGGCCTGACGCCACCCGGTGCTCAGCCGCACGGCGCTGTCGCCGGCGAGCATGGCACCGAGACCGAATCCCCCCCCCACCCAGAGGGTGTCACCCCGGGCGTACAGCGCGTAGATCGGGTCGATCACGCCGGGTGCCGCCCGCGCGAGCATGCCGTCCTCGCGCAGCGCCAGGCCGCGTGTGGTGCCGACGGCGATCCGGTCACCCCAGGCGGCGAGCGCCGTCACGCGCGGAATAGGCAGCCCACTCCCCTCCCCCCACACCTGCGGGGCCTGGCCATCGAGGGAGAGCCGCACCAGGCCGACATCACTCGCCAGCCACAGGACGCGATCACCCGCGAGGAGTGCCCGGCTGGCGGTGAACGGAAAGCCGAGGGCGCCGTTGCCTTCGAGCGGCACGGTCTGGCGCAGTTCCTCCTCCACGAAGGTCACCGCCACCGGCTCGCCACGATAGGCGGCATCGGTGCTGACCCAGAGCCCGTCGCCGACCCAGAGAAGCGCGCCCACGGCCTCGCCCCCGATTCCGAGCGGCAGCGGCGTCGGAGTGACCCCCATCTGGTCCACGTACAGCAGCCCGCGCGTGGAGGTGCCCACGAACCATCCCTGACCACTCGCGGCGGGGGCAGCAACGGTGAGGCGTCCGGGCTCGAGGCCGGGGCCGATCGCGAGCGTCGGCCCGAAGGCACGCAGTGCCGGCATGTCGCGGTAGGCATCGGCGAGGGTCGGCGCGAGGCGCAGCCCACGCGGCGGCGTCCCGGGGATCGCCGGGCCGGCGCGCCCCTGCTGGTACCACCCCGTGGAGGTGCGGAACCAGGCACCCCCGATCGGATCCTGCGGATCGATGCCGAACTGCTCCACCGTGCCCGGCAACAGCCCTCGCTCCCAGATGTCCGACTCCGGCGAGTAGCGCACCCACCCCGACCGGGTGGCCAGCCACACGGATTGATCCAGCGGATCCACCAGCGCGGCGACCACGTCGCGCAGCAGGCCGGGATTGGTGGGGCGGCGGGGCACCAGCCAGCGCCGCTCGAGCGGCTGCCAGATTCCCAGGTCGGTGTCGTAGACCACGTACACGCGGTCGAACGCGGTGGCCACGGCGCGCACCGTCGTCAGGTCACCCAGGATGACGCGATCCTCGGGCCGGATCGGGATCACCGGGATACCCGCAGCACGCATCCCCCCCCCAGTGGCGCACGCAGTGGCGAGGAGGACAGGGAGGAGCAGCAACAGCCCGCGCATCAGACGGTCCGGGGAGCGGGAAGGTCAAGCAGGTGACCGGTCCGTGCCACGCCCGGCACACCGTCCCGGGCCCACTGGCGCCAGACGTCGCCGCAGGCGGAGATCACGTCCATCGGTCGGAGCATCCGCGCCCCGACCCGTCCCGCCGCATGGTCGGCCGCCTCACCCAGCGCCTGCGCCCCCACGGCAGCGGCAGTCGCCGGGGCGAGCCCCTGCGCGAGGAGCGCGCCGATCAGCCCGCTGAGCACGTCGCCGCTCCCGCCAGTGGCGAGTCCGGGGTTACCGGCCGCAACGGTGAGCATCCCCCCCCCCGATTCAGCAATGACGGTGGGGACGCCCTTGAGCAGCACCACCGCCCCTGCCTCCCGCGCGGCGGCCTCCGCTGCGGTCCACGGATCCACCTCGAGGCCGCCGGCATGGGCGCGGAAGAGGGTACGGAACTCGCCCACATGGGGGGTCAGCACGGTGCCCGCCTCGCGCCGCACGGCGACGACCTCTCCCGCGAGCGCGACCAGGGCATCAGCATCAACCACCGTCGCGGGAGCAGCGCCGAGCACCGCGCGCACGAAGGCCAGCCGACCCGGGTCACGTCCGAGGCCTGGGCCGAGCACCACGGCGTCGGCGTCGGCGAGCAGCGCCACGAGCGCGCCATCCAGCGGCCCGCTGAAGGGGTGGGCGAGGGTCTGCACGTCGGGCTCCGCCATGCGCAGCTCGCTCACGGCCTCCGCCGGCGCCACCACGTGCACCAGCCCCGCCCCGGCCGCGAACACTGCCCGTGCCGCGAGGCGGGCGGCGCCGGTCATCCCCGGACTGCCGCCGATCACCACCACTCGGCCGCGGGTGCCCTTGTGGGCGCGTGCCGGAAACGGCGGGAGCTGTTGGGCAGCCCAGCTGCGGGTCACCAGCCGGGGCCAGTCGTGGGGGGGGGATGGCAGGCCGATGTCCATCACCACGAGGTCACCGCACTCGTCGCGGGCCAACAGGTGGCCGCGGCGCGGCCCTCCAAAGGTGACAGTGAGCGTCGCGGCGAGCGCGCCGTGGTCCACGCCGGTGCCGAGATCGAGCCCGGTGGGTCCGTCGATGGCGAGCACCGGGCGGTGCAGCTCGCCGAGCCGGGCGACGAGCTGCGCCATCGGCTCGCGGGGAGCGCCGTGGGCGCCGGTGCCGAGGAGGGCATCGATGACCAGCGCCACCCCTGGCCACGGGCCGGCCGGGTCCACGGTGCGGACGCCATCGGCGAGGGCGGCGGCACGGGCCGCGGCGGCAATCCCCGCCCCGGGCGCGCGCACCTCTGTCACCCACACCGGGCACCCTGCGGCGTGGAGCGCGCGAGCCGCCACCCAGCCGTCGCCGCCGTTGTTGCCGGGGCCGCAGGCGATGAGCACGCCCTGCCCTGTCACGGCCCCGAAGCGCTCGACCGCCACTCGTGCCACAGCGCGCCCGGCCGTCTCCATCAGCATCCGGAGCGGGAGACCCGCCGCGTCAGCGGCAGTGTCCCATGTGGCGGCTTGCGCGGGGGTGAGAACGGGGAGGAGCGGCATCCGGGAAAGCTAGCGGCGGGTGCCGGACAGCGGGCGGGCATGGGGGCGAAACGGCGAAACGGTGAACGGGGAGCGGGGAACGGGATCACTCCCACTTCATCAATCATCAATCGCCAATCGCCCCGTGCATCATTCCTGCAGACGCGGCGTAAAGGCTGGCGAGGCGTCGTGTTCCCGGCGGGTCGCCAGGAAGGAAGGAGGGAAGGCATAGCACCACTCCGCGAAACAGAGACACCGCTGATGCAGCCCTACAAAAGTGGCTCTGGATACTGCGTGCCGGGAACCGACGCAAGGGGCACGGCCGTTGGCGACGGTCCGGCGGTTGGGACGCCCCCCGCCCCCTACCCCTCTCCCCCCAGCGCATACCCCTCGTCGAACGCCCGACCAAAGTCGTAGACGCCGGTGAAGTCGTCCACCGAATCACCCGGCTGGGTGCTCAACAGCCCGACATCCACCATCGCGTAGACCACGTGGCCGAAGTCGGCGGTGGCGCGGATGCCCCAGCAGTCGAGTACCGTCCGGGTCATCAACCCGAAGCGCGCCAGGGCCAGGTCGCGGCAGGCCCAGGCGAGTTCCTGACCGCTGACGTGACGCCGCCGGTCGAGGCGGCTCTGGATCTGCTCGATCGCCGCCAGCACGAACAGGTACGCCCGCTCGTCGTAGCGCCGTCCGTCGCGCGCATGGAGGCGCGCGAGCACGCCATCGGCAAACTGGAGCTCGGTCACGACGGCGTCAGCCAGTCCCGCCACGGGACGGATAGAGCGGGAACTTGCCCGCCAGTTCCTCGACCTCGCCTCGGACGCGCGCCAGCGTGGCCTCGTCCGGCGTGGTGAGCGCCTCGTCGATCACCCGCGCCACCTGCACCATCTCGGCACGGCCCATCCCGCGCGTGGTCAGCGCGGGCGTGCCGATCCGGATCCCGCTGGTCACAAACGGTGACTGCGGGTCATCAGGAATGGTGTTCTTGTTGACCGTGATCGCGGCGAGCCCGAGGATCCGCTCGGCCTCCTTGCCGGTGAGCTCCTTCGCCCGCAGGTCCACCAACATCAGGTGGGTATCGGTGCCGCCCGAGACGATCGCGTAGCCGCGCTCCATCAGCGCCTCCGCGAGGACCTGTGCGTTCTCCACCGTCTGCCGGGCATAGGCGCGGAATTCCTCCGTCTGCGCCTCCATGAACGCGACCGCCTTGGCCGCGATCACGTGCTCCAATGGGCCGCCCTGCCCCCCGGGGAAGACCGACTTGTCGATCGCCTTGGCATGCTCGGCATGACAGAGGATGATCCCCCCCCGCGGACCGCGCAGCGTCTTGTGGGTGGTGCTGGTGACCACGTGCGCATGCGGCAGCGGATTCGGATGCACCCCGCCGGCCACCAGCCCCGCGAAGTGCGCCATGTCCACCAGGAAGAAGGCATCGATCTCGTCGGCAATCTCGCGGAACGCGGCGAAGTCAATGGTGCGCGCGTAGGCCGATCCGCCGGCGATGATCAACCGGGGGCGCTCGCGCCGCGCCATCTCGTGGACCTGGTCGTAGTCGATGCGCCCGGTGTCGGCGCGCACGCCGTACTGCACCGCACGCCACACCTGGCCGGTGTGGTTCACCGAGGCGCCGTGGGTCAGGTGCCCGCCGTGCGGCAGGGCGAGCCCCATGAGCAACTCGCCCGGCTTGATGAGCGCCATGAACGCGGCAAAGTTGGCCTGCGCCCCTGCGTGTGGCTGGACGTTGGCATGGTCCGCGCCGAACAGTGCCTTGACCCGGTCAATGGCGAGCTGCTCGACCTTGTCCACCACCTCGCACCCACCGTAGTACCGCTTCCCCGGATACCCCTCGGCGTATTTGTTCGTCAGGCACGAGCCCATCGCCTCCAGCACCGCACGGGAGGCGAAGTTCTCGCTCGCGATCAGCTCGAGCCCGTCTTGCTGGCGGCGGAGTTCCTGGTCGATCAGCCCGGCGATCGTCGGGTCGGCCGCGGCAAGCGGCGCGTCGTGCACGAGGAGGTCACTCACGAGGTCGTCTCGATCTTGGCGACCCGCCGTTGGTGGCGGCCGCCCTCGAATGGGGTATCGAGCCAGGCATGCAGGATCGCCAGAGCGGTGTCGATGCCAATGCAGCGCGCCGGCAGCACGAGCACGTTGGCGTCGTTGTGCTCGCGGGCAAGCGTGGCCACCTCGGGCGACCACACCACGGCCGCCCGCACGCCGGGATGGCGATTGGCGGCGTAGCCCATGCCGAGGCCGGTCCCGCACAGGAGGATCCCGCGTCGGGCTGCCCCGGACTCCACCTCGCGGGCCACCGCGTGGGCATAGTCGGGATAGTCGGTCGAATCGGTCGAGTGCGTGCCGACATCCTCCACGCCGTACCCGAGCGCGGTGAGCTCCGCCTTGATGAGCTCCTTCATCTCGAAGCCGGCGTGGTCGGCGCCGATGGGGATCGTTTCGATCATCGGAGGAAGATAATGGG
>JBBQQJ010000135.1:0-7111 GCA_038216165.1 Gemmatimonadales bacterium | reverse complement strand
CGAGGGGGCGCGGCACTGCCAGCGGGGCGAGGCGGGTTGTCAGAAGGTCCACCCGCCGGCGGTCCGCACGATCACCATCCGCCTCGGCCAGCCCGATGTCGAGGGCCACACGCATCAGGAGCCAGACGGCGAAGAGTCCCTCGCGCTTCGGCCCCCGCTCGGCGGCGTGTTGCAGCTCGAGGAGTGTGGCCAATGGCACCTCCTGGTCGCTCACCGGATCGCCCCCCCGAGGACAGCGGCCACTTCCTCGGGGAGAATCTCCCGCAGGCAGCGGTGGTGCCCCAGCGGGCACCGGGGACCGCCGTGGGTCGAGCAGGGCCGGCAGGCGAGGTCGCGCTGCAGCACCCGCGCACGGGAGTGGTAGGGGAAGAAACCGAACTCCTCCACGCCGGGGCCATACAGCCCCACCACGGGCACGCCGAGGGCGGTGGCGAGGTGAAGCACCCCGGTGTCGCCGGCCACGAGGGCCGTGGCGTGCTTGAGCAGCGCCGCCGACCCCACCAGGGAAAACTGACCGGCCGCGTTGACCGCGCCGCCTCCCGCCGCCGCGGCGACGTGTGCCCCCAGCGCCTGCTCCGCCGGTCCCCCGAGGACGATGATGTCGTTCGTGGCCCGGAGGCGCCGCACGAGGGCCTCCCAGTGCTCCACCGGCCAGCGCTTGGTGAAGTGTGCCGCGCCCGGTGCCACGGCGATGATCGGCCTCACCTGCCCGATGCCCGCCTGCGCCAGGAAGGCCGCGGCCTCGCGTTCGGCCTCCTGGGAGGTGAAGAACTCGGCCGGGCCGCCATCGGGGCTCACATCGAGCCCGGCCGCCGCGGCGAAGTAGCGCTCCGCCACCGGGCCGAGGGCGCCGCCGCGCCGCCGCCCGGTGCGGATCAGGAGGGCGCGGCGCACCCGGTGCTTGGGGTAGGTGGTCCACGTGCCGCCCACGAGCTGGCGGAGCGCGAGGGAGCGCAGCGAGCCGTGCAGGTCCAGGCGATGGGTCCAGGGCTCGCCGCGCAGTTGATCCGCGAGCACCCGCAGGGACGATCGGTGTCGCCAGGTGACCAGCTCGCTCAGGCGCGGGTTGTGGCGGAGCGTGTCGGCCATGTCCTCCCGCACCACCATCGTGATGCGCGCCGCTGGGTGCCGCGCCCGGAGTGCCCGGAGCAGCGGCGTGGTCAGGAGCAGGTCGCCGATGGAGGAAAAACGCACGAGCAGGATGCTGGGGGCGGCTGGCATGCGGGAATGGTAAGGCGGTGCGGGCCGCGGGGTGAGCGCGACCTGCCGGTCGGGTCGCGGGGCGTGGCCCCCTCACCCCGTCCTCGCCATCCCTTTACCTTCCGCACATGGCGCGCCCCCGCACCATCCTCTGGGTGGACGACGAGATCGAGACGCTCGATTCCCATGTGCTCTTTCTGGAGCAGCAGGGGTTCGCGGTGGAGCGTGCGTCCAACGGCGACGATGCCCTCGCGCTGCTCCGGGGGCAGTCCTACGGCGTGGTGCTCCTGGACGAGCAGATGCCCGGGACGCGTGGGCTCGACCTCATCCCCGCGCTTCGCACCATCGACCCGGCGATGCCGATCGTGATGGTGACGAAGTCGGAAGAGGCCGACACGATGCGCGACGCGATCGGGGCCGAGATCGCGGACTACCTCATCAAGCCGGTGAATCCGCGGCAGGTGCTCACGGTGATCACCCGCCTGCTCGAGGGCGATCGTATTCGGCAACAGCGGCTCTCGCGCGACTTCGTGACCCGGTTCCGGGAGCTCGAGGCACGGCGTGGGGAAACCCTCGCGTGGCGCGAGTGGGTGGAGGTGGTGGTGGAGCTGACCTCCTGGGACGTCCGCCTTGGGCAGGCCGACGAGCCGGGGCTCCGCGATGCACTCGCCACGTTGCAATCGGGGATGCGACAGGACTTCGGGCGCTTCGTCGCCGCCAACTACCCGGGGTGGATCCGGGGCACCGGCGGGGCCGATCGGCCGCCGCTGTCGGTGGATGTGGTGAGCGAATTCGTGCGCCCCACGCTGGATCTGCACGGGCGGGTGCTCCTTGTGGTGGTGGACTGCCTGCGACTCGACCAGTGGATGATGATCCGCCCGATGGTGGAGCAGTTGTACGACGTGGAGGTCGACCACTACTTCTCGATCCTGCCGACCGCGACACCGTACGCACGCAACGCGATCTTCTCGGGGATGCTGCCGCGGGATCTGGTGGCGCGGCATCCGGAGGTGTGGCACGGGCGGGACGAGGTGTCGCTCAACGCGCACGAGGCCGAACTGCTCATCGAACAGCTCCGGGAACTCACCGGGCGCGATGTCCCGGTGCACTACGAGAAGGTGCTCTCCGCCGGCGATGGCGAGCAGATGCTGCGTCACCTCCCCGGCCACCTCGCCCGCGACGGCGTGACCGCGCTGGTTTTCAATTTCATCGATCAGCTGACGCACGGCCGGACGGAGAACGAGGCGCTCTACGAAGTGGCACGCGACACGGCGGCACTGCGTTCGCTGACGCGTACCTGGTTCGAGCGCTCGGCGCTCCATCAGGCGCTGAAGGAGGCCGAGCGGCGGCGGGTGCCGGTGCTGTTCACCACCGACCACGGTTCGCTGCACTGCCACACGCCCGCCACGATCTATGCCCGGCGCGACGCGACCCCGTCGCTGCGCTTCAAGTTCGGTGATGAGCTCCGGGTGGAGGATCCCGACGCCGCTGTGATGGTCGACAGCATGGCCGCCTGGGGACTACCCGACCGGACGCCCGGGTCGCGGCTTGCCCTCGCCACCGGTGACCGGTTCTTCGTCTATCCCACCAAGTTGCGGGAATATCAGGCCCGGTATCGGGGTGCCTTCCTCCACGGCGGTATCTCGCCCGAGGAGGTCGTCCTGCCGATCGCCCTCCTGACGCCGAGGCGCCGCTGACGCGCCCGGGCGTGCGGCGCCGCCTCTTCGGGCTCCTCGAGCCGCATCGCGGGCTCTTCACGCTCGGGATGCTGGCGGCCCTCGTCGGGTCGGTACTCGAGGGCGCGCAGATCATCTTCCTCGAACCGCTGCTGCGGCATCTCTTTCCGGGCGCCGGTGGCGAGGGCGAAGCCGGCACGCGACTCGAGCAGTGGCTCCGTCACCTCCTCGACCCGCTGGTGGCAGGCGTACCCCCCGCGGTGGCCACGGCCCGGCTGGTGGGGCTGTTCCTCGGGGCGCTGCTCCTCAAGAACATTGCGTCCTACCTCGCGGCGTATCTCTCGGTGCAGGTGCAGGAGGGGATGGTGCAGCGGTTGCGCACCCGGCTCTTCGCCCACCTGCTGCGCCTCGACCTCGACGTCTTTCAGCGTACCCGGGGGGGGCAGCTCACCGCGGCACTGATCAGCGATGCCGATCAGGTGAAGCAGGTGGTGGTGGCCGCGCTCGCGGCGTTCTTCCAGAACTTTATCGTGATCCTGACCACCCTCGTGGTGATGGTGCTGCTGTCGCCGCGCCTGACGGTGCTGGTGCTCGTGCTCGCCCCGCTGCTCGTGTTCGGCGTGCAGCTCCTGCTCCGGCGCCTCAAGCGCTACGCGCGGGTGTTCGCCCACGAGCGCGGCGAGCTCACCGCCAACATCACCGAGCGCCTCGGCGCGATGAAGCTGATTCGCGCCTTCGGGGCGGAGACCGCCGAGCAGCGCGGCTTCATGGCCCAGACGGAGCGCTACCGGAAGGGGATGATCCGCACCCAGCGCTTCGCCCTCCTCACCTCGCCGGTGAGCGAGCTCTTTGGTGGTGCGATGATCATGCTGATCCTCTGGGCTGCATCCAATCCGGCCGTGTCGGGCGTCCGGATGGAGGCCTCGGCCACGATCATCTTCGTGCTCGCCGCGCTCCGGGTCATGTCGCCACTCAAGGCGATCACCAACTTCCCGGCCCAGCTCGCCACCGCCGAGGCGAGCGCCGAGCGGGTGTTCGCGGTGTTCGACCTGCCCGCGGTCGAGGTGGACCCGCCCGAGGCGGTGCCGGCCCGGTTCACGCAGGACCTGGTGGTCGATGACGTGACGTTCGGCTATGATCCCGGGCAGCCGGTGTTGCACGACGTGTGTTTCCGCGTGGGCAAGGGCGAGGTGGTGGCGCTGGTGGGGCCCAGCGGGGGGGGGAAGACCACCCTGCTGGAGTTGGTACCGCGCTTCCACGACCCGCAGGCGGGCGAGATCCGCCTCGATGGGGTGCCGCTCCCCGCGCTGCAGCGCCAGTCGCTCCGCTCGCTGATCGCGGTGGTGAGCCAGGACACGGTGCTGCTGCACGACTCGGTCCGCAACAACATCGCCTACGGGCGACCTGATGCGACCGATGCCGAAATCGAGGCGGCGGCCCGGGCGGCCAATGCACACGGCTTCATCGTGCAACTGCCCGACCGATACGCGACCCGCCTTGGCGAGCGCGGCACCCGACTCTCCGGCGGCCAGCGGCAGCGCATCGCCATCGCGCGGGCCCTGCTGCGCGACGCGCCGATACTGATTCTGGACGAGGCCACCAGCGCCCTGGACACCGAGTCGGAGCGGCTGGTGCAGGAAGCGATCGAGCGGTTGATGCAGGAGCGCACCGTGTTGGTGATCGCGCACCGCCTCGCGACGGTGCGCGAGGCAGATCGGATCATCGTCCTGGAGGATGGGCGGATCCAGGAAAGCGGGACGCACGCTGAACTCCACGCTGCCGGCGGCCTCTACCGGCGGCTCCATGACCTGCAGTTCTCCGCGGCCGAGGTGACCACGTGATGACCGAGCGCTCGGTGCTGTTCATTGCCGACGAGGACAACGCCCAGCACGCCAACGCGGCGCACCGCCGGCGCGCCCTCGAGCGGCTGGGGTGCACCGTCACCAGCTTCAACCTGCTCGCCAAGCCGGGGTTGCTTGAACGCTTCCGAGCGGGCGACCTGCCCAAGCGCCTCGACCGCGCCCTCGAGGAGCACGATCCCGAACTGGTGATCGTGATCGGTGGCCGGCCGCTCGACGAACCGCTGGTGGACCACCTGCGGGCCCGCTCGCGGGCGCGCTGGGTCAACTGGTTGCCCGACGACCTCCGCACCGTCACCGAGGCCGCGGCGCTCGCCCGTCCCTACGACGCGATCTTTGCCGTGGGCACCGACGTCGCCGCCGAGATCGCCGAGCGGCTCGGTCGCACGGTGGACGTGCTGCGCTTCGCGGCGGATCCCTCCGTCTATCGGCCCGTGCGCACCAAGGACCAGTATCGCGCCAACGTGGTCTTTGCCGGTAGCGCCACTCCGCGCCGTGAGCGCCTCCTCGCTGAGCTGGTCGAATTCGGCCTGGCGATCTGGGGTCCCGGTTGGCGGAAGACGTCGCTGCGCGACTATTGCCGCGGCGAGGCCGCGAGCACCGAGGAATACACCAAGGCGTACGGCGGCGCGAGCGTGGCGATCAACATCCACCATGTGGCGGTCGAGGGCGACCTCCCCGAGGCCAGCTGCAACCTGCGGCTCTTCGAGCTCGCCGCGATGGGATTGCCGCAGGTGGTGGACGAGCGCGGCGATCTCGCCCGCTGCTTCGTGCCGGGGCGCGAGGTGCTCACCTTCCGCGAGCCGCACCACCTCAAGGCGGCAGTGCGAGACTTGCTCGAGGATCCCGCCCGCGCCACGCGGCTCGGCGAGGGCGCCCGCAATCGTCTGCTGCAGGACCACACCTGGATGCACCGGATGCGGGCCCTCCTGCTGGAGCAGCCGCGGGCGCGGTGAAGGGGGGACGGGCGACTGTCACCCCTCACCCTGATACCTCTCGACATACCGCTCCGCCATCTGCACATGCGTGAACCGCGCCAGCACGTTCGCGCGGATCGCTTCCGGGTCGAGTCGCTCGAGGGTGGGGCGCAGCGCCACCAGGTCCTCCAGCGTGTCGCCCATGGTGCCGCTCTCGGGGGTGATGATTTCGGGAAGGGCGCCGCGCCGCGTGCCCAGCACGGGGGTGCCGCTCACCATCGCCTCGATGGTGGTGAGGCCAAACGGCTCGTCCCACTGCGCCGGCATCCAGAGACAGCGCGCGTCGGCGAGCAACGCGGCTTTGCGCTCGCCCCCGACTTTCCCCACGAAGCGGAGGCCAGGGCGCAGTGTGGGTCGCCATCCTCCGGCCACGGTGAGCGGGTGCCCGGTCCGGCGCGCCCCTGCCACCGCCCAACGCCAGCCCTTGGCCGAGTGGAGCCGGCCGAGGAAGAGGTCGCGCGGGCCCTTCACCGGGGCGAAGCGATAGTCGGCGGGGTCGAGCCCGTTGTGGACCCAGCGGCGAATCCCATGGCGGGCGGCGTGGCTCGCGGAAAGGGCGATGGTGCTGGCCGGGAAGACGCGCCCGGGTGTGCCGGTGCCGTGGAAGGTCCAGACGAACGGCACGTCGGCCGGGGGATGCTTGATTGGGACATGGGCGTGGAGGATGTCGGCCCCCGGTGGAATCAGGCGCCGCAGATCCGCCCCGCCTTCCACCAGTGCCTCGCGCGGCTCGATCGGGATGAGCGTCGCTTCCGGCACCGTCGTGCCTGGCCAGGCGATCAGGGAGACACGGTGCCCGAGGGCCGCGAGCCCGCGCGCCAGCCACACCACCACCCGCTCGGTCCCCCCGTAATCGGTGACCGGGAGGCGGGCCGGGTGGTAGAGGACCACGTGCAGGGTGCTTGCCATTGGGCTCCATCGGGTGGAGTTTGGGCGCGTGTCGATCGCCATCTCCGGGTTCACCATGGTCCGCAACGCGACGCTCCTCGACTTCCCGCTCGAGGCGAGCATCCGCTCGGTGTTGCCGGCGGTCGATGAGCTGGTCGTGAACGTCGGCGCCTCGGAGGATGATACCCTCGACCGGGTGCACGCCATCGGGAGCCCGAAGCTCCGGATCGTCGCATCGGTCTGGGACCGTTCCCGTGGCCCCGCCATGCTCGCCGACGAGACCGAGCGCGCCAGGGCGGCATGCACTGGCGCCTGGGGGATCTACATCCAGGCCGATGAGGTGCTCGCCGACGGGGCCGCGGAGCTGCTGGCCGAGGCGGCGCGGGCGCATGACGCGGATCCCAAGGTCGAGGGGCTCCTGGTGGATTATCTCCACTTCTACGGCGGCTTCGACACCGTGGCGACCAACCGGAGTTGGTACCGGCGCGAGTGCCGCGTGATCCGGCTTGAC
>JBBQQJ010000134.1:0-7168 GCA_038216165.1 Gemmatimonadales bacterium | reverse complement strand
ATCACCAGCGAGGTGGCCTTGGCGGCCCCGGTGCTGGTGGGGATGATCGACATCGCTGCCGCACGGGCGCGCCGCAGATCCTTGTGCGGCAGGTCGAGGATATTCTGGTCATTGGTATAGCTGTGCACCGTGGTCATGAAGCCGCGCACGAAGCCGAACTGTTCGCGGATCACATGCACCATCGGCACGAGGCAGTTGGTGGTGCACGAGGCGTTCGAGATGACGTGGTGCGTGGCCGGGTCGTAGTCCTGGTGGTTGACGCCGTAGACGAACGTCTTGTCCTCGCCCTTGGCGGGGGCGGAGATGATCACCTTCTTCGCCCCGGCCTCGATGTGCTTGGCCGCGTCCGCCCGATTGGTGAAGTGGCCGGTGGACTCGAGCACGATGTCCACGCCGAGCTCGCCCCAGGGCAACTTGGCCGGATCCCGCTCCGAGAGGACCGTGATCTGATCGCCGCCGACATCCAGCGCGCCCTCGTGCCCGGTCACGTCCAGCGGGAAGCGCCCGTGCACCGAATCGTACTTGAGCAAGTGGGCCAGGGTGGCGGTGTCGGTCAGGTCGTTGACGGCGACAAAGTCGATGTCGGTGATCCCGGCGGACATAGCGGCCCGGACCACGTTGCGGCCGATGCGACCAAACCCATTGATGCCCACACGAATCTTTGCCATCAGAACGCCTCACGGAAGGACGGGTGAATCGCCGAATCAAGAACAGCTGCCGCCCCCGCAAGGGGTGCCGATGCGCGGGCGAACGTGACGGCGCCCACCTGCGACGCACCGGCCTCGAGCAGCACTGCTGCCGCGGAAACTAACGTCGCGCCGGTCGTGAACACATCATCGACGAGGATCACGGGCCGCGGGTCGGGCCGGGCCTGGAATGCCCCGGTGAGGTTGGCGCGACGCGCCTCGGGACCCAGGCGGGTCTGGCTTCCCGTCTCCAGGCCACGGGTGAGGCGGTTGGAGGCCACCGGCCGGGCCGTCAACCGCCCCAACGCCCGCGCCAGCATCTCGGCCTGGTTGTACCCCCGCGCCCGGCGACGGCGGTGCCCCAGCGGGATGGGTACCAGCACGGCGGCGGGGACCTCCCGAAGGAGGGGCACCATCGCGCCAGCGAACGCATCCGCCAGGCGGTGCCACCCGTCGTATTTGAAGCGGTGCACCAACTGTCGCACGGGGGAATCGAGACGCACGGCGCTGCGCGCCCACTCAAAGCCTGCCGGCCACTCCACGCAGACTCGGCAGCCGACACCCAGCGGATCCGGTTCGCCGCAGGTCGGGCATGCGGGCAGCATGGGCAGGCGCCAACGCACGCGGCAAAGGTCGCAGACGAGGGGATCATCGGCCACGGCCACCGGGGCGGCGCAGCCGAGGCACGCGCCCGGCAGCAGCCACCGTTCAACGCGCCGGACCCGCTCAGCCCATCCAGCCGGCCAGCGCGGCACGCATCACCGAAAGCGAGGGTGTCACCCCGGGCCACCACGTCGCCCACGCCGCCGCGCCCTGCACGAGGAGCATCTCGCGACCATCCTCCGCCGCGAGGCCGCGGGCGCGCGCTTGCTGCACCAGAGCGGTGGGGCCCTCGGCCCGGTAGGTGAGGTCGAGGACACCACGAAGCTGCGGCTGGTCCGGGAGGTCCACCGGTAGGCGGTCCTCCGGCCGGAGGCCGAGCGGCGTGGCGTTGATCGCGAGGGTGGCATCGCCCGGAGCGACGACCTCGACCCCGAGCGAGGCGGTCCAGGTGCCGAATGCTGCGGCCCGCGACGGCTCGCGCGACTGCACCGCGATCGCGGCCCCCGCCTCCCGTGCCGCCGCCACCACAGCCCGCGCACTCCCACCGGTCCCGACTACGAGCCAGGCAGACGCAGCCAGGTCGAGCCGCGCGACCAGCGCCAGCATCCCGTCCACGTCGGTATTGCGGACGGCCACGCCCCCGTCCGATGCCGCGCCGAACACGTTGGCGGCGCCGATGGCGGTGACCCGCTCGTCAGGCGCTCCGACCGCTGCCGCGACGCCCTTGTGGGGCACGGTGATGTTCCCCCCCCCACCTTGCCGCACGAGCGCCGCCATGAGCGGCGCCACTTCTGCCGCGAGACACGGCAGCGCGACATACACGGCATCGAGCCCGGCGGCACGAAAGGCCGCATTCTGGATCAGCGGTGAAAGCGAGTGACGTACCGGATCACCGAGGAGGGCGAAGATGCGCGTGCGGGCCTCGATCTTCATGACGCCCGTTCCGCCACCAGGCGGGCCACAGCCGCCTCCAGCAGCAGGGCGAGCTGCTCGCCAGTGGCACGATAATCGGCGACATCCCCCCCGAACGGATCGGGCACGTCACGGATCCCGCCAGGATGACCTGCATAGGCCGCGAGGGTGTGCACCTTGGCGGCGCCGCCGAGGTCGGCAACCCGGTGGGCATGGGCCGCGCTCATGGTCAGGATCAGGTCGGCGCCCTCCACCCGGGCGGGGGTGAGCATCGAGGCGCGGTGGGCGGAGAGGTCCAGCCCACGCTCGATCGCCACGAGGTACGACCCCTCCGACGCGGGCGCCCCGTCCCATGCCGAGGTCCCCGCGGAGGCCACACGGATCGCCATCAGGCGCGGTTCCATCGCGAGCCGGGCAGTGAGCATGACCGCGGCCAGTGGCGAGCGACAGGTGTTGCCGGAACAGACGAGCAGGATCTCCATCAGGACAGCGCCTCGCAGGGGTCAGGGAGCCATGGTGCCGGCACGGCGCCGCAGTTCGGCGCGAGGGATCGCTCCCTCGCGGATAAGTCGCGGCAACGATCGGGTGCAGTCGACGAGGGTGGACGGGGGCACATTGCCGAGGACCCCGCCGTCGATCACCAGCAACGTCCCCGCAGTGATGACCTCGTCGAAGAGCCGATGCAACCCCTCCACACCGGGGGCCGGCGGCCCACCAGGGCGATTCGCGCTGGTGGAGGAGATCGGGTGCCCGAGGCGACCGATCAACCGCGCGAGCGGGGCGTGTGCCGTCCAGCGCACCGCCATCCCACCCTCGGGGCCACGCAAGCGGTCGGGCAATCGCCCTTCCCCACCCCGCAGCACCAGCGTGAGGGGGCCGGGCCAGAACTCCGCGGCCATGACCCGTGCCGCTGGGGTGAGGACAAGCCCGACCGATGCGAGCATCTCGAGCCCACTGACGAGGAGGAGGAACGGCTTGTCCGGCCGACGCTGCTTGAGCTGCGCCAGGGCATCGAGGCCGGCCTCGCTCGGGGCGGAGCCGAGGCCGTAGACGGTCTCCGTGGGGTAGGCGATCACACCCCCCGTGGCGAGATGACGCCCGACCGCGCCGGCGATCGCATCGGCATCGGCCGCGCTGTGCAGCGGGAGGGTCACGGCCGGCCCAGGTACCACTCCGCGAGCGCCAGGTCGTCTGCGGTGGTGATCTTCAGGTTGCGGGCGGACCCTGGGAGGAGGTCCACCCGTGCCCCGAGGAGTTCCACCAGCATGGCGTCATCCGTCGCGGCCACGCCCTCCGTCCGGCCCGCGGCATGCGCGCGCACGAGCAGGTCGCGCGGGAAGGCCTGGGGCGTCTGCGCCCGCCAGAGGCCGGCGCGCGGGACGGTGGTGAGGATGCGCCCGAAATCATCGGCGCGCTTGAGGGTCTCGGCGAGCGGCATGCCCGGGACCGCGGCGTGCCCGTGCCGGGCCGAGGCGATCCCGGCGTCGATCACCTCCACCGGGGGGAACGGACGGGCCCCGTCGTGCACGAGCACAACATCGCACGCACTCGAGAGCACCGTGAGTCCCGCCGCGACGGATTCGCTCCGCTCGCCGCCTCCGGCGGTGACGATCAGCATCTCGCCCAACAGTGGCCGGAGCCATTCGGGTGGGATCGCGGCATCCTCGGCCGAGAGGACCACCACGACCTGGGCCACCTCCGGGTGGGACGTGAACGGCCGCAGCGCGTGCAGGAGCACCGGTGCCCCCCCCAACGGGAGATACTGCTTCGGGGTCTGGCCCCCGAAGCGTTGGCCGCGCCCGGCGGCCACCACGATCACCCCGACGTCACGGGACAAGGGTGCGCTCCAGTTGGTCGATGTGCTCCAGACCGCGATGGGCGATACCCGGCACGCGGGAGTCGGCGCGCGCCGAGGCGAACGCCGTGGTGAACCCCAGGCGCGCCGCCTCGGCGAGGCGCCGGTCCATCCCACCGATCGGGCGGACTTCGCCGCCGAGCCCGATCTCGCCGAGGTAGAGGCCATTCGCGGGGGTCTGGCGGTTGTGCACCGAGGAGAGCAGCGCCGCCGCCACCGCGAGGTCCGCCCCGGGCTCCGTCAGACGCACCCCCGCGGTGACCTGCACGAAGACGTCCAGCGTGGCGAACGAGGTGCCCCCCCGGCGCTCGAGCACGGCGAGGAGCACGGCGAGGCGCTTCTGGTCGAGGCCCGTGGCGACGCGCTGCGGGGTGCCGTAGCCGGACGGGGCGGCGAGGGCCTGCACCTCCACCAGCACCGGGCGGGTCCCCTCCATCAGGGCGGTCACCGCGCTGCCGGTGGTACCGGTGGCGCGTGCGGCGAGGAAGACCGCGCTGGGGTTCTGCACGGCCACGAGGCCGCCCTCGGTCATCGTGAAGACGCCGAGCTCGTCGACCGACCCGAACCGGTTCTTGGTGGCGCGGAGGAGGCGGTAGTCGAGCGTCGCTTCCCCTTCGAAGTAGAGCACCGTGTCCACGATGTGCTCGAGGGTCTTGGGGCCGGCGATCCCCCCCCCTTTGGTGACGTGGCCCACCACGATCACCGCCACGCCGCTTTCCTTGGCGAAGCGCATCAGCAGCCCGGCACACTCCCGCACCTGGCCGACGTTGCCGGGGGCACTGTCGAGGGCGTCGGTGTAGACGGTCTGGATCGAGTCAACGATCATCACCGCCGCCCCGGTGTCGCGCGCCGCGCGCAGGCACGCCTCGAGGCGCGTCTCGCCGAGCACGTGCACCGCTCCGGTCGCCTCGCCAAGCCGGTCGGCGCGGAGCCGGAGCTGCTCGGCGGATTCCTCTCCGCTGGCGTAGAGGACCGGATGACCGCCCGCCTCGAGGAGCGCGGCGGCCTGCAGCAGCAGCGTGCTCTTGCCGATCCCGGGCTCGCCACCGATGAGGGTCATGGAGCCGGGCACGAGCCCGCCCCCCAGCACGAAATCGAGCTCCGGGAGCCCGGTGCTCCACCGCTCGAGCCGCGACCCCGTCACGTCGCGCAGGCGCTGGACCGAGGGCGCTGGGACCCCGTCGGTCCCACCCCGGCGCGCGGGCGGCGCGGCCGGTTCCTCGACGATGGTGTTCCACGCCGCGCAGCTGTCGCAACGCCCGGCCCACTTGGCGTGGGCGTGGCCGCACTCGGTGCACCGCCAGACCGTGCGGGAGCGGGCCACTCAGCCGTCCCGTTCGGACAGGGTGTCGAAGCGGGTGAACTGCTTGTGGAAGTAGAGGTCGAGCTCGCCGGTCGGGCCGTTGCGGTGCTTCGCCATGATCACGGCCGCGCGTCCCTCGAGCGAATTCCCCGCCTGCTCCGCTTTCTCCCGGAGATCGCGGTACATCTCGGGGCGGTGGATGAAGAGCACGATGTCGGCGTCCTGCTCGATCGCGCCCGAGTCGCGGAGGTCGGAGAGCAGCGGCACCCGCTCGCCGCCGCGCTGTTCCGAGGCACGCGAGAGCTGGGAGAGGGCAACCACGGGCAACTCGAGCTCGCGGGCGAGCGCCTTGAGGGAGCGCGAGATGTCCGAGATTTCCTGCACGCGGTTCTCGGAGTGCTCGGGGCTCCGCATCAGCTGCAGATAGTCGACGATGATCATCCGCACGTCGTTGTCGGCCTTCAGCCGGCGCGCCTTGGAGCGCATCTCCATGAGGGTCAGCGCGGGAGTATCGTCGATCCAGATCGGGCAGTTCTGGAGGATGCCAGCCGCCCGGGCGAGCCGGGTGAAGTCGGTGTCGCGGAGGGTGCCCCGCCGCACGGCCTGGGAGTCGACTCGGGCCTCGGCGCACAGCATCCGCTGCACCAGCGAGCTCTTCGACATTTCGAGCGAGAAGACCGCCACCCCGAATCCCTCGATCGCGGCGTGGGTCGCCACGTTGAGGCAGAAGGCGGTCTTGCCCATCGACGGCCGGGCGGCGACGATGACGAGTTCGGAGGGCTGGAAGCCGGTGGTCATCTCATCAAGTTGCACGAACCCACTGGGTACCCCGGTGACCGATCCATCGCTCTTCTGGAGCGTTTCTATGCGCTCCATCGTCGGCCAGAGCATCTCCTTGATGCGGGTGAAGCCATCGTCGCGCCGCTGCTGGGCGATCTGGAAGATCTTCCCCTCGGCCTGGTCGAGGAGTTCCGTGGCCGTCAGCTGCTGGGCATAGGTGTCGGTGATGATCTGCGTGGCGGCCTCGATGAGCCGCCGCTGGATCGCCTTTTCCTTGAGGATCCGCGCGTGGAACTCGATGTTGGCGGCGGTCGGCACCGAGGTGACGAGCTGGCCGAGATAGGCGTCGCCGCCGGCCACCTCGAGATCCCCGCGCCGATCGAGTTCCTCGCGCAGGGTGACGTAGTCCACCACCATGCGCCGTTCCACGAGGGCGCGCAGTGCGCGGAAGAGCCGGCGGTGGCCCTCCCGGTGGAACATGGCGTCCTCGATCAGCTCGGCGCCGCGCAGCGCGGCGTCGGCGTCGATCATCATCGCGCCAAGGACCGCCTGCTCGGCTTCCTGACTCCAGGGGACACTGCGGCCCCCGAGCTGATCAGGCGAGGGCGTCGAGGAGTTGTCGAGCGATACGGAGGTCATCCCAGGCAGGTCGCTTCCAGTTCGGGTTGCGCAGCAATGCCGCCGGATGGTAGGTCACCACCAGCGGGATGCCGTCGAGTCGGTGCACCTTGAGCCGCAGCGCGCCCAGCGGCTGTTTCACCCCCAGCAGCGCCTCGGCGGACGTCGTCCCCAGCGCCAGCAGCACCTTCGGGCGCACCACGGCAATCTGACGGTGCAGGTACGGCAGGCAGGCCGCGCGTTCGTCCGGCAGCGGGGTGCGGTTCCGGGGCGGCCGGCACTTGACCACGTTGGCGATGAACACCGACGGACGGGCGACGTCAACGGCGGCAAGCATCTTGTCGAGCAGCTCTCCGGCACGACCAACAAACGGGCGCCCCGAGAGGTCCTCCTGCTCGCCCGGCCCCTCGC
>JBBQQJ010000133.1:0-7197 GCA_038216165.1 Gemmatimonadales bacterium | reverse complement strand
ATCCGGAGCTCGCCACGGTTGGCGAACATCTGCCGACCCACCGACGCCCCGAGCATGAGGATGTTGTCGCGCGGCCCGAACAGGTTCTGGTCAAAGACCTGGTAGTTCGCGTTGGCGTTCGCCGACCACGTCTCGTTCACGAACCAGGTCCCCTCGCCATAGTAGGTGCTGTTCAGGTAGCGCTGGTTGAGGGCACTGTTGATCGAGTACGAGACATCATTGAATCCCCACCGTGCGCCGGCATTGATGTCGAGGACTTCCTTGGACCGGTTCTGCAGCCGCACGCCGACGTTGTGGGTCGAGGTCACACTCTCGTTCTCGACGAGGTTGACAAGCTCCTGGCCGATGGACCGCGCGTAGTTGTACTCGAGGTCAACCTGCGCTCCGAGCGAGCGAATCGGCGTGCCGTAGCTGCCGCCGACGTTGCCATTCCAGCCCTCGCCGAGGTTGACCGGCATGACGAATTGACGGCCCTGGGCATCCACCAGGCGCGATTGCACGATCTGGTTGCGGTTGTAGCTGAGGTTCGCGGCGAGCGAAATGCTCCGGAAGGAAAACGCGTCAAACTGACGGAAATCCGCCCGCAGGTTGTGCTGGAACTGCGGCGTGAGGTCGGGGTTGCCCGCATAGATGCGGAGCGGGTCGGTGTTGTCGACGAACGGCTGCAACTCGTTGAGCGACGGATCGCGCGTGGAGGTACGGTAGTTGACGTTGAGGTTGGTGCCTTGGTTGATCTGGTAGCGCATATTGGCCGAGGGGAGCACGTTCGTGAAGCCGTTGTCAATGGACTCGTCCCGACCGATGATCGTCCCGGTGAGATCAGACGACTGCACCTCGAGGCCGACCACCCAGCGGAGTGCGGCCGTGTTGCGGCTGAATCGCGTCCCGCCCTGCAGGTAGCTGTAGGTCCGCTCGAAGGCCCGGGTCAGATCGGTATTGGGGATCGCGGTGCCGTTCACCAGGTCCTGCACATCGAAGTTCTGGTCCTCCGCGATCGCCCGATGCTGGCCAAAGATCTCGAGCACCGCCCCGCCCCCCAGCGGTTCGGTCAGCGCCAGGCGCTGGCCAGTGGTCAGGGTACGGCTGTCACGGCGTTGTGTCTGGAGCAGATCACGCAGCGTGACGCCTCCCTGACCATCGGACAACTCGATGTTCGTGGTGAGGTTCGAGAGCTGGTCGGGCGTGCTCAGGTCGCCCCACGCCTCGGCTATGAGCGAGCGACCCGCCTGGTTGAACCGCTTGGAGAACGTGAACCGGCCATCGCCGCTCAGATTGTCACCATCGGTCACGACGCTCGTGATTGCCCGATTCTGGAGGGTGCCGTCGGGCTGCAGCGTCTCCTGCCGGGAGAAGTTGCTGGAGGTATTGGACCCGGCGGTGACGTTGCCCCGGAACCGGAGCTGGTTCCAGTCATTGAACGCATGCTGCCCGTTCAGGTTGAGCCGATGCGAGAGGTTGTCCGCGACGGTGGTCGCGGTCTCGTTGCGGTTCGCGGCCACGGCGGCACCGAGCAGGAGCTGCTCATCGGTGGTGGCCTGTTGCCGATTGTCGCTGGTGCTCAGGAAATAGCTGCCGCGCAGCCAGCTCTTCGCGGCGAAATCCCGGCTGCCGTTCAGGCCAATCGCCATCGTCTCGCTGAAGCCGCTCCCGAGGCTTCCCGCACCACCGCCGCCACGGCCACCGCCCATCGCCACCGGCTGCCCGATCGAGAAGCCGGACTGCCCGACGTTGTTCCGATTGGCAATCACCGAAAGCTGCGTCTCCGGCGAGAAGCGGTTCAGGTTGAGGGCACCGGTGTACCGCGCATCGTCGCCCTTGGAGCCGGCGAACGCCACATCGGCCTGGGGTGACGGCCCTGCCCCACCGACCGCACGACCGAAGTACCCCACGCGGGCATTGGGCTTGAGGACAAGGTTGACGGTGGTCTGCTCTTGGCCGTCGTCAATGCCGCTGAACTGCGCGGCATCCGACTTCCGCTCAAGGACCTGAACCTTGTCAATCGCAGCCGCGGGAAGGTTCCGCGTGGCCATCTTCGGGTCGTTGCCGAAGAATTCCTTGCCATCCACCAGGACCTGCTGGACCGTCTTGCCCTGCGCCATGATGGTGCCGTCACTCTCGACCGTGACGCCGGGCAACCGCTTCAGCAGCTCTTCGACGGTGGCGTTGATGCGCGTCTTGAAGGCGTCGGCGTTGTACTCAAGGGTGTCCGGCTTGTTCACGATCGGGACGTGCTCTGCGCTGACCACCAGCTCAGCGAGTTGGACCGGGCCGGACTCCAGCATCACCACGGTATCCGCGGTGATGTTGGCATCCACCAGCGTGAAATCCCGGCGCACCGGGCGGGAGCCGATCCGCGTCACCTGGAGGATGTAGTCACCCGGCGCGAGCCGCTTCAGGATGTACACGCCAGAGCCGCCAGAGGTGGCGAAGGTGGCGATCACGGAATCCGCCCGCGTGAGCGCCACGACCATCGCGCCCGAGACTGGTGCCTTGGCCGAATCGACCACGACCCCCCGCACATCGAACTGCTGGGCGGCCGCCGCGGCGGGACCCGCCGCAAGGCCGGCCACGAGGACCGCCGTGACGATGGCCGCCCGGCGGAGCATCATGTGCGCGGACATCCTAGTTCCGCCGTCCGCGACGGGACTTGGCCAGCTCGGCCTGCTTCTCCGCCACGACCTTGTCGTACTCGGCACGGGTGACCTTGCTGCCCTCGGAGGGTGCCTTGATGGCACCAACCGGGGTCGTCAGGTCAATTACGGTGGCAGTGTAAACGACGCGATTGGAATCCACCGCGAGGGTCAGGATCAATCCGGGCAGGCCGCCGTACTGCGCCGGACCGGCCGGGACGGGAATATCAGGGGTGAACCAGGCTTCGATCGTGGTGCTGTCCTGCGTGGCAATCGCCTGATAGACCGGGTGCCCGAGGAACGACGCCGCCTCGCCCGTCAGCTTCCAGGCGAATGCTGGGCGCTCCTCAGGGATCCGAAAGGTGCGACCCAGGAATTCACGGACCTCGACGTAGCTACCATCGGTGAGGTCGGTGAAGGCTCCAGCCACCGCATCCTTGGCGCCCCCCCCCAGGAAGCCCATCGCGCGCCCCATCTGCATCATCTCGGGGGTGATCTCCCGAGCTATCGATGCATCGCCCACGATGACCCGCACGTCCAGCGTCCTGGATTCGCCCGCCTTCGCGCCGTCCCCTGCACCGGCCGTCGCCTCGGCAAAGAGCGTCGCGGCCTCGGTGAACAAGAGCTGCATCGGCTTGACCGACGCCTTCGGCAGGTTCGCCATGAAAGAGGCATTGCGCGGCATGCCGGGCGGAAGTTCGAAATCGAACCGGGTCGCCTGGTCGTACCGCACCATCCCGGACTGGGCGGTCACCACGAGGGGCAGGACAGCCATCAAGGCAAACAGGGCGGTGGTACGGATCATCATGGTGCTCCAGAAAACAGGGTAGACCAACGAGGGGCGGCCTCGTGAATGGGGGTGCTGATCCCACTACGCCGTGGACCCTGAGGGGGTTGATGCCCGGGACCGGTGGATCGTCTCACGGGACGTTGCAGGCGTGGAACGACGGCCACCCAAAAGGGACGGCCACCCGCACGCTCCCGTTCACCCTTCACCGTTCACCGTTCCCCTCAGCGCCCCCCTGCCCCACCACCTTGCCCATCACGAGCATCTCCGCCGCGCGTGTCAGCTTCTCGGGGTCGGGGAACGGCCGCCGCCCCGTCTCGGCAAAGCCGAAGCGCCGGTAGAACGCCGGCAACTCCTCCCGGAGGTCCACCACCTCCAGTTCCAGCCACCCCAGAAGCTCCGCCCGGCAGCGTGCCTCCATCGCCCCGATCAATCGGCGCGCATACCCCTGGCCCTGCAGCGGCGGATCCACTGAGAGGATCCCGAACCACCCACGGTCAGCCCGCCGCTCGAAATACACCGCGGCCGCCACCGTGCCGGGCACCGTGCCGTCGACCACCAGCAGCTCCCCGCTCGGACGGGCGGCGTAGGCGGCCAACCCCTCACCAGAGAGCCGGTTACCACGCACGAAAAAATCCTCCACCCGATAGGCGAGGTTGACGATGCGCACGATCTCAGCGTGGTCGGCCAGGGTAGCAGGGCGAACAATGGGAGAAGACGACATTCGGTAGGATACGGACGTGGGGGGCACAAAGTCACGGGGACGCCCACCCGGACGCCCCCGTCCCCCGTCCCCCGTCCCCCGTTCACCGTTCACCGCCTGAACGGATCGCTGAACTTCGCATCCGCCGCCAGCGCAGCATCGGTCAGCGTCTGCATGAAGGCCACGAGTGCAGCCCGATCAGCCGCGCTCAGGTTGAGGCGGAGCGGCTGCCCACCCGGACCGCGCAGGCGCTGGTCGAGGGCAGGGCCGTTCTGGATCCCGCTGTTGTAGTGCTCCACCACCTGGGCCAACGTGCTGAAGCGTCCGTCATGCATGAACGGCCCGCCGACGCCCACGTCCTTCAGTGACGGTGACTTGAAGAGCCGCGTCTCGCCCGCATCAAGGCCGTTCCTCTGCGAGTTGGCCGCCAGCGCGAAGGTGGGGGCCACATGGCACGCACTGCACCCTGCCCCCCCCTGTGGTGGCGGGGTGAAGAAGAGCTGACGCCCACGATTCTCCTGCGCCGTGAAGGTCGGAATCGGGATGCTCACCCCACGATCAGGGAGCGCCGCATGGTAGACCTGGGCATATCCAGTGTCCCAGCGGCTCCCGGCCGAAACAATGCTCCGGACATACTGGGCCACCGCGAGCTGCATCCGGGTGGAGGTGATGGTCGCATCACCAAAGGCCAGGGTGAAGAGTT
Source organism: Gemmatimonadales bacterium (assembly GCA_038216165.1). Lineage (GTDB taxonomy): Bacteria > Gemmatimonadota > Gemmatimonadetes > Gemmatimonadales > GWC2-71-9 > Palsa-1233. The sequence continues at coordinate 2,374 of JBBQQJ010000133.1, read as the reverse complement.
CTGGATAGTGGGCCTGTCCCTGGAGGCGGGTCACCAGCGCGCCAAGGCCACCGTGGGCGGCGTCAAAGCCCATCTCCACCGCGTCCTGGATCGGCTGGATCGCCTGCGCTTCGAGCGTGGCAGCGCGCCGGTCCCAGAAGGCAGTGCCTGGCGCCCAGAAGCGCGCATTGCTGAGGCGCATCGAGTGCATCGGTGTCTGCCCCCCCTCGAACCCCACGCTGAACTGCCGGCTGTCGGTGAACCCCGTCCCCTGCACGTGACAGCTGGCGCACGAGACGGTCCCGTTCACGCTCAACTGGCGATCGTGGAAGAGCACCCGACCCAGCAGCGCCCCCGCGTTGGTGATGGGCGCAGTGCGGCCGTTGTCGGTGTTGCCGCCGATCAGACCGGTGTAGTGCACCGGAAGCGTCGGGGTGGCATAGTTCGGGAGTTGATCGGGATCGACGGTGAGCGCGGCCCGGATCGCCGGGAAGGTGGCCGGTGAGGGAGGAACCGGATCCGGGGTGGGCGTCGGGGTCGCCGGTGTGTCACCACCACACGCAACGGCGAACAGGGCGAGGACAATCGGAGAGGTTTTCATGGCAGGAGGGACGCAGACCGGGGCCGGCGGTTAAGTCGCCCCGCGCCTCCCTACGTGGCCGCGGCCGGGAGCGGTGCCCGGGGTCAGGCTGGTGGGCGAACTGGCCAGCGCAGGTCCGGTGCACACGGGCGGGCGCCGAGTGCCTTGAGCAGCTCCAGATATCGTGGCCGTTGCTTGAGCGGATCGAACAGCAGATCACAGGAAATGAAGCGCCAGGAGAAGAGCGGTTCGCGGGCACGGACACCACGCTCGGCCGCATCCACTGCGGCATCGAGCTTCCCGAACACCAGATGGTCCATCATCATCTGGAATTGCGGTGAGTTGCCGTCCTTGTCCGCGGCAAGGCGTCGCTGTTGACGCACCTCGTCCCATTGCCCTGCAGCAGCGTACACGAACATCGCGATGCCCCGGAACCCGAACGCGGGACTCTGGCACGACATTCAGCATTGGCTCGAGCACACGATCGCACCATGGGAGCCCGGCCGATACCGACACAATGAGACAGGCGAAGACAACGCCGCCGCGCACCTGCGCTCGCTCACCATCGGCCACGAGGTGATCGTGCCGGTCACCGCCGGCGCACTCGACCTCGGCCCCTGGCAGCGGAGCTTCTACGAATAGTGGGACGGCCAGCGCCGCAAACGGGTGGTCATCACGATCATCGGGGAGTAGCGGAAAGGGCGGAGGTGCACTCCCACCCGACCGCAACCAGAACCGCAACGCCCGCGAGGAATGAGGCCACCCCGATCGCCGGGAGGAACCGGAGTGCCTTCGGTACATTCGCCTCGGCGAAGTGCTGATGCCATCGCCACGGTACCAGGAGCAGGCCCACCGTCGTGACGATCAGCACCCAGCCGAAGAGCCTGAACACCGCTGCCCCGGGGAGAAACGGTGCCCGGAGAACGAACGCCGCGCCCACCACCATCCGAACCGCCAGCTCAGTGTGATGCTTCGCCGCCGTGGTCGCGAACCCGAGGAGGAACTCGCTCGCGATCGAGGGACGCACGAGCGCCACCATGCCCAACCACACGAGGAATCCACCGGCCAGGGCAACGACAGATGTGGCAATCAGACCAATCATCGGAGCGCCGCTCCCTTGCACCGGGATGTATTCGGGTATGGTCGGGGTCGGCCGCTTTGCCCTGCCATGACAGCATTCTCGCAAATGTCGCACTCGACCCGGTCCACCCCCAAGGCAGCGGTCACTCCGAGTCGCCCGTGGTGGGGATGGCGATATCGAAATGAAACACATCCTCGCGATGTCCCAGCTTGGTATAGAGCGCGATCGCAGGATCGTCGCCATGCTCGGCCTGCACGAACACCCCGTACGCGCCACGTTGTGCCGCGAGGTCTTGGAGATCCGCGATCAGTGCGGTGGCGAGGCGATGGACGCGACATGTCGCGTTGGGCATGGCTGCGCTCCCCAGATGCGCACGGTGGTGCTGGGCGGAAGGCGGTGTGGTGGGAGGTCTCACGATGACCAACATACCTCCGGCTCGCTGCGAGGTGTGCGTCGCATCGGTCCGGGGACGTCCCATTTGTTTGGGCCCCCATGCTTCTGCGCTGCCGATTCGCCCGCTGGTGCTGTCCAAGCGCCTGCGGCCGGAGGACCCAGATATCGCCGACCGACTGGGGGCGATCGACGGCGGCGCCCTGACTCCGCTGTATTGCACCATCACATCGCCGGCTGGTTCGTCACCAGCCTGACTCGTGCACACGAACACGGGAGTGCCCATGCGGGGATGGAGCCCCACGGCATGCTGCTCACCACCGACGTGAACGGGCTGGCGCACG
>JBBQQJ010000132.1:0-7295 GCA_038216165.1 Gemmatimonadales bacterium | reverse complement strand
GACGTGGTGCGCTTCCTGCGCGAGGTGGCGTGGGCCCTGGCCTACGCGCATGCCCGCAACGTGGTCCATCGCGACGTCAAGCCCGAGAACATCATGCTGGAGCGCGGCACCGCGCGGGTGGTGGTGACCGACTTCGGCATCGCCCGCGATGGGCGCACCAGCAATCTCACGGCCGACGGCACCGTGCTGGGCTCGGTGCACTACATGAGCCCCGAGCAGGTCGGTGGCGAGTCGCTCGACGGGCGCAGCGATCTGTACGCCCTCGGCGTGGTGGCCTTCCAGCTGCTCAGTGGCCGGCTGCCGTTCGATGCCCCGCAGGCTTCGGCGGTGCTGCTGATGCAGGCGACGCGCGCGGCCCCGTCGCTGGCGGAGCTGGCCCCGTCGGTGCCGGCCCCGCTGGTGCAGGTGGTCGACCGGTGCCTCCGCAAGGACCCTGCGGAGCGGTATCCGACCGGGGAAGCGCTCGCCGAAGCGCTGACACAGGCATTGCAACAGGCGCAGAGCGGGCCGCAGGCGGCGCCTGATCCGGTGCTGAGCGAGGACAACGCCAAGGCGGTCTGGTTGCGGGCCGCGCAGTTGCAGGCCGACGCCGCGCGCCGGATCCGCGATCGCACCGCCCAGGCCGAGGCGTTTGCGACCGGCGTGCAGCCGTCAGCCCCCACCACCGGGTACCGGCGCACCCATGTCGAGGCGGCGGCGATCGAGGCGGGAATCGGTGCGGAATTCGTGCAGCTCGCGCTGGCCGAGCTGCCTGGGGAGACGTCGGCCCAGAGCGAAGCACTGATGCCCGTCGGCGACCGGCGCGATCGACTCGCCACCTTCATCGTCGGCACGAGCGAACGCTCGATGCAGATCACCCGAACGATCCCGGCCACGCCGGTCCGGACGCTCGAGGCGATCGGGCGTATCTTCCCGGCTCACCCATGGTTGTTGAACTTTCGGGATACCGTCGGCGGGCATCCGCTCGATGGCGGCGTGCTGACCTTCGGAGTGCGCGAAATCACGACCGGTGATTATGTCGGTGGGCAGGGGCTGACCTCGTTGCGCTACTACCTCACCATGATCGATGCCTACCAGTTGCGCGTCACGCTGCACCCGCGAACCGGGGATCCTCGACAGTGTGACGTCACCATCACCGCCGACCTGCGCGCCGGGGTGAAGAAGAATGCCAAGTACGGGATCGGGATGGGCCTCGGACTTGGCGGAGCTGGCGCCGGGCTGGGTGTCATACTCTCGGCGGCGAATGGGCTGGCCATGATCGCCGCCCCGATCGGGCTGGGGGCCTTCGCGGTGATGGGCGGGCTGATGGTAGCAGGATATCGCTGGACCTTCCGCTGGGGACTCAAGCGCGCGCGCAAGGAACTGGAGCACATGCTCGATGCCGTGCAGGCGAGCGTCCGCTCCCAGGATGTCTTCGGGGCCCCCCCGCCCACGCCCGTGCCGCCACCGCCCGGCCCCGATGATGGCGGGGTGGCCAGCATCCTCCTCAGCGGCCTCTGAAACGCGGCGGTGGCGCTACATTGCACCCAACGACCCTCGCGGAGGTGCGCATGCAACTCGACATGATCCAGGACGTGCTGCGCTTCGCCAACAGCAACGAGCGCCAGGTGCGTCTGGTGCTGCGCGACGGGACGGAATTGACCGGTGTCCCGACGGTGGTCGACACCCATATCACCGCCCACGAAGTCTACCTGGCGATCGGCGGTGAGGACGACACCGAGGTCGGCGTGGCCCTCGAGGCGATCACCGCCGCCGAGCTGATCTGATCCCGGGAGGGGCGCATGGTTTCGCTGCTGGACATCATCGGACCGGTCATGGTCGGGCCCTCCTCGTCGCACACGGCTGGCGCCTGTCGCCTCGGCCTGATCGCGCGGGCGCTTATTGGCGGCACGGCCGAGCATGCCCTGATCGAATTGCACGGATCGTTTGCTCGCACCGGGGTGGGCCATGGCACCGATCGAGCCATCGCCGGCGGATTATTGGGATTCCAGCCCGATGACGAACGACTGCGGGAGTCCCTCGCGGCGGCGGCAGAGGCCGGACTCGCCGTCGAATTCAAGAACACCACCCTGCGGGGTGACCATCACCCCAACACCACCCGCATCACGGTCAAGCGCGGCACGCAGGCTGCCGTGCTGGTGGGATCCTCGATCGGCGCCGGGCGGATCGTGGTCACGGCGATCGACGGCTTTCCCGTGGAAATCAGTGGCGCCTATACCACGCTGGTGGCCGTGGCCAAGGACGTGCCCGGGATCGTGGCGGGTGTCGCCGGCGCCTTGGCCGAGGACGCCGTCAATCTTGCCACCATGCGGGTGTCACGCCGCCAGAAGGGCGGCGAGGCGATCCACATCTATGAACTGGACCACGCGCCGAGTGCCGCAGCGATGGCACGCATCCTCGCGCTGCCGGCCATAAAGACGGTGCGCATCGTCGAAAGGGTGGCCTGAATGTACGATGTTCTGCTCGACGCGGTGGAGGCCGCGGAGCGTGGCGGGGTCTCGCTCGGCGAGCTCGCCCTGGAGACGGAAGCGAAGGAAGGATTGCGGACTCGCGTCGAGGTCGAGGCCGGTCTCCGACGCGCCCTGAAAGTCATGCAGGGGGCCGTCGAGCGGGGGTTGCAGGGAGACCTGCATTCGGTGAGTGGTCTGGTGGGCGGCGACGCCCACCGCCTCGCCCATGCCAAGGGGCCGCTGGCCAACACGATTTTCACCGATGCCCTGGCGGCCGCGCTCGCCGTGCAGGAAGTCAATGCCGCCATGGGCGTGATCGTCGCGGCGCCAACTGCAGGTGGCGCCGGTGTCCTCCCTGGCACCCTCCTCGGCATCGCGCGCCGGCACCCCGTGGATGAAGATGCCATGATCCGTGCCCTCGCCACCGCCGGGCTGGTGGGGGCGGTCGTCGCGGTGCGCGCGTCGTTGAGTGGCGCCGAAGGGGGTTGCCAGGCGGAGACCGGAGCCGCCGCTGGCATGGCGGCCGCCGCCGGCGTGGAACTGCTCGGGGGGACCCCCCGACAGGCGATGCACGCCGTGGCGCTCACCATGCAGGGGACGCTGGGGCTCGTCTGTGACCCCCTCGGCGGGCTGGTCGAGGTCCCGTGTGTGTATCGCAACGCCACTGGTGCCGCCATGGCGCTGGCCGGGATCGAGATGGCGCTGGCCGGCGTTGAGTTCCCCATTCCGGTCGACGAGGTGATCGACACGATGGGCCAGATCGGTCGCGAGATGGACGTCCGCTACCGGGAGACGGCCGGCGGCGGGCTCGCGGCGACCCCGACGGGCCGGAAGCTGGCTCGCGAACGGCTGGTCCAGCTCAAGCCGCGAAAGAAGTAGGTTTCGTTGGCCCTCGTTTCCCACTGAAACATTGTCGCCCGCCTCTCGTACGGCGCCCCATCACCCTGATCTGGAGGCGGTCCGATGCAAGACATTGTCGCGATCATCTTCATCTTCGGGGGAGGCACATCCGTGGTGCTCGCCTTCTCGCCGCTGGGGAGGGCGTTTGCGGACCGGATCCGTCATGGCCGGCAGCCGCTCCCCCCGATCGATCCGGACCCCGCGCTGTATGACGAGATTGATCGGTTGCGTCTGGAGATGAGCGAGGTGCATGAGCGCCTCGACTTTACCGAGCGGTTGCTCGCCGACGGCCGGGTCGCCCGGCCGTCCCAGGGGGAGGGAGCGGGATGACCCAGGACATGCCGCCGATGCCGGCGCCACTCGATCCGACCAGAGTCTTTGTCGACACCGGCCCTCCCGAGTGGGTGCCCATGGTGACGGTGATCTGCCTGTTGATCATCGTGCTCGGGATTGTCCTTTTTCCGCTTGCCCGCGCCTGGGCCCGGCGGCTGGAGCGCGGCAGCATCAGCGACGACCTGCTGGACGAAGTGGCCCAGGTGCGCGAGCGCGTGGCCGAGCTGGAGGGGCAGGGCCAGCGAATGGGGGAACTGGAGGACCGGGTGGACTTCACTGAGCGATTGCTCACCGAGGCGCGCGACGCGGCGCGCCTGCCGCGCGAGGGGGGGCTGTGAGCGGGGGGGGTGGGCGCGCCGCAGGGATGTTCATCGTCCTCGCCTTGGCTGGCGCCACGATGCTGTTTCTCGTCGTCTTGCTCGAGAACGCGCGTGATCCGGTCCAGATGCTGACGGGGCTGCTCGGGCTCGGTGGGATGGGCTGGCTGTTGTTGCGAGGACCGGTCGCCAACGCGTTGGCCACCATGCTCGAGGGGCGCGTCGGGGACGGGGGCGATGCGATGCTCTCGGCCCGGATGGCCGACCTGGAAGATCGCTTGCAGGAGCTCACTCTGGAGACACAGCGATTCATGGAGATCGAGGATCGCCTGGAATTCACCGAACGACTGATCGCAGCGCGCGAGGACCCGGCGCGGGGGAGAGATGATGGGCGTTGAAATGCGGCATGCGCGAGGGTCGTGGTGGCTTCCGCTCGCGCTCGGGGTGTCGGGGCTCATGCTGTTCGGCGGCCTGATGGCAGCCACCGACAGCCTGGGACCGGCCTCGATCCCGATCTGGGGGATCACGATGGTCGCGGCGATGGTGGTCCTGCGCGGTCCGATCGGACAGGCGCTCGCCCAGCGACTCAGCGGCGGGACCCCGCCGGAGGGCGGCGCGCTCGAGGTGCCGACCGAGCTGTACGGGGAGCTCGATGAACTGCGCGCCCGCATCCTCGAACTCGAGGAGCGACAGGACTTCGCCGAGCGGCTGCTGGCCGACCGCAGCGGGGCCGGGGAGCCCGGGGCACCGTGAGCACCCCTGTTTGCCGACCGCGCTCGGCCACCACTACGTTTCCGTCCCGTTGCCCGGGCGTCCCGGGCTGGAGGCATTGCGATGCTGACGCATGACGACGTGCAATCGTTCTTCGACCGACTCGACCTCACGGTGGAGACCACGACCGACGAACTCTGGCTGGTCCGCACCGCCGACGGCACCCAGCTCGCGGTGCAGTATGCGCCGCCCGTGCTGGTGCTCCGGATCCGGGTGATGGCGCTGCCGGCCGATGCCGCGCGGGCCGGCGAGCTGTGCCGCAAGCTGCTGGAGTACAACGCGCGCGATCTCGTCCGTGGTGCCTACGGCGTGGAGGGCTCCGAGGTGGTCCTCACCGCCGCCATGGAGCTGGATCGGCTCGATTTCACGGAATTCGAGGCGAGCGTCGACTCGCTCTCCCTCGCGCTCGCTTCGCACCTGGGCAGCCTTGCCCCGTACCGGGAGTCCTGACCGATGGGCATCTTCGAACGATTCGCGACGATGCTGCGCTCGAACATCAACGACCTCATCTCCCGGGCCGAGAATCCCGAGAAGATGCTGACCACGTTGATCACCGACATGCGCAGCCAGCTCGACAAGGCCCGCCAGCAGGTCGCCCAGGCGATCGCCGACGAAAAGAAGCTCGAGGCCGACGCCATCACGATGAAGAAGCAGGCCGAGGACTGGGAGCGACGCGCGATGCTCGCCGTGCAGGAGGGCCGCGACGACCTCGCCAAGCAGGCGCTGATGCGCTACAACGAGGCGCTGCAGGGCGCCCAGTCGCTCCACGAGACCTGGGTCAAGAGCAAGCAGGAGACGGAGTCCCTCAAGGCCTCGCTCCGGCAGCTCAATGACAAGATCGAGGAGGCGAAGCGCAAGAAGAACATCCTCATCGCCCGGGCGCGCCGGGCCGAGGCACAGCAGCGCATTCAGGACACCCTCTCCGGGATGGGCGACAAGAGCGCCTTCGAGTCCTTCGAGCGGATGCAGGAGAAAATCGAGAACAACGAGCGCAAGGCGCTCGCCGCGGCTGAGCTCCAGCAGGAGTTCACCGGCGACAACCTGATGAAGGAATTCGAGCAGCTCGAGTATCACGGCAGTTCCGACCAGCAGCTCCTCGAGCTCAAGGCGAAGATGGGCGTGCTCGGCGGCGGCAAGGGCGAGGCGCCGCGCCAGATCGGCCAGGGGAAGTCCGATGCGGATGATGCGGATGACGCCGACATCGTCGAGGAGACCGACCGCACGTGACTGCCGGTTCTGCGCCCAGGCACCTGATCCTGGCCGATGGTGATTTTGGCCCGATGACCTCCAAGACCGCGAACTCCGTGATCCGCTACCAGGCGGATCGGGTGGTCGCGGTCCTCGATCGTACCCACGCCGGCCGGACCGCGCAGGATGTGCTCGGGTTCGGGGGGGGGATTCCCGTCGTCGGCTCCATGGCGGAGGGACTCGCCCGCGGCGCCGATTCGGTGCTCATTGGCATCGCCCCCACCGGCGGCCGCCTCCCCGAGGCCTGGCGCGAGTGGCTGCGCGAGGCGCTGGTGGGCGGCTGCGACATCGTGAGCGGACTGCACACCTTCCTCAGTGATGATCCGCTCCTCGCCGAGGCCGCGCGCATTGGTGGCCGGACCATCACCGACATCCGCCGCCCGCCGGCTGACCTCCCGGTGGCGGGTGGCCTCGCCAAGCAGCTCGAACCGCTGGTGGTGCTCACCGTCGGGACCGACTGCAACGTCGGCAAGATGACGGCGCAGCTCCAGCTCGTGCGGGGCCTGAACGAGCGCGGTCTGCGCACCCGCTTCGTGGCGACCGGTCAGACCGGGATCATGATCGAGGGATGGGGCATCGGCGTGGACGCGGTGGTGGCGGACTTCATCGCCGGCGCCGCTGAGCGGATCACGCTGGAGGGGGCGGAGGGGGCCGACGTGGTGCTGGTGGAAGGGCAGGGGAGCATCAACCATCCCGGCTACTCCGGCGTGACGCTGGGCCTGCTCCACGGGAGCTGCCCCGACGCGATGATCCTCTGTCACCAGGCGAGCCGCCAGTACATCGGCGACTACCGCACGGCGTCGTGGCTCAGGCTGCCGCCGCTCGCCGAGTACGTGGACACGTACGAGCGCCTCGCCGGCTTGGTGCACCCGTCGAAGGTGGTCGGGATCGCGCTGAACACGTATGACCTGAGCGAGGCCGATGCCAGCGCCGCGTGCGACCGGGCGACGGCCGAGACGGGGCTGCCGTGCACCGACCCGGTCCGCTTCGACCCGGCACCGCTGTACGAGGCCATCGAGGCGGCGGCGGCAGCCACGCGTCGATAGCGCGCGAAGGCCGGCGGCTCCGAGACCCCAGCCGCCGCGGGTATCAACCCGCGGGATCGGAGCCTGGACTCCCTCGCGCGTGCGCGCCTTCTCGCATGCCAGTTTTTGCGTTCCGGCCTGCGGTGGTAGGCGCCGTGCAACGCGGAGGGGGTGGGCCAAGTTGCCCCATGCCTCGCCGCCTCCTCATCCTTGACCTGGCCCCGGGAGGGCGCATCCCGCCCCGGGTGCAT
>JBBQQJ010000131.1:0-7341 GCA_038216165.1 Gemmatimonadales bacterium | reverse complement strand
GGCCGATCGGGCCGGCCGCGTGGCCGCCGGCCGCGGGACCATCTGGCACTGGGGCTCGATCACCAAGACGCTCACCGCCAGCGCCGTGATGCAGCAACAGCAACGCGGTCGGATCGATCTTGATGCCCCGGCCGCCCAGTGGGTGCCCGAGCTCCGTCAGATCCACAACCCGTACGGCACGATGGACGACATCACCGTGCGCATGCTGCTCTCCCATACCTCCGGCCTCCCCAGCGGGACGTGGCCTTGGACGCGTGGCGAGCCGTGGGAACCGTTCGAGCCCACCCGCTGGGAGCAGCTTGTCGCGATGATGCCCTACGTGCGTCTCGCCTTCGCCCCCGGCAGTGCCTATCGCTACAGCAACCCCGCGCTCCTCTACCTCGCCCGCATCGTGGAGCTCGTCACCGGCGATCCGTGGCAGGGGTACGTGCAGAAGAACCTCTTCGCGCCCCTCGGCCTCAGCGAAAGCTCCTTCGGCACCACACCCTACCATCTCCTCGGGCGTCGCTCCCATGGGTACAGCGTGCTCCGGAACGGCTCGGGCGAGGTGGTGCGCGACAACGGCCCCGACTTCGACCCTGGGATCACGATTCCCAACGGCGGATGGAACGCCCCGATCACCGACCTCGCCACCTGGGCCGGCTTCCTGATGGGCAGCAGCGACCCCGCACGTCAGGCCCGGTTCGATGCGGTGCTGCCCCGCGATGTATTGCGCGAGATGTGGGTCGCTGTGGTGAGCACCGGGGAGGGCGAAGCGATGGGGCTGTCGTACTTCCTGCGTGGCGAGGGCACCGGGCGCCTCATCGGCCATACCGGCACGCAAGGCGGATTCCGCTCGTTCCTGTGGCTGCATCCCGCCTCGCGCACCGCCATCATCGGCGTGGTGAACACCAGCAACGAGGCCCGCGGCGAGCGTTCGCGCGCGGGCTTCGAGGTGGTGATGGCGGCGGCGCGCGCGGTCCTGGCGCCCTGAGCGCAGGGGGGCGATCCTGCGACGCCGGCCGCGGCGCGGCCTCCAGTCAGGCGGAGGGGTAGTCGCCCCTCACTCCACCGTCACCGACTTCGCCAGGTTCCGCGGCTGGTCCACGTTGGTCCCGCGCAGCAGGGCCACGTAGTACGAGAAGAGCTGCAACGGGATCACCGTCAGGATGGGCGAGAGCAGGTCGAGCGTCTCGGGCACGATGAAGGTCGCCTCCGCCAGCGCGGAGATCTCCTCCTCGTTCGGGTTCACGATCGCGATCACCCGACCACCGCGCGCGCGCACCTCCTGCACGTTCGACACGATCTTCCCGTAGACGGCATCGCGCGGAGCGACCACCACCACTGGCATGTTCTCGTCAATCAGCGCGATCGGTCCGTGCTTCATCTCAGCCGCGGGGTACCCCTCGGCGTGCACGTAGGAGATCTCCTTCAGCTTGAGCGCCCCCTCCAGCGCCACGGGGAAGTTCACCCCGCGGCCCAGGTAGAGGGCATTCGTCGCATCGGCAAACCGCTCGGCGAGCACCTTCACCTCATCGGCCCGGGCGAGGATCTCGCGGATCTGTTCCGGGAGCTTGGCGAGGGCGGCCACGTACCGCTGGCCGTCGAGCAGCGACATCTGCTTGAGCCGCGCGAAACGCAGGGTGACAAGGGCCAGCGCCACCACCTGCGACGTGAAGGCCTTCGTGCTCGCCACCCCGATTTCGGGGCCACAGCGCAGGTAGAGGCCGCCGTCCACCTCACGTGCGATGGTGGAGCCCACCACGTTCACCAATCCGATGCTCCGGGCGCCCCGGCGCTTGGCCTCCTGCAACGCCGCGAGCGTGTCGGCGGTCTCGCCCGACTGGGAGATCGCGATGACGAGCGTGTCCTCGTCCACGATCGGGTTGCGGTAGCGGAACTCCGAGGCGTACTCCACCTCCGTGGGCACGCGCGCGAGCTCTTCGAGCATGTACTTGCCGATCAGCCCGGAGTGCCAGGAGGTGCCGCAGGCGGTGATGATGATCCGCTTGATCTTCTTGATCTCGTCATCACCGAGCTTGAGCCCGTACACGCGCACGTTGCCGGTCTCCTCGAGGAGGTGGCCGCGCATCGTGTTCTCGATCGATTCCGGCTGCTCGAAGATTTCCTTCAGCATGAAATGCTCGAAGCCACCGCGCTCGATCGTCTCGATGTCCCACTCGATCTGGTTGACCGGCTTGTCCACGCGCCGCGCGGTGAGCGTGCGCACGCGGTAGCCGTCGCGACTGAGGATCGCCATCTCGCCATTGTCGAGGTAGACCACCGAGCGGGTGTGCTCGACGATGGCGGACTGGTCGGACGCCACGAGGTATTCGTCGTCGCCGATGCCCAGGATGATGGGGGAGCCGTTGCGCGCGGCCACCAGGGTGCCGGGCTCGTCGGCCGAGATGACGCAGATGCCGTAGGCGCCAACCACATCGCGGAGCGCGGCGGCCACCGCCTCCTCGAGGTTCCCCTCGTAGAGCTCGCCCACCAGGTGCGCCAGCACTTCTGTGTCGGTCTCCGAGTCGAACTCGTGCCCTCGGGCCACGAGCGCCTTGCGGATCGCCGGGGCATTTTCGATGATCCCGTTGTGGATCAGCGCGATCCGTCCGGTGCGGTCGGTGTGCGGGTGGGCGTTGGGCGTGGTGGGAGCGCCATGCGTGGCCCAGCGGGTGTGCCCGATGCCGAGCGTTCCGTGGGGGGCGTCGTTGCCGAGCTCGCCGGCCAGCACGCTGAGCTTGCCCGCTGCCTTCCGGATGTCGAGCACCTCGCCGTCAAGCACCGCGATGCCCGCGGAGTCATAGCCGCGGTACTCCATACGGCGGAGCCCCTCCATCAGGATCGCGGCCGCCTCGCGCGGCCCGACATAGCCGACAATTCCACACATCCTCGCCTGCTCCTTCTGCGGTGGCCGGTGGGCCCCGCCTTATCCCGTGGCGCGCGCGCGCGCCACCAGGTCGTTGGCCAAGTCCGCCGTCGGCGCCTCGGCGATGATTCGCACAATCGGTTCCGTGCCCGAGGGACGGACGTGCACCCAGCGATCCGACCACGACAGACGCAGCCCGTCGCGATCGTCCGCGGCGGCGTCCGGAAACGCCGCCCGCAGCGCGGCATACTGGGCGGCCAGGTCGCCGCCACGCGCGGCCTTCGCCTTGACGATCACATATCGGGGCGCGGCCGCCACCAGCTCGCTCGGTCGGCGGCCGCTGGTCACCAGGCGTTGCAATATGAGGGCCGCGGCCAGCGGGGCGTCCCGCCCGACGTGCAGCGCCGGGAGGATCACCCCCCCGTTCCCCTCGCCGCCCACCACCGCGCCCTCGTGGATGATGGCCCGGGCCACGTTGGCCTCACCCACCGGCGCCCGGACGAACCGGGCATCGGCGGCGCGCGCCGCATCTTCGACCACCAGCGAGGTCGAGAGGTTCGCCACCACCACGCGGGGCGCCCCGGCGGGCTGGCGGTCGAGCACCGCCCGCGCCGCGAGTGCCAACGTGTAGTCCTCCCCCAGCGGCGTGCCGGTCTCGTCCACCAGGGCGAGACGATCCACGTCCGGATCCACCGCCATCCCGATGTCGGCGCCACTGGTGCGGACCAGCTCGGCCAGGTCGCCGAGGTTCTCCGGGGTCGGTTCCGGTTCGTGCGGAAAGCGCCCGTCGGCCTCGAGGTGGATGCCGCTCACCCGCGCCCCGAGTCGGTCGAACAACGCCAGCATCGTCGGGGCACCCGCCCCGCGCACGCAGTCGAGCGCCACGTGAAAGCCGCGCGCGCGAATCGCCGGGACATCGAGTTCCGGCAACGCCAGAATCGCCTCGAGGTGCCGCGCGATCGCGTCGTCATCGCGGGTGACGCTCCCGATGCCGTCCCAGCCGGCGCGCGGAGGCCCATTGTCGGCGAGGGTGCGCACCGCGGCGCCCGCTTCGGCATCGAGAAAGATCCCGTCCGGTCCCACGAACTTGAGGGCGTTCCACTCGATCGGGTTGTGGCTCGCCGTGAGGATCAGTCCCGCGCCGGCGTGGTGGTGCTCCACCGCCATCTGCACCGTGGGGGTGGGCGCCACCCCGATGTCGATCACGTCCACGCCCACCGACTGGAAGCCGGCGGTTGCGGCCAGGGTGAACATCGGGCCCGAGGTGCGGGCATCGCGGCCGATCACGACCACGTGCCCCCCCCGGGAACGCACCCAGGCGCCGAGGGCGGCCGCGTGGCGGGCAACCAGTTCGGGGGTGAGATCGGTGCCGACATGCCCGCGCATGCCGGAGACGGAAATCATCAGGGTGGCGGACATCAGGGGCAACCGTTGGTGAGGGGGGGGGACATCAGGAGCGCATGGATGGAGGACACGCCTGCTTGAACGCTGCGACCACCTCGGCATCGAAGTGGGTGCCACTGCTGCGATCGAGCTCGCCGTAGGCCCAGTGCGGATCCTGGCGTTCGCGATAGGCGCGCGTCGAGGTCATCGCGTCGTAGGCGTCGACCACCGCCACAATCCGGGCGCTCCGCGGGATCGCCTCCCCGCGCAGTCCATCCGGGAAGCCGGTGCCATCGAGCCGCTCGTGGTGCCATCGCACGATCCGCAACACCTCGGGATGATCCTCCTCCAGCAACGCGAGCATCTCCGCCCCGTCGGTGGTATGGCGCTTGATCTCGGCGAACTCCTCGTCCGTGAGCCGGCCGGGCTTGTTGAGCACCGCGTCACGCGTGCCGATCTTGCCGATGTCATGCAGCTCGCCCCCGAGGCGCAGCTCGTCGAGCAGGGACGGGCCCAGCCCGAGGACGCGCCCGACCCCGACGGCGTACTCCGCCACCCGCGTGCTGTGGCCGCGTGTATACGGATCCTTCGCCTCCAGCATTCGGACCGCCATCTGCACCTGCGCGAGGAACATCCGCGTGTTCTTGCGCGAAAGCTCCTGAACGCGCCGCTCGAGGTCGGCCTGGTAGCCCTCCTGCAGCCGGCGCACCTCAAGCGTGAGCTGGCGCTTCTCCAGCGCCTTGTCCACCCGGGCCCAGACCTCCTCCACCACCACCGGCTTGTTGAGGTAATCCATCGCACCGCGCTTGAGGCACTCCACCGCGGTCGACACGTCGGCGTTTCCGGTCAGCATCACCACGGCGGTGTCCGGAAATTTCCGGTGCAACTCGGCCAGAAGCGAGAGCCCATCGCGGCCGGGCATGTGGATGTCCGACAGCACCAGCGGAAATTCATGCTGGTTGAAGGCATCGAGTGCCTCCTCCGTGCTGCCTGCCGTGACGACCTCGAAGTGACGCACAGCCAGAATCCGCTCCAGAACGGAGCGGATATCGGCATCATCGTCCACCACCAGGATGCGGCGGAGCGATGCGTCATCGGCATGGGGGGCCATCAGCATGTCGTGCAAGCTATACGATCGCCCCGCCGCCGACCAATACGGGTTGCCCCAAGCCGTTGTGCGGCATAACCTTCGGCCTCCCTCGACCCGATCGGGCCCCGGCATGACGCGTCTCAATCACAGCGACCCCTCGCACCGCCTCGCCACTGTGGCGGTCCACGGCGGTCACCAAGCCGACCCGCTGGCCGGGGCGGTGATGCCGCCGATCTACCAGACCTCCACGTATGTTCAGGACGCCCTCGGGCAGCCCCACGCCGGCTACGAGTACGCCCGGACCCAGAACCCCACCCGTGAGGCCCTGGAACGCGCGCTGGCCGCCCTGGAGGGCGCCAGCCACGGGTTCGCCTTCGGCAGCGGCCTCGCCGCCCTCGACACCACCCTCAAGCTGCTCAGCAGCGGCGATCACGTGGTGGTGGGCGAGAACGTCTACGGCGGCTCGCACCGCCTCATGGAGCAGGTCTACCGCCGGCTCGGCCTCGACTTCACCTTCGTCGACACCCGCAGCACCGCGGCGATCGAGGCCGCGATCACGCCGCGGACCCGCATGGTGTACGTCGAGACGCCCACCAACCCGATGATGTTCCTCGCCGACCTGCGCGCCATCGGCGACCTCACCACCGCGCTCGGCCTGCTCTTCGTGGTGGACAACACTTTCGCCACGCCGGTGCTGCAGCGACCGCTCGCCTTCGGGGCCGACATCGTCCTGCACTCGACCACCAAGTACCTCAACGGCCACTCCGACATGGTCGGCGGCGCCCTCCTGACCGCCCGGGAGGACGTGGCCGAACGGCTCGGTTTCCTCCAAAATGCGGCCGGGGGGGTGCCAGGGCCGTTCGACTGCTGGCTGGCGCTCCGCGGACTCAAGACCCTGCCGCTCCGGATGCAGCAGCACAACATCGGGGCGATGCAGATCGCCCAGTGGCTCGATGCGCGCTCCGACGTGGTCCGGGTCTACTACCCCGGGTTGCCCGACCATCCGCAACACGCCCTCGCCACGACCCAGATGTCGGGGTTCGGGGGGATGCTCTCCATCGAGATGGGCGACGTCGCCCGGGCCCGGCGCATGGTCGAGGCGGTGCGGATCTTCGCGCTGGCCGAGTCGCTCGGGGGGGTGGAGTCGTTGATCGGCCATCCCGCGTCGATGACCCACGCCTCGGTGCCGGTGGCGATGCGCGAGGCGATGGGGCTCACCGAGTCGCTGGTCCGGCTGTCGGTGGGGATCGAGGACCCGGATGACCTGATCGCCGACCTCGATCAAGCGATGTCCGGATCATGATGCAGGGTGAAACAGAAACCCGTCCTGGTGCGTAGTATGAGAGATCCTCAACCGGTGAGTCTCCGATGAGCAGTCTGCCCGCAGCCCGACCCCGTGTCACCCTTCCCGAGATCGCCGCCGTCTCGTGGGAGCATCCCGCCGATCGCGCCGCCCTCCAGACCCTCCGGTCGGTGCCGGGGGTGGACGAGGTGATCCGCCGGATCCTCGGCATTTTGGGTGGCGAACGCGGCATCCGCCTCCTCTTCCAGGGCAACGCCGTCCGGGTGGGCCCCACCCAGTTCCCGCTCCTCTGGGGCCTCCACGTCGAGAACTGCGCCACCTTCGGGTGGGAGCGGATCCCGGAGCTCTACGTCACCCAGACGCCGATCTTCAATGCCGGCGCCTACGGCATTGACGACCCCTTTATCGTGATCAACTCCTCGGCCCTCGAGCTCCTCGACACCGATGAGCAGCGCGCGCTGCTCGCCCACGAGCTCGGCCACGTGATGAGCGGGCATTCGCTCTACCGCACGATCGCCGCCATCCTCTTCCTCATCTCGCTCGGCGCGCTGCCGATGCTCGCCGGGGTGGTGCTCCTGCCGGTCAAGTTCGCGTTCCTCGAGTGGTCGCGGAAGTCGGAGCTCTCGGCTGACCGCGCCGCGCTGCTGGGCGCGCAGGACATCGCCGCCAGCATGCGCCTCTACATGAAGATGGCGGGGGGGGGGAACACCGCGAACA
>JBBQQJ010000130.1:0-7404 GCA_038216165.1 Gemmatimonadales bacterium | reverse complement strand
GTAAGGCGCGCCCAGGGTGGGCGCCAGCGTGGACCACATCGCCTGGGCATCATCGAGCACGAACGAGACGAACGCCACGGCCTGCTCCTCCGCCGGATCGTCGAGCGGGGCCGCGGCCGCGGGCGGTGCACCACCCTCCATCCCGCCGAGGGCGCCGAGGAGCGCGAGGGGATTCTGCTTCGTCACCAGGGCGATGACCACCACGATGACGATGCCGCCGAGGCCCAGCCGGCCCATGCCCCCCCCACCGCCGGACGCACCCCGACGATCCTCCAGATTGGCCGATCGGCCGCGGGATGTCCACTTCATGGTGTGCTCCTGGTGTGGGACGGATTCACGGGCGGGAACGGTCCAACGGGGGGGCCTGCAGACGCGCGAGCAGGCCATCGGCTCGAACGCATGCCGGAGCATCAGCAGCGTGGCCTCGGTGCGGAGCTGTCCCGATGAACTCGGGTTAGCGGGGCACCGAGAAGATTCGCGACCACCGCACCGCCGAGAGGAACGGCAACGGCCGGTAGCTTGCGGGATCCCACGAGTAATAGATGAGCACCGGCGTGCCGCGGACGTTCGCCCGGGGCACCAGGCCCCAGAAGCGCGAGTCGCGCGACTGGTCGCGATGGTCACCCATCATCCAGAGCGAATCGTTGGGGACCACCAGCGGGCCCCAGTCGTGCACATCGGGGAGGTAGCTCGCCGGATCGGGACCCACGTAGTGCGGGAGCTGCATCCCGCGCATCGCCTGCCGCGTGATATCGCCCGCCGTCCACTCCGGTTCGGTCGCCTGCGCGTAGGGCTCCTCCAGCGGGGCACCGTTGCGCAGCAGCACCCCACCTCGCATCGCCAGCGTGTCACCCGGCACCCCGATCAACCGCTTGACGATCATCGAGTCCTCCACCGGCGACTTGAACACCACGATGTCATCGCGCCGCGGCTCGCGCACCGCCGGGAGACGCACATCGACAAAGGGCAGCTTGGCCCCGAAGAGGAACTTGTTCACGAAGAGGACGTCTCCCACGAGCAGCGTCTTCTCCATGCTCGGCGACGGGATCCGGAAGGCCTGCACCACGAAGGTGGTGAGCAGGAACCACGCGGCAATCGTCCAGACCGCGGCCTTGAGCCACTCGACAACCTTCTGCTGCGGGGTGGGGGCGGGCGGCGTCACGCAAACTCCGGATTGAGGCGGTCGGCAAAGGCGGCGCGCAGCTTGGCCACCTTCGGGGCGATCATCGCCCGACAGTAGGCCTGCGCCGGGTTGCGACGATAGTACTGCGCATGCTCCGGTTCGGCCGGCCAGAATGGTGCACCGATCACCACCTCGGTCACGATCGGCGCCCCGAAGGTGTCGGCCGCCGTCAGGTCCGCAATCACCGTCCGCACCAGGGCGGCCTCGTCGGCATCGGCCGCCACGATGATCGATCGATACTGCGTCCCGACGTCCGGCCCCTGACGGTCGCGCGTGGTCGGGTCATGGAAGGCGAAGAAGAGCCGCAACAGGTCGGCGTGGCTGATCACGACGGGATCGTACGTCACCTGGATCACCTCGGCGTGCCCGGTCGCCCCGCTGCAGACCTGATGATAGCTCGGGGTGGGCCGCGCCCCGCCGGCGTAGCCGGAGGCCACCGACTGCACCCCCTGCAGCCGCTCGAACACCGCCTCCAGACACCAGAAACATCCGCCACCAAACACCACCGTCGCCGTCACGTCATCGTCCCTTCCCCGAGGAGCTCCCCGAAACGATCGGTCAAGCAGTCCGGACAGATCGCATGCGACAACTGCGATCCGGCGTGGTCTCGCAGGTAGGCATTGAGATCCGCCCAATAATCGGAATCGTCGCGCACCCGATGACAGAAGGTGCAGATCGGCAAGAGCTCGTTCAGTTGCCGTACCTCCTCGAGGGCAGCGAAGAGCTGCTGCGCCACCTGGCGCTGCGCCAGGAGGGTGCTCGCTTGCCGCGCCAGCGCCGCGAGCACCTCCCGCTGGGTGTCGGTCAGCTGCCGGGGCTTCGTGTCGATCACGCACACCGTTCCCATCCCGTGGCCGTCGGCGGATCGGATCGTGGCCCCGGCGTAGAAGCGAAGGGCGGGGTCCCCCGTCACGTACTCGTTGTCGGCGAAGCGCGCGTCGCGCGTGGCGTCGGGCACTTCACGCACCGGGTGCGGGATGTCGAGGGCGCGCGCGCAGAACGCCGCATCGCGGGTCGTCTCCACCAGATCGGCCCCAACCCGTGACTTGATCCATTGGCGGTCGGCATCGATGAAGGTGACCAGCGAGATCGGGGTCTCGCACACCAGCGAGGCGATCTGGGTCAGGTCGTCGAACGCCGCCTCAGGATCGGAATCGAGGATGGCAGAGGCACGCAGCGCCGCCAGGCGTTCCAGTTCGCGCGCGGGAATCGGTGCTTTCCTCATGCCCAAAGATAGTGGACCGCGGAGGTCAGAAGCTCCATGTCGCGGTGCGGCCAGGACCGAAGCGCAGCGCCGAGCGCCCGCCGAAACGGTAGGTGGGGTTGCCGGCGGCCTCCCGACGCAGCAGAAAGGTGAGTTCCTGCACCCCTGGTGTTTCCCAGGCCGGCACCAGATGGAGCGTTGCCGCCCCAAAGCTGACAGTCACCATGGTGCCATCGACGTCCACCCGGATGCCGGCGCGATGCATCGCTTGCCCGATCGGCACCAACAGCGCAGGGGGTAGCGCGAGCACCACGCCGGTCAGGTCGTAGATGATGCCGAGGGAGTCGGAGTCGGTGGTAAAATCGGGGGCGGGAGCGGCTGCCACCGCTGCCACAGTGATCCCTGGCGGCAGGGCCCCGCTGTCGACCGGGCTGAAGCGGCCGCCACGCGCGGACTGTACACCCAATCCCACCGTGCCGAGCGGCGCCACCTCACCCTCGCGCAGCAGCACCAGGCAGGCGAACCGACCACAGAAGGACACCGTGCCACTGGCGGCGGTGGTGACGCCGCCGAACGCCTCGGGGAGGAACACCGAGGCGTGGACGTCCTCCCACGTGGCCGAGTCGATCGCGACGCGCAGCAAGGTCAGGGTCCCCCGATCCTCGGGAGGACCCTGGGCGGGGAGCGGCCGCGTCATAGCCGAGAGCACGGCAGTGCACAGCAACAACAGCAGGTGAGGCTTCACGACGAGAACGGCTCCAGGTTGGATAGTTCGCGGGCGCGCGCACGATGGGACCAAAATAGTGGTCTCGGCGGCGGTTCGGCGTAGCTTTCCGGCTTCATCCTCTAGGAGACGACCGATGCCCCGCCTCACCCCACTCGCCCTCCTGCTTTTCCTTGCGGCGGTGCCCGCGGCCGCGCAGGTCCATACCCCCGGGATGGTCCACACCCCGGGGATGACCCACGACGCTGCACCCGTCCCCACCGAAGCCGGGCAAGCCGCCTTCGCGACCATCGCGGAGATCGTGGCGATCCTCGATGCCGACCCCACCACCGATTGGACCGCCGTGGACATCGAGGCGCTGCGCCAGCACCTGATCGACATGGACGATGTCGTGATGCAGAGTCAGGTCGTGGCCCACCCCATTCCTGGTGGCGTCCGCTTTGACGTGACCGGGACGGGGCGGGTGGCCGCGGCGATCAGTCGGATGCTGCCGGCCCACGCGAAGGAGCTCGATGCCCTGCCGCGTTACGCGGCGCGCACCGAGCCGATCGCCTCCGGGATCCGCCTCACCGTGACCGCCGCCGCGCCCGACGACCGTGCCACCCTGGCCCGCATCACGGCCCTCGGCGTGGTCGGCCTCCTCACTGACGGCGCCCATCACCAGCCGCACCACCTCGCCATGGCCCGCGGCCAGCACGGGGCGCACCACTAACCCACGCGGCACTCAGTCGGCGGCGGGAGGCGCCAGAAACGCCACCACCGCCGCAGCCAGCCGCTCCAGACGAGCATCGTCCAGCGCCGCGTCGAGCGGCAGCCGCTCGCCGGCCACCGCCCACTCGATATCCACCCACCGCGAGATGATGGCACCATCGGCCGCGCGCGCCGCCTCGATCCACAGCGAGCGCTCCGTCCCCTCCCACACCAGGCGGAAGGCGAGATTCCCCAGGCGGTATTCCGCCGACGCACTCGCCTCCTCTCCCTCCGCGTACTCCCGCGCCACGGTGCGGAAGCCATGCGCCTCGAACAGTGGCTTGAGGTAGATCGAGGCACGGGTGAACGGCTCGGACGGGACGGGGGCAGAGGTCGGTTCAGACATGCCCCAAAAATAAGCGGGCCCCAACCGGGTTGACCCACGCGGGGAAAGGGGACAAAGTTGGTCAGGTATTTCGATGCAAACGCTTCTCATTCGCAAGAAGGCCACAGTGTCCCGATCCTGCCGTTTCCACCTCCTCGCTGCCCTCGCCCTCGGCGCCACCGCCTGCGGGGACCGCCCCGCCCCCGCGACCGGGGAGGAGCCCGCGGTGAACGTCTACACGCATCGCCACTACGACGTGGACAAGGCACTCTTCGCGCGCTTCACGGAGGAGACCGGGATCGCGGTGAACGTGGTCACCGCCGGCGCCGATGAACTCATCACCCGACTCGAGGCGGAGGGGAGTGCCTCGCCGGCCGACGTGTTGATCACGGTGGACGCGGGGCGGTTGCATCGGGCCGTCACGCTGGGGCTGTTGCAGCCGACCCGGAGCGATTCGCTGGAGGCGGCGATTCCCGCCGAGTGGCGTGACCCGGAAGGCCGCTGGTTCGGGATCACGCGCCGTGCCCGGGTGATCGCCTACGCGAAGGACCGGGTGGACCCTGCCACGATTCCAACCTATGAATCGCTGACCGGCGAGGCCTGGCGCGGCAAGGTGCTGGTGCGCTCCTCCGACAACGTGTACAACCAGTCGTTGCTCGCCGCGCTGATCGCCGAGGTGGGCGACTCCGCCGCCACAGCGTGGGCAGCGGGCGTCGCGGCGAACATGGCCCGCCAGCCGAGTGGCGGCGACACTGACCAGCTCAAGGCGATCGCCGCGGGGGAGGGCGACGTCGCGCTGGTCAACACCTACTACCTCGCCCGGCTGCAGCAGTCGGCCGATGCCGACGAGCGTCGGGTGGGCGAAGCGATCGGCGTGGTGTTCCCGAATCAGGCCGAGGGCGATCGCGGCACCCACGTGAACGTGAGCGGGATCGGGATCACCGTGAGTGCACCCCACCCCACCAATGCCCGGCGCTTCATCGAGTTCCTCGTCAGTGATGCCGTGCAGCGCCAGTTCGCCGAAGGGAACTACGAGTACCCCGTCAAGCCGTCCGTGGCGGTGGCAGCCGCGCTCGCAGCGTGGGGCCCGTTCCGCGCCGACACGCTCTCGCTCGCCGTCCTCGGTGAGCGCAATGCCGCGGCGGTGGCGGCCTTCGACCGGGCCGGCTGGCGCTAGTGCACCGCTGGGGGGGATGGTCGGCCGCGGCGTTGGTGGTGGCTGCCGCCGTGAGTGCGCCGCTGCTGACGGTGGCATGGCGTCTGACCTCACCGGCCGGTGACACCTGGGCGCACCTCGCCGCCACCGTCCTGCCGTCCTACCTGCGGGGCACCCTGCTCCTCGTGCTCGGCGTGACGTCGCTTGCGATCGTGCTCGGCACCGTCACGGCGTGGCTCGTGGCCACCTGCGAGTTCCCGGGGCGCGCCCTGCTCGAACGCGCCCTGGTCCTCCCGCTGGCGGTCCCTGCCTTTCTCGCGGCGCACGCGTGGAGCGGGCTCCTGGATGTCACCGGCCCCGTCCAAGCGGTGGTGCGCGCGTGGGTGCCGGGTGCGGCCGATCGCTTCGTGCAGGTGGCGGTCGCCGGGCCAGCGGCGGCGATCGTGATCCTCGCCCTGGCGCTCTATCCGTATGTCTTCCTCACCGCCCGCGCCGCGTTCCGTGACGAGAACCGCACCTTCCTCGAGGCGGCGCGCACGCTGGGCCAGCCGCCGCTGACGATCATCCGACGCATCGCGCTGCCGTTGGCCCGGCCCGCCATCGCGGCCGGCGCCGCCCTGGTCGCCATGGAGGCGCTCGCCGACTACGGCGCCTCGCGCTACCTCGGCGTCACCACGCTCACCACCGGGGTCTTCCGCGCCTGGTTCGGCTTCGGCGACCTCGACGCGGCCGCGCGCCTCTCCGCGCTGCTGATGGGCGCCGTGCTGGTGCTGCTCCTCCTGGAGCGTGCCCTGCGCGGGCGGCGGCGGTGGAGCGGTGGCGAGGCGGTGGCGCGTCCGGTGGCGCGCCATCGCCTTCTGGGGGGGGGACGCTGGCTCGCGACCCTCGCGTGCGCCGTGCCGGTGGGGCTCGGCTTCGCGGTGCCAGTGCTGCAGTTCACCTGGTGGGCGTCGGCCACCGCGGCGGCAGAACTCGACGCGGAGTTTGTGGGACTGCTCGCCACCGCCGTCGGGCTCGCCGTGGCCGCCGCGCTCCTCGCCGTCGGGGCCGGGCTCATCCTCGCGTGGGCGGTGCGGCTCACCCGCAGCACCCTCTCCCGAGGCGCGGCCCGCGTCGCAGGCCTGGGGTATGCCATGCCCGGTGCGGTCGTCGCGGTTGGCGTGCTCGCACCCGTCGCCGCGATGGATCGTGGGCTCGGTCGGGTGGTGGCAACAGTGACCGGCACCCCTCCGGGACTCCTCCTCGTGGGGACGGTGGTCGCGCTGCTCTTTGCCTATCTCGTGCGCTTTCTCGCGGTGGCGCACCTGCCGCTCGAAGCGGGGCTCGCCGCGGTCCCGCCCTCGGTGGACGATGCCGCGCGCACGCTGGGTGCCAGCCCGCGCCGCCTGCTCCGCCGGGTGATCTTGCCGATGCTGGCCGGGCCGGTGGGGGCGGCGCTGTTGTTCGTGTTCGTGGATGTCATGAAGGAGCTGCCGATCACCCTCGCGCTCCGGCCGTTCAACGTGGACACGCTCGCGACGCAGGCGTTCCAGCTCGCGATCGATGAGCGACCCGCCCAAGCCGCGCCCTACGCGCTGGCCATCGTGCTGGTGGGTCTCGTCCCGGTCCTCCTCCTCGATCGTCTGGCGCGGCGGCAGGACGGATGACCCCGCTCCGTGTGCAGGGCGTGTGCAAGGAGTGGCCGCGCGCACCGCGCCCGGCCCTCGACGGCGTGTCCCTCACGGTGGCCCCCGGCGAATTGCTCACGGTGGTCGGGGCGAGCGGCTCGGGGAAGACCACCCTCCTCCGGCTGGTGGCGGGGCTCGAGGCGCCGACCGCCGGGACGATCACGATCGCCGACCGCGTCGTCGCTGGGGGGGGGACGTCAGTGCCACCAGAGCTGCGCGGCGTCGGGATGGTGTTCCAGGACCTCGCCCTCTTCCCGCACCTCCGCGTGGCGGAGAACGTCGCCTTCGGGCTCGCGCGCGGCGCGGCCGCACGGCGGGTGGCGGAGTTGCTGGCGTTGGTGGGATGCGAGGAGTTCGGGACGCGCTACCCGCACGAGCTTTCGGGTGGGCAGCGG
>JBBQQJ010000129.1:0-7436 GCA_038216165.1 Gemmatimonadales bacterium | reverse complement strand
CAGGTCACGGTGATCACCGAGGAGCTCGCCGCGCGGGACTCCCTGCTCGCCCTGGTGGTGGACCCCACGACCGAGCTGGTGACCCTCGCGGCGACCGGCGCCCCCACCCCACGGGTCCGGGTGCTGCTCGATCGCAAGCGCCAGCTCGCCGTCCTCAGCGCCGTGGCCCTCGATCCGATCCCCGCCGGTGAGACGTACCAACTCTGGTACATCGTTGACGGTGTCCCGGTCCCCTCGAGGACCTTCGTCCCGGCTACGGACGGCACGGCGCTGCTCGCCTCCGTTGAGCTCCCGACCAGCGGGACCGTGCAGGCCGTGGCGGTCACCCGCGAGCCGGCCGGCGGGTCGACCACGCCGACCATGCCGATCCTCTTCGTGGGCAGCGTCCCGACCTAAGAGGGTCGCCAAGGCCCCCCCGATCCGGCTATCTTTCCGGGCTGAATCCGGAAGGAGACGAGGACTCGCGTGGCCGTTCCGCTCGTACAATTGACCCGCCAAACCCCCGCTCTCGGCGGGGGAGCAACCGCCGTGGCGCCGTCCGGCCCGATCGTGCGCAAGCCGTCGTGGCTCAAGGTGAAGGCCCCCGGTGGCAGCGAGTACCTCCGGCTCCGCCAGATGATGCGGGAGCTCGGCCTGCACACCGTCTGTGAAGAGGCCCGCTGCCCGAACATCGGCGAGTGCTGGGAGCACAAGGCCGCCACCTTCATGATTCTGGGCGACGTCTGCACCCGGAATTGTGCCTACTGCGCCGTCTCGCACGGCACCCCCAAGGCGTTCGACGCGGCCGAGCCCGCGCGACTGGCCGAGGCGGTCGAGCGGATGGGCCTGGCCCATGTGGTCATCACCTCGGTTGATCGGGACGACCTGCCCAATGGGGGGGCCGAGGCGTTCGCCAGCTGCATCACCGAGATCAAGGCGCGGCGCCCCGAGACCTCCGTCGAGGTGCTGATCCCTGATTTCAAGGGCTCCGCGCGGGCGCTGCAGATCGTCATGGATGCGCGCCCCGACATTCTCAATCACAATCTCGAGACGGCCGAGCGGCTCTACCGCCTTGCCCGCCCAGGAGGGCGCTATGACCGGGCCCTCCGCCTGCTCGCCACGGCCCGGCAGATGGACCCCCACGCCCTCACCAAGTCGGGGGTCATCCTCGGCATGGGCGAGGAGTGGGACGAAGTGCTGACCTGCATGCGTGACCTGCGCCGCAGCGACGTCAACATTCTCACCATGGGGCAGTACCTCCGGCCGTCCGACGGCCACCTCCCCGTGGTGCGCTACTACACGCCTGACGAATTCGCGGAGCTGCGCGAGATCGGCCTCGCCATGGGGTTCTCCCATGTCGAGAGCTCGCCGCTGACCCGCTCGTCCTACCACGCGTGGGACCAGGTGCGTTCAGCCAGGGCCCAGCCCAATGGCCCCGAGACCGCGCGCCCTGTCCTCACCACGGAGAATGTCTGAATGGCTGTCTCCACCGACACCGCCGGACCGTCCGCCCGACGCGGTGACAGCGATGCGTACCAGGACAACTGGCACGATTGGCTCCGGATGATGGTGCTGATCCGTCGCTTCGAGGAGCGCGCGGGCGAGGCCTATTCCATCGGCCTCATCGGCGGCTTCTGCCACCTCTACATCGGACAGGAAGCCGTCGCGGTCGGGATGATCTCCGCCCTGCGGGAGGATGACTACGTCATCTCGGCCTACCGTGAGCACGGCCAGGCGCTGGCGCGCGGGATGACGGCGCGCAGCGTGATGGCCGAGCTGTACGGCAAGGCGACCGGCTGCTCGAGCGGCAAGGGCGGCTCGATGCACCTCTTCGACAAGGCCCTCGGTTTCATGGGCGGGCACGGGATTGTCGGCGGGCAGATCCCGCTCGGCGCCGGCTTCGCCTTCGCGGCCAAGTACCGTCAGACCGAGCAGGTCTCGCTCACCTTCTTCGGGGAGGCGGCAGCCAACATCGGTTCGTTCCACGAAACGCTCAACATGGCGGGGCTGTGGAAGCTCCCGGCGATCTTCGTGATCGAGAACAACGGCTACGGCATGGGTACCTCGGTGCGTCGTTCCTCGGCGATCACCGATCTCGCCGACCGGGCCGCCTCCTACGGGATGCCGGGCGTGGTGGTGGACGGCCAGGACGTGGTGGCCGTGCGCGAGGCCGCCGACGAGGCGGTCGCGCGGGCGCGCGCCGGTGAGGGGCCCACCCTGATGGACATCCGTACCTATCGCTACGTGGGCCACTCGATGTCCGACGCCCCGCATGGCACCTATCGCTCCAAGGACGAGGTGGAGGAGTTCCGCCGCCGCGATCCGATCGAGGTGCTCGAGGCGCGGATGCGCGAGGCCGACCTGCTCGACGACGATGCGATGGCCGCGCTCGAGGAAGAGATCAAGGCCGAGGTTGCCGACGCGGTGGAGTTTGCCGAGAACTCGGCCGACCCCGAGCCGGACCAACTGTGGACGGATGTGCTCGCCCCCGCGAAGGAGACAGCGTGATGGGCCAAGAGATCCGTCGTTCGCCGGGCTCGCTCGGGATGAGCGTCGCCGGAAGTGGCACAATCGCGGTGGAGGCATAGATGGCGACGCTCACATACCGGGATGCCCTCAATGCCGCGCTTCGCGAAGAGATGACACGCGACGACGCCGTGTACCTGATGGGCGAGGAAGTGGCCGAGTACAACGGCGCCTACAAGGTTTCGCGCGGCCTGCTCGAGGAGTTCGGTGCCCGGCGCGTGGTCGACACGCCGATCGCCGAGCTGGGCTTCGCCGGCATCGGCGTCGGCTCGGCAATGGTGGGCCTGCGCCCCGTCGTCGAGATGATGACCTGGAATTTCGCCCTGCTGGCGATCGACCAGATCGTCAACGTCGCCGCCAAGATCCGCTACATGAGCGGGGGGCAGTTCAGCTGCCCGATCGTCTTCCGCGGCCCCGGCGGCGCGGCGCTCCAGCTCGGTGCGCAGCATTCGCAGGCGTTCGAGAGTTGGTATGCCCACATCCCGGGGCTCAAGGTGGTGATGCCGGCCACGCCGGCCGATGCCAAGGGGCTGCTCAAGAGCGCGATCCGCGACGAGAACCCGGTGGTGTTCATCGAGGGCGAGATGCTCTACAACCTCAAGGGCGAGGTGCCCGAGGATGCGGACTACCTCGTGCCGATCGGGGTCGCCGACGTCAAGCGCGAGGGCCGCTCCGCCACCATCGTCTGCCACTCCAAGACGGTGGCCCCGGCCCTCAACGCGGCCCGGACGCTGGAAAAGGAAGACCTCGACGTCGAGGTGATCGACCTCCGCACGATCCGGCCGCTCGACGAGGCCGCCGTGCTTGCGTCCGTGCGCAAGACGCACCGACTGGTCATTGCCGAAGAGGGCTGGGGCTTCGCCGGCGTGGGGGCGCAGGTCGTCGACCTGGTCCAGCGCGAGGCGTTCGACGCGCTCGACGCGCCGATTCTCCGGGTCCACCAGGCGGACGTACCGATGCCGTACAACAAGCACCTCGAGAAGGCTGCCAAGGTCGACGCGGGGAAGATCGCCGACGCCGTCCGCAACGTCTGCTACCGGGACTGACATGGCTACCAAGGTTGTGATGGAGGCACTCTCCCCGACGATGGAGGAGGGACGCCTGGTCGAATGGAAGAAGGCCGAAGGTGACGCGGTCGCCACCGGCGACGTGCTGGCCGAGGTCGAGACCGACAAGGCGGTGATGGAGTTGGTCGCGCGCGCCGACGGCATCCTGCTCAAGCGCGTGGTCAGCGACGGCGACACCGTCCCGGTGGCCGAAGTGGTGGGCTGGATCGGTGCCGAGGGCGAGGAGATTCCGGCCAGCGGCGGGAAGGCCTCCGGCGGCGCGTCCGCTGCGCCGGCCAAGGCCAAGGCCGAGGCCAAGCCCAACGCTGAGCCCGAGCCCGAGGCGCCAGCGCCGGCCCCCGAAGCACCGAAGGCCGAGGCGGTGGCGGCGGACGAGTCGCCGGAGGCGGCGCCCGAGCAGGCACCGGCCGCGCCGGAGCACGCGGAGGGGGGGCGCATCAAGGCCTCGCCGGTGGCGCGCAAGATGGCTGCCGAACGCGGTATCAACCTCGCCACCGTGGCCGGCAGCGGCCCCGACGGGCGGGTGATCATGCGCGACCTCGACGGCGCCATCGCGGCTCCGGCCGGGGCCGCGGCACCAACGGGGGTGGGCGCGTCCGTGTACCGCGACCTGCCGCTGTCACCGATGCGCAAGACCATCGCCAAGCGGCTGGTGCAGTCGATCGGGCCGATCCCGACCTTCTACCTCACGGTGGAGGTCGACATGGAGCGTGTGCACGAGGCGCGCGAGGCACTGCTGGCACGCGATGAGAAGGGGAAGTTCTCCTTCAATGACGTCATCATCCGCGCCTCGGCGGAGGCGCTCACGCGCCACCCGTTCGTCAACGCCTGGTGGATGGACGACAAGATCCGCCAGTGGCAGGACGTGCATGTGGGTGTGGCAGTGGCGGTCGAGGAGGGATTGATCACACCGATCATCCGCCATGCTGACCGCAAGTCGCTGCGCGAGATCGCCGCCGAGGTCCGCGAGCTGGCGGGCCGGGCGAAGGCCAAGAAGTTGGCACCCGGGGAGTACACCGGCGCAACGTTCACCGTCAGCAACCTCGGCATGTTCGGGATCGATGACTTCACGGCGATCATCAACCCGCCCGAGGTCGCGATCCTCGCCGTCGGCCGCATCGAGCCGAAGCCCGTGGTGATGGGGGGCGAGGTCGTGGTACGCCGCCGGATGCGGATGACCCTGTCCTGCGATCATCGTGTGGTCGACGGCGCCACCGGCGCCCAGTTCCTGAAGACGCTGGTCGAGATGCTCGAGAATCCGCTGGCGTTGGTGTGGTAGGTCGCCGGTTGCAGGTCCCATCCCTTACCGGGAGTTCCATAGATGCCCAATCAGTCGTTTGACGTCATCATCATCGGTGGGGGTCCCGCCGGTTATCCCGCGGCGATCCGTGCCTCGCAGCTCGGGTTGAGCGCCGCCGTCGTCGAGCGCGACAAGCTCGGCGGCGTCTGCGTCAACATCGGGTGCATCCCGACCAAGGCCCTGCTGCACTCCGCTGCGCTGCTGAACAGCATCAAGAAGGACGCGAAGGAGAACGGCATCACCACCGGCGACGTCAGCGGCGACTACGGCGTGGCGATGAAGCGCTCGCGCAAGGTGGCCGATCAGAACTCGAAGGGCGCCGAGTTCCTGATGAAGAAGAACAAGGTGACCGTGATCAAGGGCACCGGCGTGCTCACCTCCGCCACCACGGTGCAGGTCGGCAGCGACGTGCTCACCGCCACGAAGGCGATCGTGCTCGCGACGGGCTCCCGCACCAAGGGCATCCCGCAGATCGGCCTCGGTATCGACGGCAAGGTGGTCATCACCTCCGATGAGGCCCTCTTCCTCGAGGCCGCCCCGAAGCGGCTCGCCATCGTCGGCGCCGGCGCCGTCGGTTGCGAGTTTGCCGACATCTTCAATGCCTTCGGCACCGAGGTGACGCTGATCGAGGCACTGCCCCGCATCCTGCCGATCGAGGATGCCGAGTGCTCGGACGTGATCGCCAAGAGCTACAAGCAGCGCGGCATCGCCGTCCACGCCGGCGTGAAGGTGACGAAGGCCGACGTGCAGGCCGCCGCGGCAACGCTGACCATCGAGGTCGGCGGCAAGACCGAAACGATCACTGCCGATAAGGTGCTGATGGCGGCCGGGCGCGACGTGAACACCGAGGAGATCGGCCTCGAGAAGGTCGGCGTCAAGCTCACCGAGCGCGGCTTCATCCAGGTCAACCCGGTCACGCTCGAGACCTCCGTGAAGGGGGTCTACGCGGTGGGTGACGTCGCCGGCCCGCCGATGCTGGCGCACAAGGGCACGCGCGAGGGGGTGCACGTGGCGGAGGTGATCGCCGGACACCACCCGAAGGCGATCGACTACAGCAACGTCCCCAGCGTGACCTACTGCCACCCCGAGGTCGCCAGCGTCGGCCTCACCGAGGCGCAGGCCAAGGACCAGGGGATCGAGGTGACCATCGGCCGCTTCCCGTTCTCCGCCAATGGCCGGGCCCGTGCCTCCAACGAGACCGATGGCTTCGTGAAAATCATCCGCGGCGCCAAGTACGGCGAGATCGTCGGTGCCCACATTGTCAGTGGGCATGCCTCGGAACTCATCCACGAGTTGATCCTCGCACGCACCAACGAGTACACCGTCGAGGAAGTGGACCTCGCGATCCACGCCCACCCGACGCTGTCGGAGGCGATCGCCGAGGCGGCACTCGACTCCCTCGGCCGCGCGTTGCACATCTAGACGGCGAACGGAGCACAGCGAACGGAGCGCAGAGGCCCCACCTCGAATCGCTGTTCGCTGTTCTCTGTGCTCCGTTTTCTCGCCATGACCGACGCCCCGCTCTCCCCCAACCCGCTCGGCGATGCCGCCGCCACCGAGGATCAGGTCGGCCTCGCGACGGCGTCCATCGGCGCGGGCCTCGGCACCGCGGTTGCCTCGCTCTCTCTGGTCACCTGGGGGACGTACCGGATGGCGCTGGCGAGCGGGATCGATTCGGTGGCGGCCCTCGCCCCCGACGCCGCCCACGTGAACCTGATCACCTACGGGATTGTCGTCACGCTGCTCTGCAGCGGCCTGGTGGCCTGGTGGCTGATGCGCCCGATCGCCTCGACCTATCGCCGCTTCGGGCTCACCATGGTCGCCGTGCTCGGCGGCTTCGTGCTCGGGGCGATCGGTACCACTGCCGTGCGGGAGCTGCTCGGCGTCGCGCTCCTCCCCGGCCTGGCCGGGACTGGGCTGCTGCTCGCCGCCCTGGCCGCTCGTCGCGCCCGGCGGCTGGCCGCCACCTCGGCCACATGAGCGCCCCGCTCGAGGTCGTCGACCTCGGGCGCCGGCCGTACGCCGAGGTGCTGGCACTGCAGCGCGCCCTGCGCCTCGGGCGTCTCGACGGCACCCTCCCCCATGACCTGCTCCTCCTCGTCGAGCACGACCCGGTCTACACGCTGGGTCGGGGCACCCAGGCGGGCTCCCTCCCGGTCCCGGCCGAGGCGCTCCGGGCGCTGGGCGCGGATGTGGTGGAGATTGAACGGGGGGGGGACGTCACCTGGCACGGCCCCGGCCAGCTCGTCGGCTACCCGATCCTCGACCTGACCGGGCACCGCCAGGATCTCCACTGGTACCTCCGCACCCTCGAGGCGGCCCTGATTGAGGCGTTGGCCACGCTCGGGCTGGTCGGCGCGCGTGTGGAGGGCAAGACCGGCGTCTGGGTGGGCGGGCGCAAGATCGCCTCGATGGGGATTCACGTGAAGCAGTGGGTCACGCTGCACGGCTTCGCGCTCCCCGTCCCCCCCGACATCACCTGGTTCCCTCCCCTCGTCCCGTGGGGCAGCGCGGGGGTCGCGCTGACCTGGGTCGCACGGGAGCGGGGGGGGGGGAATCCCGGG
>JBBQQJ010000128.1:0-7653 GCA_038216165.1 Gemmatimonadales bacterium | reverse complement strand
TGGATCAGGGTGCTCTTGCCTGAGCCACTCACGCCGGTGATGGCGGTGAGCGTGCCCAGCGGGATCTCGATGGCGACGTCCTTGAGGTTGTGGAGCGACGCGCCGGTGAGCCGGAGCCGGGGCCCCTGCACCGGGCGTCGGGCACTGGGGACGCCGATCCGCTTGCGACCCTCGAGATAGGCGCCGGTGAGCGTGTGTCCCGCCTCGCTCACCAGGCCGGCGTGGACAAGGTGCCCACCCTTGGCGCCGGCGCCGGGGCCCAACTCGAGCATCCAGTCGGCCTCGGCAATCACGGCTGGGTCGTGTTCCACCACCACCACGGTATTGCCCAGATCCCGGAGGCGGCGCATCAACCCGATGAGGCGATCGGTGTCGCGCGGATGAAGCCCGATCGACGGCTCGTCGAGCACGTAGAGGGCATCCACGAGCTGAGAGCCGAGCGCGTTGGCGAGCGCGATCCGCTGGGCCTCGCCGCCAGAGAGGGTGCGTGACTGGCGGTCGAGCGAGAGGTAGCCCAGGCCGACATCACGGAGGTAGTCCACGCGCGCCATCGCCTGCGTCAGGATCAGGTCGGCGATCATGCGGGCCCCGTCGGTGAGCTCGAGTCCGGTGAGCCAGGTGGTGAGGTCGTCCACGGTGAGGGCGGCGATGTCGGCGATCGACTGCCCGGCGATCCGCACGGCGCGCACCGCCGGCTTGAGGCGCGTGCCCACGCAGTCGGGGCACTCGTGCGCCAGCTGGTACTGCCGCAGGAAGACGCGGATGTACTGCTTGTAGCGCTTCTCCTCGAGCCGCTCGAGGAACGGGAAGATGCCGACGAACTTGGCCCCCTTGCGCGGCGTGGTGCGGAGCACGATCTCCTGCACGTCGGGCGCGAGTTCGGCCCACGGCGCGTCGGCATCGCCGCCGGCTGCGCGGACGGTGCGCGTGAGCAGGGCGCGCTGCGCCTCGTAGCGGGGCTTGGTCCACGGGTCGATCGCGCCGTCACGAATGCTGCGCGTGGGATCGGGGACAATCAGCGAGAGATCGTAGGTCAGCACCGCGCCGAAGCCGTTGCAGGTTGCGCAGGCGCCACGCGGGTTGTTGAACGAGAAGAGCGCCGGGGTGAGCGCCGGAGCGGGGGTGTCGCAGACGCTGCACGCCGGGTGCTCGGTGAAGCGGAGGCGGGTGCCGTCGCCGAGGAGTGCCAGCGCGATGCCCTCGCCCTCACCGAACGCCGTGGCCACCGCCTCGGCGAGGCGGGCGAGGTCGGCCATCCCCCCCCCCAGACGGTCGACGATCACCAGCACCTCGCCGGCACCGGCAAGGTCGAGCCCCTCGGGCAGCTCGTCGAGCCGGTGCGGTGCGCCGTCGGCCTCGACCCGCACGAATCCCAGGGCGCGGAGGTTTTCCACCACGATCTCGTGCCGGGACCGGGCGGCGGCCGGCAGCGGGAAGGCCACCTGCACCCGCGCCGCTGCGCGTGCCACGATCGCATCGGCGGCGCCTTGCGGGGTGTCGCGGCGCACCGGGGCACCGCAGACCACGCAGAACGGCTCGCCGATGCGCGCCCAGAGCAGCCGGAGGTAGTCGTACACCTCGGTGGCCGTCCCCACCGTGGAGCGCGACGACATGGCGGGCGCCCGCTGCTCGATCGCGATCGACGGGGCGATCCCCTCGATGCGGTCCACCAGCGGCTTGGGCATCCGCTCCAGAAACTGCTTCGCGTAGGTGGACAGCGACTCGATGTACCGTCGCTGCCCTTCGGCATAGAGGGTGTCGAAGGCGAGCGACGACTTCCCGCCGCCGGACGGCCCCGTGACGACCACCAGCGCGCGCCGGGGGATGTCGACGGTGATGCCCTTGAGGTTGTGCTGGCGGGCGTTGACGATGCGGATCACGGGACGGGACACGGGGGAATTCTAGTCGTGTCACGGGGCCGGGGATCCGTCATGGGATCCGCCGGGAACGTTTCACCTTTCACCGCTCCCCCCCCGGCGCTAACTTGACGGCAATGCCCCGTCTTCTGACCCCGACTGCGCTGCGGCGCGGCTTCGAGTTGTTTGTTGTCATCTCGCTGGTGGGGTACGCGGCTGTGCTCTTCTACGGTCGAGATGCCGGGGCGTTCCTTCCCTCCCTGGCCCGGATTGAGTGGCCGTGGGTGCTGGTCGGGCTGGCGCTGGCCTCGATGGATTGGCTGGGCGGCGGACTGCGCCTCTGGATCCTCGCCCGTCAGGTACACCCGAACCCATCGTTCACGGGGCTGGTGGTGGCGGGGGGCATGGGGGCTTGGGGTGCCTATGTGACGCCGATGCAGGCAGGCGCCTCGCCGATGATGGTCTACGTCATGAAGCGCACCGGCATCCCGGTGGCCAAGGCGCTCACGATCACGCTGATGTCGTTCATCGCGACCGTGATCTTCTTCGCGCTCAGCGGCCCGCTGGCACTGGCCTTCGGGGCGGGCCAGTTTCTCGGCACCCGGGGCGACGTGCTCGGGCTCTCGCTGCTCGACCTGTTCAAGGGCTCGATGGGGATCTTCGGGGTGCTGGGGGTGCTCCTGCTCACGGTGCTGCTCGCCCCCCGGGCGGTCTCCCGCCTGGTGCACCGGCTGGCCCAGGCGCTCTCGCGCCGGAGCGCGCGCATGGCCGCGCGGCTCGAGGGGGTGCAGGCCGGCATCGACACCGCCCATGAATCGATGCAGGCATTCAACACCCCGCGCGGATGGCTGTCGCTTTTCTGGGCCACCGTCTTGTCGGGGCCGAGTCACGCCAACAAGCTGCTCGCGGGCTACGTGGCGCTCCGGGCGGTCGGGCTCGACGCGAATTTCGTGGACGTCCTGCTCCTGCAGACGTTGATCACCTTCCTGCTCTACTTCGCCCCGACGCCTGGGGCCTCGGGGATCGCGGAAGTGCTTAGTGCGGCGGTGATGAGCGTGTACGTGCCCCGCGAGCTGACCCCCCTCTATACGCTGATCTGGCGCTGCATCCTCACGTGGTTCACGATTGCGGCGGGCTTCGCCGTCTTTTCGGGGTGGGTCCGGCAAGGGCTCAAGGGGATCGAGATCGAGGACGGATGATGGGGCCGTGATGGCCCCGTGGTCCGACACTTCGACGCCTCGCTTGCCCCGGCCCTTGGGCGGCTGGTAGGTTTCCGCTCCCCCGTTTCCAGCTCATTACACGCAGGAGTCTCCCCTGGTCGACTCGCTCGCCATGGACCCGCCGACCGACGCACCTGCTGCAGGGTCGGGACCACTGCTTGCGGCCCTCATGCCGCGCGACACCGCGTCCCTGGGTCGGGTGTTGGCGATCCGTCGGCCGACAGTGCGGATTGGTCGGGATGCGTCCAACGAGGTGGTGCTGGATGTCCCCTCGGTGAGCGCGGCGCACGCTGAAGTGCGGCTGCGCGGTGGGGTGTGGCAGGTGGAAGATCTGGGGTCGGTCAACGGGACGTGGGTGGATGGCGAGCCGGTGCACGGGTCGCTGGTGCTGGCGCCCGGCTCGGCGGTGCGGGTCGGCACCGTCGAGCTGGTGTTCGCGCCGCACGATCGCTGGGAGGACTCGCCACCCCCCGTCCTCACCGTGCTCATCCCGGAACCCTCGACGCCGGGACCGCGCTTCATGCTGGCCGATGCCGCGCCGCATTCGTGGCCGCTCGCCTGGGTGGTCGGCGGCGGCCTCATCCTCCTCGCCATCGTGGCGATCGTCCTTGCTGGTGGGAGTCGCTGATGCGCTTTTCCTGTGCCGCGCGCACCGATGTTGGAGTGGTGCGTTCCGGGAACGAAGACACCTATCTCATGGCCAGCGATCGCGGGCTCTTCATCGTGGCCGACGGCATGGGCGGGCACGCGGCCGGGGAGGTGGCGAGCGACATGGCCACCCGGCTGGTGGCCGAGGAATATCGCCCGGCGCGCGGCATGTCGGACGACGAGCTGATGGCCCAGATGGTCGGTGCGATCCGGGCCGCGAACGCCGCGATTTTCCGCCGGACGCTGCAGGAACAGGACAAGCGGGGCATGGGCACCACCGCGACCGTGTTGGCGCTGCTCCCGCGTCGCTACCTGATCGGGCAGGTGGGCGACTCGCGTGCCTACATCCTCCGCGGCGGGGTGCTCACGCAGCTCAGCAAGGATCACAGCTATGTGCAGGAGCAGGTGGACGCCGGGCGTCTCTCGCCCGAGGAGGCGCGCGTCCACCCATATGCCAACGTGATCACCCGCTGCGTCGGCTCCAACGGCGACGTGGTCCCCGACCTGTTCCTCGGCACGCTCGAAGTGGGCGACCTGCTGCTGCTCGCCTCCGACGGCTTGACGGGGATGTTGGAGGACGAGGATGTCCGGCACATCATGGCGTCGGACGAATCGCTCGAGCAGATGGTGGACCGCCTCATTGCCGATGCCAACCGGCGCGGCGGCCTCGACAACATCACGGTGGTCCTGGTGAAAATCGAGGAAGTCAGCCCACCCACGGGCGAGGTGCCCGCGGTCCGGTAGCGCGCCGCCGCCCGCTCATCCCGCGCGCAATGCCGCCGGCACCGCGTCCAACTGCAGCGGTGCCTTCGTGAAGATGCGCAGGCGTCGCGCACTTTGATACAACTCACCGGCGATCCGTGGGAGCCCGAGCTGCCCGGCGCGTCCCTCGTCGGTGAGACGCTCCACCCGGCCGTCACGGGTGAGCAGCGGCAAGTCCACGCTCAACATCGAGCTGCGCGCCGGGAAATCCACCAGCACATCTCCCGGCGCGAGCCCTCGCTCGGCGGCGATCACATCCTCGGCGGCCTCCAACGCGTCGGGATCGGTGCTGATCCAGTCGGCGAGCTCGCCCACCTCGCCCGCCGGGAGGTCCAGGGCGCGCTTGTAGAGCCGGCGCCGGTCGAGTGCCTCGGCCAGCCCGGTGGTGTCGCACGCGCGGAGCAGGGTGGTGAGCGAGCCGTCGGTGGCATCGGCCACGGCCGTGGGATCGAGCTTGCCACTCGCGACCGCACGCCGCACCACGCGCTTGAACATGCAGGTGGCGCTCCGCACGGCGTGGTGCCAGTAGACGTTGCGGTACATCTGGTACTTGGCAAACAGCAGCGACTCCAGCGCGCTCACACCCTTCTCATGCACCCCCACCTCGTTGCCGTCCGCACCCGCCACCACGCAGAGCGAGGCGAGGAGCCGATCCACATCCACCGTCCCGTAGGGCACACCGCACTGCCGCGCGTCGCGGGAGAGGTAGTCGATCTTGTCGAGATCGAGCGAGCCACTGACGAGGCCGCCCAGCGGCGAGGCACCGCTGCCCTGGATCATGCCGGCGATGCGCGCAATGAAGGCATCGCCGCCGATGCCACGCAGCAGGTCGCCAAGCTCGCCCTCACCGAGACGCCGCACCCCGATCGCCTCATGGCTCGGAAAGCCGGCCTCCTCGAGGGCGTGGGAGAACGGATAGTGGCCGATGTCGTGCAGCAGCGCGGCGAGCCGCACGGCGAGCTGTTCCTCCTCGGGGATCGCGGCGAGGTCACCGCGCTCCTCCAGGGTGGCCAGCGCGCGGCGCGCGAGGTGGTAGGCGCCGAGGGCATGCTCGAAGCGGGAGTGGGTGGCGCCGGGATAGACGAGGAAGGCATGGCCGAGCTGGCGAATGTAGCGCAGGCGCTGCATGGCGGCGGTGTCCATCGCCGCCGCGGCGACCGGCTCCAGGCGGATGTTGTCCCAGAGCGGATCGCGGATGACCTCGAAGCGGCTCAGACCTCCGCCTCGAGTCGCCAGTGCTCAGGGCTGCGCCACAGGGCGGAGAGGATCAGCTCGCGCATGTACATGAACTCCTGCGGCAGCCGATCGAAGAGCTTCTCGAACAGCTCGCGGTGGCCCAGGAGCTCCTGCTTCCACTGCTCGCGGTCCACTTCCATGAGCGCGTTGAAGGTGTCCCGCGGGAAGGCCAGCCCGTCCCAGCGGAGGTCCTCGTAGCGTGGCATCCAACCGATCGGCGACTCGATGCCGGATGCCCTCCCACGCACGCGTCCCACCACCCACTCAAGCACGCGCATGTTCTGGCCGAAGCCGGGCCAGATGAACGCACCGTGTGCGTCCTTGCGGAACCAGTTGACGCAAAAGATCCGCGGCGGCTCGGCGAGCCCACGTCCCATCTGCAACCAGTGATTGAAGTAGTCGCCCATGTGGTAGCCGCAGAACGGCAGCATCGCGAACGGGTCGCGGCGTACCTGCCCCGTGGCCCCGGCGGCCGCGGCGGTGGTCTCGGATCCGATGGTGGCACCGAGATAGACGCCGAAGCTCCAGTTGAAGGCCTGGTGCACCAGCGGAACGGTGGTGGCGCGCCGGCCGCCAAAGATGAACGCGGAGATCGGGACACCGGCGGGATCCTCCCACGCCGAGTCGATCGAGGGGCACTGCGATGCCGGGGCCGTGAAGCGCGCATTCGGGTGGGCCGCCGGCGTCTTCGACGCGG
Source organism: Gemmatimonadales bacterium (assembly GCA_038216165.1). Taxonomy (GTDB): domain Bacteria; phylum Gemmatimonadota; class Gemmatimonadetes; order Gemmatimonadales; family GWC2-71-9; genus Palsa-1233. The sequence continues at coordinate 1,234 of JBBQQJ010000128.1, read as the reverse complement.
GGGTCCAGGCATTGCCGCGCCAGTCGGTGAGCTCGGCGGGTGGGGTCTCGGTCATCCCCTCCCACCAGACGTCACCGTCGGCGGTGCGGGCGACGTTGGTGAAGATCGTGTTGGCCGCGCACGAGATCATGGCGTTGGGGTTGGTCTCCATCGAGGTGCCCGGGGCCACGCCGAAGTAGCCGGCCTCGGGGTTGATGGCGTAGAGGCACCCATCGGCGCCCGGACGGATCCAGGCGATGTCGTCGCCGACGGTGGTCACCTTCCACCCCTCGTACCCCTCGGGGGGGATCAGCATCGCGAAGTTGGTCTTGCCGCACGCGCTCGGGAACCCGGCCGCCACGTAGGTCTTCTCGCCCGCCGGATCCTCGACGCCGAGGATCAGCGTGTGCTCGGCCATCCAGCCGTCATCGCGTCCCATCACCGAGGCGATGCGGAGTGCGAAGCACTTCTTGCCGAGGAGGGCGTTGCCGCCGTAGCCCGAGCCGTAGCTCCAGATCTCGCGATCCTCGGGGAAGTGGACGATGTATTTCTCCGGATTGCAGGGCCAGGGCACGTCGGCCTGGCCCGCGGCGAGCGGCGCGCCCACCGTATGCATGCAGGGGATGAAGTCGCCGTCGCCCAGAGATTCGAGGACATGGCGGCCCATGCGGGTCATGATGCGCATGTTCACCGCGACGTAGGGCGAGTCGGACAGCTCCACGCCGATGTGCGAGAGCGGCGAGCCGACCGGGCCCATCGAGAACGGCACCACGTACATGGTCCGGCCCTGCATCGCCCCGGCAAAGAGGCCGGCGAGTCGCGCGCGCATCTCCCGCGGCTCTTCCCAGTTGTTGGTGGGGCCGGCGTCCTGCTTGCGCTTGCTGCAGATGAAGGTGCGGTCCTCGACCCGGGCCACGTCGGACGGGTCGGACAGGGCGAGGAACGAATTGGGGCGCTTGGCGGGGTCGAGTCGGGTGAAGGTGCCGCTGTCGACGAGCTGCTGGCAGAGGGCGTCATACTCGGCCTGGGAGCCGTCACACCAGTGGATGCGGTCCGGCGTGGTCAGGGCGGCCATCTCCGCAACCCATTGCCGCAGGCCGGGATGGGTGACCCAGGACGGGGCGGCGAACTCAGGCGACATTGGTGAGGCGGTCATCAGCACTCCAGCTGGGGCCAACGCGGTGCGGACCTCCAGCGGGGCCCGCGCGAGCCCCCAAAAATGCCCCCGTTGGGGGGTCGGGGCAAATCTAGGGGA
>JBBQQJ010000127.1:0-7678 GCA_038216165.1 Gemmatimonadales bacterium | reverse complement strand
GGGGTGGGTGTGGCGGGGGCCCGGGTTGGGGTTGCCGAGCGTGTTGCGCTCGAAAGCCGAGCGCTGGGGGGGGGTGTGGTGGGCGGCATTCGGATCGTTGTGCTCGCGGATCAGGCCGCGCGCGCCACGACGGTAGATCTCGTCCTGCGGCAGCGAGTCCAGCGCCGTGGTTTCCACGAGCTGCACGACCTGTGAAAAGAGCTCGATCGAGTTCCGCAGGCGCTCCGACTGCCAGGCGAAGGCCCCCGCGGCGAGGGGCAGGGTAATGGCGACAAACCAGGCAAAACGACGGCGCACGCGAGGCTCCAGTCAGGACGGGTAGGGGCGATCTCTCAAGGTGGTACGCACCAAGGAGACGATTGGTGCCATCACGCCCCCACTACGGGTCGCCGGCCGCGAGGATCGGCGCGCCTCGGCAGGGGTCGATGCTCGTGTCGCGGAACCTGATGCCCCGGGCGATGAGGGCGTCGCCCACGCGCCCACGGAGCGGCTGCCCCGGGGCGAGGAGGCCACCTGACAACGCCACCGGGAGCGTCTCGGCGCCGGCCGCGACGGCCAGGCGCACCAGCCAGTCCACGCCGCGCGTCGCGATCTCCGCGGCCACCGCGTCGCCAGCACTGGCACTGGCAAGCACCGCTGGGGCCAGCGCGGCCACTTCGGCAGTGGTAGCGGTGGTGCTCCACCGCACGAGCCCGCCGATGCCCGCCACCCCTGCCACCGCGCAGAGCCGCTCGACCAGATGAGTCGGCGGGCCGAGGTGGTCATGCATCGCCCCGGTCGCGGTGAGTCCCTCCACGCCGAGCCAGTAGCCCGAGCCCTGGTCCCCCATCCGCCAGCCCAATCCGCCCACGCGCCGGAGCTGGCGCGCCTGATCGCGCACGACCGCGATGCTGCCCGTGCCGGCGATCAGCAAAATCCCCGGTTCGCCCGAGAACGCCGCGGCCCGCGCCAGCTCGGCATCCGTGGTAACGATCACCTTCCATGCGAGGCGTTCCCGGTCAAGCGCGGCGTGCAGCTCCATCCGCTCCTGCTCGCGGCCCGCGCCGGAGGCCCCCACCACGAGCACGTCCGCGCGGGTGAGACCGGCTCGGGTCAGGAGCGGGCGCGCCAGCGCCGCGAGGGTGGCGGCAAGGGCGTCGCCCCGGCCGAGCCGCATCGGTCCGCCCGCTCCGGCGGCCTGGCCCCGCTCCCCGGTGTCGTCCTGGAGCACCACTCTGGTGGAAGTGCCACCCACATCCGCGCCCAGGACGTTCATCGCGCACCGCGCCGCAGGGCGGCGCTGGCATGCGCCACCGTGAGGGTGATCAGGGTGCCCAAGGGGACGTACCACGGCCACGCCAGGGCGGCGAGGGGCTCGAGCACGCTCACGCCCGCCGCCACCAGACGCCCGGCGAAGATCGTCACCAGCATCAGCGCGACTGTGGCCACCGCCCCACGGATGACGTCGGTACCACCGACGCGCGACATCCCGGCCAGGAGGTAGGCCCCGAGCAGCGCGCCGTAGGTGACGGAGGCGATCGACAGCGCCAGCACGACCACCGGCGTGTCGCTGCGGGACGCCAGGGCATGGAAGCCCAATGCCCCCCCCACAAGTGCGAGGCCCCACGCCAGCGAGACCAGCCGGCCCACACGGAGCAGTCGGGCCGGATCCCGCTCCCCGGTGAGCGAGGCGTACCAGTCGTGCGTCACCGACGAGGCCAGGGCGTTGATGCTCGAGGAGATGGTGCTCATCGCCGCCGCGAGGATCCCCGCGATCACCAGCCCGCTCAGTCCCACCGGCAGGTGGTCAATCACGAAACGGGAGAAGATCTGATCACCGGGCAGCGTCTCGGGCGCCAGCCCGGCCGCCCAGATCGCCGAGCCGACGAGCAGGAAGAGCGCGAACTGGGCAATGACGAGGACGCCCGACCCCACCAATGCCTTGCGCGCATCGCCCAGCGAGCGCGTGCCGAGGAGGCGCTGGACGATCAAGTGATCGGTGCCATGCGAGGCGGCGGAGAGCATGCCGCCGCCGATGATGCCGCCCAGCAGCGTGTAGGGGACCCCGAGGGAGAGGCGCAGGTCGATCATCCGGAGCTTGCCCTCGGTGGCCGCCGCCGCGAGGGCCGTCTCGGCGCCGCCCGCCAGCTCCCAGGCGATGACGAGCGCGGCCACCCCGCCGGCAAGGTAGACCGCCAACTGAATCACGTCGGCCCAGATCACCGCCTTGATGCCGCCGACGAGCGTGTAGCCGAGGGTGACGAGGCCCATGGCCACGATCGCGAGCCGCACGTCCCACCCACTGAGCAGGGCCAGCGGGATCGCGCCCGCGAAGATGCGCACACCGTCGGCAAGGAAGCGCGTCACCAGGAAGACACCGGACAGGGTCCGCCGGGTGCTGGTGCCGAAGCGCTGCTCGAGCCGCGCATAGGCGGTGTCCTGCTCCCCCGCGAAGTACCCCGGCAACAGCCAGAGCGCCACGCCGAGGCGGCCGATCAGGTAGCCGAGCGGGATCTGCAGGAAGGTGAGGTCGCCGCGGGCGGCGATGCCTGGGGTGGAGATGACCGTGATCGCGCTGGTCTCGGTCGCGACGATCGAGAGCATCACCGCCCACCACGGGAGGGTGCGCGCCCCGAGGAAGTAGTCGGTGCTCGAGGACTGGCCACGGGAGAGCCAGAGGCCGAGGCCGAGGGTCGCGGCCAGGTAGCCGACGATGACGAGGAGGTCGAGGGTGGGCAAGGTTCCGGTCGTGAGTCGCGGGTCGGGAGTCGGGAGTCGGGAACGGGGAGCCGGGAGAAAGGTAAGGCCGGTCTCCCCCAGGGAAGACCGGCCTCGCATGCCTCACGACACGGGACGCGCCCCTACGCGGTGAAGCTGGTCCCGCAGCCGCAGCCGCCAGTCGCGTTCGGATTGGCGAACGTGAAGCCGCTGCCCTGCATCGAGGTGACGTAGTCGATGGTGATGCCCGAGAGATACTGGGCCGAGAAGGCATCGACGAAGATGCGCACGCCATTGAGATCGGCGGTCATGTCGTCGTCCACCGGCTTGTCCTCGATGTTGAGCGAGTACTTGAAACCGCTGCACCCGCCCGGCAGCACCGAGAGGCGGAGGCCTGCGGTCGCCTGCGGGACGTCTTCGGCGGCGAGGAACTTGCGCACCTCGACCGCGGCGGTGTCGGTCAGGGTCAGGACGAAGCCCTCGGGCAGGGCCTGGATCATCGTGTCGCTCATCGAGCCTCCGGTGGTGCGGGACATTTCAAGATCGTTCGGCCCTCGGGTCAGGTCAAGCCTTGCGGACCGTGGGGATCCCAAGCACGCCTGGCCAGCATCGCGAGTTCCGGCCGAGGCGCCGTGCGCCGCTCGCATCCTATTCGGGGGGATCGCCAGCCGCTTCCCGGGGCGTGATGTCCGGAAACAGGCTCCGCATCACCGCGTCGGCCACCGCAGGCCGCAGGGGGGTGAACTGCGGGGTCTGCCGTGTGGGGTGCACCCGATTGGTGAGGAGGATGATCACCACCTCCCGCGCCGGGTCCATCCAGAGGCTCGTTCCCGTGAAGCCGGTGTGCCCGAAGCTCCGGGCACTCATCAGGGTGCCGGCCGACGAGCGCCCCGAGGGGGTGTCCCACCCGAGGGCCCGTGATGATCCCGCCGGCTGGTCCTGCCGCAGGGTCCACGTCGTGAAGGCGCGCGGCGGTTGGAGTGGTCCCTCCACCTGATGCCCCAGCGCACCGGCCAGCGCCCATTCGCCGAAGCGCAGCAGGTCATCCGCGCTCGCGAACAACCCGGCGTGTCCGGAGATGCCGTCGAGCCGACCGGCATTCTCGTCATGCACCTCGCCGTGCAGCATGCGCCCCCGCCACGGATCGAACTCGGTGGGCGGGATCAGGTTGCGCCAGCTCCCTGGCGGCAGGAAGCGGGTACGGGTGAGGCCGAGCGGTCGGGCGACGTCGTGCGCGAAGATCCGATCGATCGTGGTGCCATGCAGGCGCTCGAGGATCGTGGCCAGGGTGATCGCGCCGAGATCGGAGTAGACCATCTGCTCGCCGGGCGCGCGGTCCAGGTCGGAGGTGCGCGCCCGGAGCAGGCCGCCCTCGCGCACCAGCGTCTCTTCCCAGAGCCGGCGATGGGCGGGCAGGCCGCTGTCATGCAGCAGCAGGTGACGGACGGTGACGCGATCCTTGGGGCCCAGTCCGCGGGCGAAGTCAGGGAGGTAGCGCACCACCGGCGCGTCGAGATCGAGCGCGCCCCGCTCGACCGCCTGCATGGCGAGCGTGGTCAGGGTGATCACCTTGGTCAGCGAGGCCATGTCGTACACGGTGCCGGCGTCGGGCGTGGCCGGGTTGTCGAGCGCCATGCGGCCGGTACCGTAGGTGAACCGCTGACCCCGCACCGAGACCGCCAGCACTGCGCCGGGGGCGGCACCGGCCGCGATGGCGGAATCGAGCACGCGGATCGCCGGCGCCAGCCGGGCCGCGAGCGGGGCGCTCCAGGGGAGCGGTTGGCTGGGGGGGGGACCGCCGGTGCACGCCGCGCCGAGCAGGGCGCACACCACGGACCTGTGCGCCCTCATCGCACGGCCTCACGCTGGAGGCCGGCGCGAAGCGGCCAGCGCGGGGGCACCGGGATCGGGGCGGTCCCCGTGATCGCCGCGCGGCCCGCGAGCGCCCGCGCGACGGCGGTCTCGGCCATGAGCGAGTTGGTCCACGCCATGAGGAATCCCCCCGCGCCCGGTACCTGGGCGATCACGTACGGAGAGCCGAACGACACCAGCACCGACGGCTTGAGGCGGGCAAGGCGGTCGAGCAGGGCCGCGGTGGTCGGGGCGAGCCCGATCACCCCGCTGTAGGAGCCCCAGCGCACCGACGTGGCGAGCACGAGGTAGGGCGCCTTCCGGATGGTGGCTTCTGCGGCGGCGAGGTCCGCCGGGGCCGGGGTGGTCGAGAGTCGCACGAGGGTGACGGTGTGTCCCATCACCCGGAGGTCATCCGCCAGCTTCGTCCCCAGTGGGGTGGTGCCGTCCGCGACCGCCACGACCGTGACGCTGCGCGGCGCCGTCCGGAGGGCCTCCACGGCGCCGCGCGTGTCGTCAAGCAGCACGAGGGCGCGCTGGGTGATGTCGGCCGCCGCGACCATCGAACGCGGCGTGCCAACCACGGCGCTCACCTCGTCCAGTGCGACGTCCCGGTCGTGGAACAGGCCCATGCCGACCTTCATGCGCAGGAGCTTGCGCACGCTGTGGTCGAGCCGCTCGCGCGTGATCCGCCCGCTGTCGACGGCCCGCGTCATCGCGTCGATTGCGGCCGCAGGATCTGCCGGCATCAGCAGCAGGTCGCTGCCGGCCTCGAAGGCCCGGATCACCCCTTCGTCGGCCCCGATCTCCTTGGCGATGGCGCCCATGTCCAGCGCGTCGGTGGTGATCAGCCCGGTGAACCGGAGTGAGTCCTGGAGGATCCCGGTGAGGATCGACCGCGACAGGGTGCCCGGCAGCCGCTCCTGCCCATCGAGGGCGGGGAGGGCGATGTGCGCCGACATGATGGCATCCACGCCGGCCGCCACGGCCGCGCGAAACGGCACCAGTTCGAGGGTGTCGAACCGTGCCCACGGGGCCCGGATGATCGGCAGCGCCAGATGCGAGTCGGTGTCGGTGTCGCCGTGCCCCGGGAAGTGCTTGGCGGTGGCGTAGACACCACCGTCGCGCAGGCCGCGCACCGCGGCGGCCACGAAGCGCGCCACCTCGTGCGGGTCGCCGCCGAACGAGCGGGTGTTGATGATCGGATTCGCTGGGTTGCTGTTGACGTCAGCCACCGGGGCAAAGGCGAGGTGCACGCCCACGGCCCGCGCCTCCACCGCCGTGATGCGGCCCATTGTGTAGGCGTCCTGCGGCCGCCCCGTCGCCCCGATCCCCATCTGGGTCGGGAACGGCGTGCCAGCGGCCATCCGCATCGTCGTCCCCCCCTCGAAGTCGGCCGAGATCAGGAGGGGGAGTGGCGCCAGTCGCTGCAATGCGTTCAACTTCGCAGCGATGTCATACGGCGTGCCGGTGGAGATGATGATGCCGCCCACCTGCAGCGAATCCACCCACCTCCGGGCGCGCACCATCGTGGGATCGTCGGCCGTGACGTAGTTGCCGAGCAGCCACGGCATCACCAGCTGCGCCACCTTCTGGCGGGTGGAGAGCGAACCGATCAACTGCTCGACGGTGTCGCGCATCGCCTCGACATCAGGCGGCGCCGGCCGGCGATTTTGGGCTGCCAGTGGAGCGGCGGCCAACATTCCCAGGACGAGCGAGAGGAGGCGAACGGAGTGCAGAGACACGGGCAGGGAGCCTATCGGCTGAGGGTGAATATCGTCCTGCTGGCGGCGCTGGCGACCACCGGGTGCACCATGAGCGGGCGGGGGGCGCTCGCGGCCGAAACCCGGCCGGCCCAGCGGGTGATCCGCCCGGGGATCGAGGTGCTGCTCACCGACTCGATGCATCTGGTGGCCAATCGTCGCGTCGGGTTCGTGACCAACCTGGCGGCCGTGGATCGGGACGGCGTGAGCGCGATCGCCCGGCTCCGCGGCGCCGGTGTGCAACTCGTGGCGTTGTTCGGCCCCGAGCACGGCCTCGCCGCCACAGCGGCGCCCGGCGAAAAGGTCGCCTCCGGCGTCGACAGCGCGACCCGCCTTCCAATCTACTCCCTCTACGGCGCCACCGTCCGTCCCACGCCGGAGATGCTTGCCGGCCTCGACGTGATCCTCGTGGACTTGCCCGACGTCGGGACGCGCTACTACACGTACCTCGGAACCACCGTGGAGGTGATGCTCGCCGCCGCGGAGGCGGGGATTCCCGTGGTCATCCTCGACCGCCCCAACCCGATCGGTGGGGCCATTCAGGGCAACGTCCTCGACCCGCAGTACGCCTCGCTGGTCGGTCGGCTTGCCGTGCCGATGCGCCATGGACTCACCCTCGGTGAGGAGGCGTTGCTCGCCCGGGCCGACCTCGGGATCGATGTGACGCTCTCGGTGGTCCCCGCCGACGGTTGGGACCGGGAGCTGTGGTTCGAGCAGACGGAGCTCCCCTTCCGGGCGCCCTCGCCCAACCTCAAGGACGTGGACGCCCTCTTCCATTACCCGGGGACCTGTCTGTTCGAGGGCACGGCGCTCTCGGTGGGGCGGGGCACGGACCTCCCGTTCCATCAGATCGGCGCACCCTGGCTCGACACCACCGCCGTGCTCGCCCGGGTGCGCGCCGCCGCCCTTCCGGGCGTGAGTTTCGAGGGGACCCGCTTCCGCCCGCGGCAGCCTGGTGATGGCAAGTTCGCCGGGGTCTCGGTGGTCGGGATTCGGCTCCGCATCACCGACCGGGGGAGTTACGACCCCACCGTGACTGCCGTGCACCTCCTCGCTGCGGTGCAGGCGGTGCACCCCGACCAGATCCGGTTGGGCGGGATCTTCGACAAGCTGGCGGGCGGGCCGACGCTCCGGGAGCGGCTCCGTGCCGGGGAGGCGCCTGCGGCCCTCGTGGCGGGCTGGGCGCCAGCGCTCGCGGCCTACCGCGACCGCGTCGGCGCGTACCTGCTCTACGATTGACCCGGACCCACTGGGCGCAATCGCTCCGTCGGGTCGCCGGTTTCACGTTGCTCCTTGACCCCCCCGCCCGTTAGCTTTTCGGCTCGACGGCCCCCGGCCAGCCCGGGGGTGGTGGTCGCGTGCAGGTC
>JBBQQJ010000126.1:0-7737 GCA_038216165.1 Gemmatimonadales bacterium | reverse complement strand
TGGCAAGGGCTCGCCGGGGTGGTGGTGGTGGACCAGAGCCCGATCGGCCGCACCCCGCGTTCCAACCCGGTCACGTACATCAAGGCGTTCGACGAGATCCGCCAGCTCTTCGCCGACCAGCCGCTTTCGCGGACCCGCCGCTATACCCCGGGGACCTTCTCCTTCAATGTCGCCGGCGGTCGGTGCGAGACCTGTGAAGGGGCAGGCCATGTGCAGGTGGAGATGGTGTTCCTCGCCGACGTGTTCGTGCCCTGCGAGGTGTGCGGCGGGCGGCGCTTCAAGCGCGAGGTGCTCGACGTGCGCGTCCACGGGCACTCGATCGCCGACGTGCTGGAGTGGAGCGTCGACGAGGCGATCACCCGCTTCCGTCATCAACCCAAACTCGGGACCGCCCTCTGGCACCTGCAACAGGTCGGCCTCGGCTATCTCCGCCTGGGCCAGCCAGCCACCACCCTCTCCGGTGGCGAGGCCCAGCGCCTCAAGATCGCCAGGGAGCTCAGCGGCGCGGGCAAGCGCGGCGGCCGCAAGCTGTACCTCCTCGACGAACCCACCACCGGGCTCCACCTCGATGACGTGCGCGTGCTCATCGCCGTGCTCGACAAGCTCGTCGATGCCGGCCACACCGTGGTGGTGATCGAGCACCACCTCGACGTGATCAAGCGCGCAGACTGGGTGATCGACCTCGGCCCCGAGGCCGGTGTGGGGGGGGGAGAGGTGGTCGCGATGGGCACCCCGGAAGATGTGACGCGCGAGCCGCGCAGCCTGACGGGACGGTATCTGGGACCGGTGCTGACGGCGAACGGTGAGGGGTGATCGGATCCCGTCATCCCGAGCTCACGCCCTCCGCCCGCAGCAGCGCCCACGCCCGCGCCACGTGCCGCGGCTCGGTGCGAAACTGCCCGATCGACATCCGGATGGCGTACTGCCCGCCGAGGGTGGTGTGGGTCAGGAACACCTCGCCTGTGGCGTTGACCCGCGCGAGGAGCGCTGCGTTGTGCGCCGCCAGCGCGGCCTCGTCACCCGCCAAGGCCGGTGGCACGTGCCGCAGGCACACCAGCCCCAGCGGCGCGGGCGCGAGGCGCTCCCACGCGGGGGCGGCATCCACCCAGGTGGCGAGTGCTTCCCCCATCGCAATGTGTGAGCGGATCATCGCGCGCAGCCCCTCCGCCCCATAGCTCCGCAGCACGAACCAGAGCTTGAGCGCGCGGAAGCGCCGCCCGAGCGGGATCCCCCAGTCACGGTAGTTCACCACGTCGGCGTCGTGCGCCGTGCGCAGATACTCCGGGGCGGTGCGGAAGGTGCGCTGCAGCGCCTCGACATCGCGCACGTAGTAGGCGCTGCAGTCAAAGTGCGTCATCAGCCACTTGTGCGGGTTGGTCACGTAGGAATCAGCCAGCTCCACACCATCCAGCAACGGCCGGATCTCCGGGCAGATCGCCGCCGTGCCGCCGTACGCGGCGTCCACGTGGAACCACGCCCCCGCTGATGCCGCGAGCGTCCCGATGGCGCGGAGTGGGTCACAGGCCGTGGAAGAGGTGGTCCCCATCGTCGCCACCACGAAGCCCGGCACCAGCCCAGCCGCCTGATCTGCCGCCAGCGCGGCGGCGAGGGCGTCGGGCCGCATCGCGAAGGTGGCATCGACCGCGATCACACGGAGCCGATCGGCGGGAAGCCCGGCGAGGCGCACCGCCTTGGCAACCGACGAGTGAGCCTCGCTGGAGCAATAGGCGACCATCTGCGCCGCCTCCTCGCCACGCCGATCACGCGCGGTGAGGCACGCCACCAGGGTGGCGCTCGAGGCGGTGTCCTGCAGCACCCCGGTGAAGGTGGCCGGCAGCCCGAGCAGGTCGCGCAGCCAGAGCATCATCACCTGCTCCAGCTCGGTCGCTGCCGGCGAGGTGACCCAGCTCATGCACTGCGCCCCCAGGCCGGCCGCGAGCAGTTCACCAAGCAGCGACGGCGGCGAGCCGTTGGACGGGAAGTACGCGAACCACCCGGGATGGCCCCAGTGAGCCATCCCCGGCACGATCTGCCGCTCGAAGTCGGCCAGGATCGTCTCGAACGGCTCGCCCGCCTCGGGCGCCGTGGCGGGCAGACTCCGGCGGATGTCGCCCGGCGCCACCGACGGTGTCACCGCGCGCGTGGCGATGTCCCGCTGGTAATCGGCGATCCAGTCGATCACCGCATGGCCATGCCGCCGGAACGCCTCGTGGTCCATCAGGGGCGCGTCGTCCGGCCCTCGGCCATCAACGCCTCGATCGCCTCGACGCTGCGCGGGGCGCCCGCCGTGAGGTTCTCCGACCCCGTCGCGGTGACCAGCAGCACGTCCTCGATCCGCACGCCGAGGCGCTCCTCGGGAATGTAGATCCCGGGCTCAATGGTGACCGTCATCCCCGGACGCATCTCGGTGAAGTAGGGATTGATGTCGTGCACGTCGAGCCCCACCGGGTGGCCGAGGCCGTGGATGAAGTAGCGGGTGCAGGGCGCCTCGCCGCAGAGCGTCCCGGAGTGGGTGTCCATGTAGGTGCGGGAGATCCGGTTCAGCTCGGCCATCGTGATGCCGGGCTTCAGCGCGTCGATGGCGGCCTGCTGCGCACCGAGCACGAGGTTGTAGATCTCGCGCTGGCGCGGGGTGAACCGACCGTTCACCGGGAAGGTGCGCGTCACGTCGGCGGTGTAATAGCCAAACTCGGCGGCGGCGTCGATCAGCAGCATGTCGCCATCCTGGAGCTGCGCGCGCGACAGGTCGTAGTGGAGCAGCGTCGAATTGAAACCCCCACCGACGATGCTCGGGTAACCCACCCGCTCCGCCCCGCGACGCCGGAAGGTGTATTCCACGACCGCCTCGACCTCGTATTCCCACATCCCCGGCCGGGTCTGCATCATCGCGGTGCGATGGGCCTCGACGGAGATGTCGGACGCCATACGCAGGCGGCGCAGCTCATCGGCATCCTTCACGCTCCGCAGCGGTGCGATGATCCGGCGGTAGTTGGCGATCCGCTCCACACCGTGGGCCGCCGCGATCGAGTCGGCCACCGCCACCATCGGGTCCTCGGGAGCCGGTCGGCCCGGCATCGCGCGACCACGGGGCATCGGGCGGCGCGGGGCGATGGCGGCGAAGCCGCTGAGGGTCATGCCGAAGGAATCGGCCGCGGTGCGCGGGGCACTCACCCGGTCAGGGGTTGCCGGTGGGGCGTTGAGGTAGAGGAGCGCCTCCCCCGCGGCCTTCCCCGAATCGGGCTGCAGCAGGATGAGCACGCCCCCCGGTGACTCAAGCCCGGTGAGGAAGAAGAAGTCGTTCGCCTCGCGGTAGTCGCTGTCCTGCGGATAGTCGCCCTCGATGCTCCGGATGCGTGACGACTCGATCACCGCGATCCCGGTCGGCATCGCCGCCAGAAACTCGGCCCGCCGCTCCTGCAGCAGCGCCACGGGCACGGGGCCACCGGGGGCGGCGTGCTGCGCCATCAGTGGAAGCAACGGGAGGGTGGTGACCAGCGTGAACACGGTGGCGACGGCGAGGCGGGCGGTCATCGGCGGGTGCTCCGGGCGGGTGAGGGGAGGGGAGAAAGGAAAACGGGTCGCCCGCTTGACGCGAGGGCGACCCGTTGACACCGCGCCGGCCGGAGCCGGGGGTGGGCTACTTCTCTTCCTTGAAGTGGACATGCCGCTTGAGCATCAGATCGTACTTCCGCAGCTCCATGCGCGCCGGCGTCTTCTTGGGGTTCTTGGTCGTGGTGTACATGTAGGAGCTCTCCGTGCTGCGGAGCTTCACCTGGATGCGGCCCTTCTTCGCCATCGTCGAATCTCCTCAGCTCACCAGGACGACTTGCGGACGCCGGGCAGCTTGCCCTCGAGCGCCATCTCGCGGAACGCGATGCGCGAGAGCCCGAACCGCCGGACGTACGCGCGGGGACGACCGGAGACCTGGCACCGGTTGCGGATGCGGGTCGGCGAGGCGTTGCGCGGCATCGCCTGGAGCTTCCGCATCGCCTGGTCCTTCTCGTTCGGCGTCGCGTCGAGGCTCTTGATCACAGCCTTGAGGCGCTTGCGCTCGTCGTTCCACTTTGCCGCCATCTTGATCCGCTTCTGGTTCCGCTGGATCATGCTCGTCTTGGCCATCTCGTTCCTGCTCCCGCGCGGCGACCCGCGCACAATGCCTCACCGGAGGATCGGGCCTTTCCCGCTCCACCTGACAGCCATCCAATATGTCGGAAAGCCCCCAAAAGGGGAAGCCCCAGTGCCGGGAGGCCGTCAGGGCCACCCGACACCCCTAACCCCTCACGAATGACCAATCGCACCCCTACGGCCTTCCCAGCGCCCCGGTGCCGGCATCGTACCACGCCACGAACTGATCCGTGGCGCCCAGGCTCTGGAGCTCGATGGCCCCGGTCCCCGGGTCGAAGTCCGCCCGCCCGCTGAAGCGGCCGGTGGTCCAGACCCGTCCCCCCGGGCCCCGGAACACCCCCCAGCTGATAGCCAAGGCATCGGGGCCGGTGGTGGCCGAACCGATCGGGGTCACCCACTCGAAGGTGCCCAGCACCCCGAGGGTGAGGAGGAAGGCGTCGCCGCCGCCGACCGTGCCCCGGGCGGTGACCAGGGTGGCCCCCGCCCCGGGATCAAAGTCCACGGTGCCCTGGAACCACCCCGAGAGGTGCAGCGACCCACTGGGGGAGCGGGCGATCCCGGTGGCGGCGTCGTCCCCGGTGCCACCCACCCGGCGGGCCATCCCCGCGTACACGCCGGTCAGCCCGGCGTAGCGGGCCACGAAGAGATCGGTGCTGCCCTCGGCCTGCAGCAGCACACCGCCGGGCCCCGGGTCGGCATCGAGCACCCCACTGAAGGTCCCGGTGGCGACCACCGAACCGTCGGGCTCGTCGAGCAGCGCCGCCACGGTGGCGGTGCCGGTGCTGCTCAACGGGGCGGCATAGCGCAGGCCCAGCAACGGGGTATAGCGGGCCAGCATCGCATCGCTGGGGCCTTGCGCCTGCAGGATCACCGGGGCGAGTGCCGAGCCGTAGCTCGCCTGGCCGGAGAAGCTGCCGCCCACCGTGAGCTCGCCGCCGGCATCGCGGGTGAGGGCGGTGTAGGCCTCGTCGCCCGGCCCCCCCCCCGGGACCACGTCCACCAGTGCGCCGGTGGCCACGCTGAACCGCGCGAGGAAGGCATCGCTTCCCCCGCGCGACACGAGCAGGCGCGCGCCCGCCCCGGCATCGAAGTCCACGGTGCCGCGGAACAGCCCGGTGGCCACGAAGGTGCCGCCGGTCTCGAGCACCACGGCGCGCCCCTCGTCGTCCTCCGGCCCGCCGATGAGCTGTGCCCAGTCACAGGCGCCATCACTGTTCACCTTCATCAGGAGGATGTCGCGCCCGCCGAGCCCCACCAGGGTGCGGCCGGCGCATGTCCCCCCCCCAGCGGAATGCCCCACCACCAGGGCGCCGCCGTCGGCGGTCGGGGCCAGGGCGATGGGGAGGTCGGCCCCGGGTCCTCCGAGCGTGGTGACCCAGCGGAACACCCCCTCGGCGGTGTAGCTCGCCACGGCGATGTCCTGCTGCCCGAAACTCGGCCGGACCGTCACCGCGGCGCTCGGGTCGAAGTCGGTCGGGGCCGAGAACCAGCTCGCCACCAGCACGTCACCGAAGGTGCCGATGCCGATCGCGCGCCCCTCGTCCGGTTGGATCGACCCGATGCGGAATGGTACCGTTGCGATCGGCGGCGGCGGAGGCGGCGGTGGCTGGCCGGGGCCGGTCGGATTGGGCTCGAAGTCGGCGCGGCACGCCGCGAGGGCCACCAAGGCGAGCAGGGGAAGGCATTTGGGCATAGGGGAGAGTATCGGAAGGGGTGGCGAGAGGGAAGATCCGGCGGGATCAGCTCGCGCCCGCCGGCTTCACGAAGCCGGTCCAGAGGAGAGGCGTCCCGGGTGGCCGGGTCGGTGAGACGTCTCGCGTGGGGGCGCACGCCGTTCCCTTCCCGGCCGCGTCGTCAAGGCGCGCCCAGCCAGAATGGTACAAGGTGTGGGGCGGAGGGGGATCTTGCCCTACCCCTCCACCGCCACGGCCAGCGCTTCCAGCTGGGCGGCGAGCGCCGCCTGCTCGTCGGATGGCAGCGCCACGATCGCCATCGTGAGCCGAGCATCTGCGCTCTCAGGCGCCTTCCGGAGCCGATTGACGCCCGACAGCGTGACCTGCAGCCGCCAGCGCCGCTGGTCGGTAGGGTCACGCTCGCGACGGACCACCCGCTTGTCGAGCAGGCGCGACACCACGACCGAGACCGAACTGGCATCGGTCGACGTCAGCAGGGCCAGTTCACCCATCGTGATGCCTGGGTGCGCCGCGAGCAGACGGAGGGCGAACAACTGCGCCCCCGTCAGCCCGGTTTCCCGCTCGGCGATCCGTTCGCGCCGCCGAACGACCTGCAACAATCGGCGCCAAGCGGCCAGGGTCCTGCCCTGGCTCGCAATGCCGACGCCGACCGCCTCGAGATCAGAGACTGGTGCGGCCATGCTTCAAATCACTGAAAGTGTCATGGATCACCTTGACCTGGCGGGCGTGCACTTCAACCACACGCATGACCGCCGGCGGCAGTTGCTCCTTGATCGCGTCCATGTAGGCGTCCTTGATCTCGTCCTCGCCGCGCTCGGCCTCGAGGATCAGTGCCTTGTCGCCGTCCGGGCTGAGCGCCTCGCGCACCTTCAGCCAGGTCCGGTGCAGGACACCGGAGCCGCTGCCATCCTTCTCGGGCGTCTCCCCGGCGGCCCGGACAAGTGGCTCCAGCTCGCGCACCTGCGCCATCCGTTCCGCCTCGGCGGCGGCACAGAGCTGCTTCAGCTTCGGCGACTCGGCGAGTTCCCTCACACTCTTGAACCCCTCGACGGAATCGCGGTTGAGCTCGAGCAGGTCGTTCAACATCTTCACGTGGGCATCGGTCATGCCCATGGTGTTTGTGGTGGTGGTGGTCATGTAGCGCTCCTGTCTGGGTGACTACTCGGGGACACACAGTCCCGGAGGTGTTCGAGCCGTGGGGGAAGGGTTTTCTTTGGCTCCCACACAAAATGTATTGGCGCCCACGCGTCTTGTCAACCCATGGCAGGCGGGGCGTGGGGTGCAGGCCGTCTCGGGTTGAAAGCCCGCCCCCCCGGCCCCCGCTCCCGGCAGCGGGCGCCCCACCGCTTGCCGCCACGGTGCCCCAGTCGCGACCTCGGTGGTGGTCGGCGATTCCCCGGCCGCGATGCGCCGGGCCACGGCTTCCCTGAGGGCTCGACGGGTTCGATCGCGCTTGGGCGGGCCGCCGCCTCAGCGATGCCGGGGCCGACGGTGTCAGGCGTGCGCGCAGCGCAGCGGTGATCGCCACTCGGTGAGGCCGAGCCGCAGATGACCCATCACTCGATCCTCAGCTGCTGGATCATCCCGTGCTCGATATGCGATCGACCGTCCGGTGCGGTCACCATGCAGAAAAGCACGTATTCCCCCGGGGGGAGGGTCGCATCGAAGTAGGCGTGCATCCCCGGCCTGACCGCCGCAATCCCGCCGACCAGGCTTCCAAGCGCTTCCAGCGGCGGCGGCGGCCCTGCGTCATCGTCCCGTCGCGCTCGTTCGGGATTCAGCCACAGCTGGATGTCCTCGCTCGACTTCCCCGGCGCGAGCTTCAGGATCCCGATGTCGTGCGGCTCCGTGCCGGCGTTCTCCACCCGGATCGTGTGCCGGCCGGCAGTCAGTGGTGCATCGATGGCGAACGCATGAT
>JBBQQJ010000125.1:0-7800 GCA_038216165.1 Gemmatimonadales bacterium | reverse complement strand
CGTCGTTGCACCAGTTCTCGAACCACTTGAAGATCGGGTGGAACCGATGCTCCGGATGCTGCTCGAAGTGGCGATAGATCGTGAAGTAGCGGGCGTAGCCGATCTTCTCGCTCAGGTAGGTGGCGTAATAGATGTACTTCGGCTTGAAGAAGGTGTACTTCTTGGCCTTGATCAGGAAGGAGAGGTCCACCCGGACGTCGAGGTCCGCGAGCGTGTGGTTGATGAAGCCCGCGTGGCGCCCCTCGTCACGGCTCATCAGACCGAAGAGCTCGCGGATGTCGGGATTCTTGACCCGCTTCTTGATCTCCGCGTACAGGATGCACCCCGAGAACTCGGCCGTGACGGACGAGACCAGGAAGTCCTTGAATTCTTCCAGCATCGGGAGGTTGCGGAAGTCCTCGTCGAAGTCGGCGTTCCGCTTGAAGTGGTCTTTGTTGGGATCGCGCCGGAACTCATCGAGGAGGGCGTCCCACTCCGCGCGCCACGGGGTGACGTCGATCCGATCGAGTTCGGCGAAGTCCGTGGTGTAGAAGCGCGGGCTGAGCATCGCGTCCGACTGGGCCCGCTGCGTCGTCTCGTTGACGTCACGGGACGCGTCGAGGGGAATCGTGGTGGCATTCGGATACATCAGGTGGTCCCTTCGCGGCTCACTCGAAGCCGACTTCGTAGAGCTCACTGATGTCGAGGCGGCTGCGCAGCTTGGTCCACTCGCGCTTCAGCCAGGAGGCCTGGGCGACCGTGGCCCGGGAACGATACGTCCGGACCTCGCCGAGGGGAATCCGGCTGGGGGCGTCGTGCCCCAGGACCGCATCGCCTGGCTCGGGGTCGACATTCTCGAGCTCGACGTGGGCATGGAAGTGGTCGTGGGTCGCCTCGAGGTCGAGCGAGCAGCCGACCTCCAGCACGCGGCGACGTCGGTACCACACGATGCCGGCGAGGGCGAGGAGCAACAGAACCGAGGGGAGCACCATCTAGCGGACCTCTGGACTGGAAGGCTGGGGCAGCAGGGCACGGTAGCCCGCCACGCTCGTTGGACCGAACGCGTTCACCTCCACAATCATCCCGGTCCGCCGATCCTGCAAGGTCATGCGTCCGCCGGGCCACTCGGTGAGGCGATACGGCTCCTCGGCGGCGATACCACGCTGACCGCGCAGGTGCTGCAGTCCTCGCAGCGCTCCCCGCACGAACCCCCCCTCGGCCTGGTTGCCACGATAGTCTGCGATCACCTCTCCACTCTGCGCATCCCGCACGATGACCTCGGTCGAGTTCAAGGCGGACTCGAAGACCAAGTCGCGTGCCGCGACGGCCTGCGTGACGGCAGGCAGGACAGGGGCGGAGGTGTCGGCGCCGGTCAGCCGGGCCGTCAGGGCCAAGCCGATGGCGGTGAGGATCAGGAAGGCGGCCCCCAGCAAGGCTGCGCGGGGGATGCGAATCTCCTCGATCTCGGGTTCAGGATTCACGCGAGGTCGACCTGGGGCCGGGCGCGGAGCGCCGGCTCCGCCGGGATGGTGGCTTGCGCCGCAACGCTCATGGCCGCTTCCTGGAGCAGCGCGGCCACATGGGCGGCCTCGGGGACGCTCCGCAGCGCCGGCTCCGGCCGGCCCCAGCGCCACGGCCGAGCGTGCGGCCAGAGATGCCAGTAGGGCGGTGCGTCGCTCGGCGGGACGGCGAGGACGATGTCGCCGGTGCCATCGCCGAAGGCACGCCAATCGGCGCGGTGAATCTGCCGGAACGGCACGTTGACGATCGAGGAGACCACCATGCCAATCTTCATGACCACGCGGCGGTCGGTCACCGCATAGACGGTGGTGGCGGCGCATAATTTGGCGAGTAGCCACGACACGCCCACCGCGACGCCACCGAGCAGCAGCAGCCACGCGGCGGCGCCGGCGACCACGGGGGCAGGGCGGCCGTCATAGACCATCACCAGCAGCCGCCAGGCGGCGAGGACCGTGAAGTAGCCGGCGACCTTGTTGGCATGGAACGTATGGCGCGCGAGCGAGCGCACGCTCGGCCGGCCTTCCCAGCGGACCCGTTCCCCCGCTGGCAGGGGGAACGGGATGCCGGCGATGCGGGCTCCCGGCGCCGGGATCACAGGGACGGTTCCTGCCGGGCAGGGTCGGCGTACAGGAAGCCCCCGCCGTAGTAACCGGCGATGCGGTCCTCCTCAAGCAGCGTCACCTGATCGGGGTGCTTCGTCGCAGGGACGCCCTCGAAATGCCGTCCGGCGATCGCCTTCACGCGGACCTCACCGGCAGACGCCACGACCTTGCAGAAGCCGATCGGCAGGAGCACGCGGCGGCGGGTGGAGGCCGTCTCGAGCTCGTAGTAGCGGACCTGCGGTTCGGCCCGGTCGACCCAGATGTCGAGGATCGTGCCCCCGACCACGCCATCGAAGCCGACGGCGACCATGCCCCGCGGATCGGGGTCCTCGGTGGCCACCGAGAAGTCGGTCGCGACGCGCATCGGCACCATCTTGGGCATGCCGTGATACGTGAGGTCGGGCGTATCGCTGCGGTTGGCCCACGCGCCGGGACCGATGTTCTCCCCCATGCCGTCGCCGGCGGGACGGATCGGCATCGAGATGTCGTTGACGGGCTTCATCGTTCAGTGCTCCTGGTGGGCGTGGGCCGACGGGTAGACCTTCTTCTCGGGCACGGCGGGGAATCCCTCGATGGTGACGCCCTCACGATCCGTGTGCAGCGGGTAGCCCTCGCGCTTGTCCTCGCGATGCAGGTACCAGACGAGTCCGGCGAAGAAGACCCAGAAGAGCCAGATGGCGATCTGGGCGAGGTCAATGTTCTCCATGACGTGCTCTCCGTTGGTTGGGCGGGGTGGGGTGGATGATCACCCCGGCAGCTCGGCGAGCCCGAAGGGCTGCGCCTGGCGCGGGGTCGTGGCGACCAGCGGTCCGAGGGCCGCGAGCGCGAGGAACAAGCAGGCCAATTCCACGTGGTACACGGCCAGGTACCCGGCCGCAGGGTGTTGCAGCGCCGCGCCGAAGCGGCCGTCGAGCCCCAAGGAGCCGACGAGATCGCGCAGGGCGCCGCCCAGGCCGACCGCGAGGCCGGCGGCAGTGGCCTGCACGGCTCCCCATGCCCCGAGCGCGAGGCCATTGCGGTGGGTGCTGTCGAGCGCCATCGCCGAGATCAGGGTGCCGACGGCGAAGAGGCCCTGACCGAAGCCGATCGCGAGGGTGCCGAACCGGAGGACGTTCGCCGAGGCGAGCGGGAACGAGAAGATCACGGCGCTGAACCCCGCGAGGCCGGAGAGCAGCCCCGCGGCGGCCAGCCGCGCGGGGTCCCCCCCCCGATCGAGGCGGCCGGCGGCGAGGACGAAGGCGCCGATCGCGCCCGTGGCCATCAGCGCGGTCAGAAACGTCGTGGCGCTCACGCCGAGGCCGAGGACCTGCCCGCCGTAGGGCTCGAGCAGCGCGTCCTGCGCGGCGCAGGCGAACGTGCCGATCCCGAGCACCGCGAGGAGCCGCCCGGTCCGTCCCCCGCGCATCAGGTCGGCCCACGCGGCCCGGAAGGGCACCCGTTCGGGTGGCGCCACAGCCCGCGCCTGGTCCCGTGGCTCCTGCCGCCAGATCGCCATGATGTTCAGCGCCGCGGTGACCACGGCGGCACCCTGGATCAGGGCGATGAGACGGTAGTAGGTGAAGTCGCGCAGCAGGGCAACCACCACCAGTGCGCTGAGCACCATGCCGAGCAGCAGCATGAGATAGAGCAGCGCCACCACCCGGGGCCGGTGGGGCGAGGTCGCTGGCGAGGGCGAGGCCCGCGGTCTGGACCGTCTGTGAGCCGACGCCGACGAGCAGGAAGGCCAGCACGCACCCGATCCGCCCCGGCCACATCGAGCCGGTGTGGCTCCCCTGCAGGAGGAGCAGCGCGAACGGCATGATCGCCAGCCCGCCGAACTGGAGCATCGTCCCCTGCCAGAGGTAGGGCACGCGCCGCCAGCCGAAGGCCGATCGATGGCCGTCACTGCGGTGCCCGATCAGGGCCCGAAACGGGGCAACCAGCACCGGCAGGGCGAGCATCGCGGCAACCCAGGTAGCAGAAGCGCCGAGTTCGACGATCATCACGCGGTTGAGGGTGCCGGCCAGCAGGGTCATCGCGATGCCGACCGTGACCTGGAAGAGGCCCAGGCGCAGCAACCGACCGAGCGGCAGCGTCGGTGACGCCGCATCCGCGAACGGCACCAGGGAGGCGCCGTGCTGCATCAGCCACGCGGTGCTCGCGTCCTTCAGGCGTCGCATCGCACCAGCTCCACCGCCTCGGAGGTGTAGAAACCGCCGGTCACCCGCTGCTCGCGGGCGACGCGCCAGAACGGGAGCGCCCGGGTGACGCCGCTGTTCCAGCGGGCGGGACGCACCGGCTCGACTTGCGGTGATCGGTCGCTGCGCGGGAAGAGGCGTCCCATCGTCAGCATGGTGCCGAGGATCGGCGTGCGGGGCACGCGCGTGAGCAGCATCGCGACGCGAGTGCGTGGCGCCAGCCGACTGATGGCCACCAGCGTCTCCGCCAGGCGGTAGTGGATCAGCGAGTCCATCGCCACGACATAGTCGAAGTCCCCGAGAGCGGGCGAGAGCATGTCGCCTGCCACGAAGGTGACCCGCTCACGCAGGGCCGGGTCGAGGCGCTCGGCGGCCAGCTCGGTGAGGGTGCGCGAGAGGTCCACCGCCACGACCGTCGCCCCACGCGCGGCGAGGTCACCTGCCAACTGTCCGGTGCCGCATCCGGCATCAAGCACACGCCGTCCGTGCAGGTCGGCCGGGAGCCAGGAGGACAGCGTCTGGCGCATCCGCTCGCGACCGGCCCGGACGCGGGCGCGCACCCCGCTCACCTCCGCCTCGGAGGTGAGCGCGGCCCACGCATCGGCCGCCGTGCGATCGAAATACTCCTGCAACCAGGCGCGGCGGCGGAGGTAGGGCGAGGCGGGCGGGACGCTCGGCGCGCTCATGTCAGTCGAACCCCAGCAAGTCGAAGATCTCCCGGTCCTTCATCGGCTCCGCAACGAGCGGGTCGGTGCCGTCCAGCAGCGATTGGGCGAGACGGAGGTATTCCTGCTGGACCGCCTCGAGCTCGGGACTCGGCTCCATCTCGAAGAGCGTGGACTTCTTGAGCCGCGACCGGCGGATCACGTCGAGGTCGGGGAAGTGGGCGCGGATCGGCAGGCCCAGCCGATCGGTGTAGCGCCGGACCTGGTCGGTGTCCTTGGAGCGGTTGCAGATGACGCCGCCGAGGCGGACGTTGTAGTTCTTCGCCTTGGCGTTGATCGCCTGGACGATCCGGTTCATCGCGAAGATCGAGTCGAAGTCGTTCGCGCAGACGATCAGCGCACGATCGGCGTGCTGCAGCGGGGCGGCAAAGCCGCCGCAGACCACGTCACCGAGGACGTCGAAGATCACCACGTCGGTGTCCTCGAGGAGGTGGTGCTCCTTGAGCAGCTTGACCGCCTGCCCCACGACGTAGCCGCCGCAACCGGTGCCGGCGGGCGGCCCGCCGGCCTCGACACACATCACGCCGCCGTAGCCCTCGAAGACGAAGTCCTCGACCCGCAGCTCCTCGGAATGGAAGTCCACCCCCTCGAGGATGTCGATCACGGTCGGCACCATTCGCTTGGTGAGCGTGAAGGTCGAGTCGTGCTTGGGGTCGCAGCCGATCTGGATCACGCGCTTGCCGAGCTTGGCGAAGGCGGCGGAGAGGTTGCTCGAGGTCGTGGACTTGCCGATCCCGCCCTTGCCGTAGACGGCGAGGACCAGGGCGTTGCCGAGCTTCGGCGCATCCATGTGCACCTGGAGGGAACCCGCACCGTCGCCACGACCGGGTACGGAGCCGACAACAGGAAGGGGACGAGTTGCGGTGGCCATCAGGCCTCCTTGCAGATGAACATCAGGTGACTCCCTCGAGGCGATCCTCAAGAGCGTCGCTGGCATCGCGCAGTGCGTCGAGCGTGGCATCGTCGGGATGCCAGTACCCGCGATCGTTGGCCTCGAGCAGGCGCTGGGCCATCCGGGTCGCGGCTTGGGGGTTCAGGGCGGCGAGTCGCTCGCGCATCACCGCGTCAAGGACGAAGGTCTCGCCCACCCGCTGGTAGACCCACACCGGCACCTGGCCGGTGGTGGCCGAGAGGCCGAGGGCGTTGGTCACATGCTGCTCCACCTGGCGCACGCCTTCGTGGCCGTACTGCAGCAGCCCCTCGTACCACTTCGGGTTGAGCAGACGGGTCCGGGTCTCGAGGGCCACCTGCTCCTCGAGGGAGCGGACCGTCTCCCCCCCCTGGTTTGGTCGCCGATGTAGACCGGGATATTGGTGCCGCGCTGCTGCTTCGCGACCCGGGTCATCCCGCCGAGCAGTTCGAAATACTGGTCGAGGTCGGTCACGCCGA
The DNA here is from genome assembly GCA_038216165.1 of Gemmatimonadales bacterium. Lineage (GTDB taxonomy): Bacteria > Gemmatimonadota > Gemmatimonadetes > Gemmatimonadales > GWC2-71-9 > Palsa-1233. Next base: position 1,407 of record JBBQQJ010000125.1, on the reverse strand, counting down.
GCTCCACCGACTCGAGGTTCTGGTAGGAGAGTTCGGTCGCGCCCAGGAGGCCGCGGAGCAGGTCCGGCGCGGCCGTGGCCTTGCCGTCCACGCCATAGGCGAAGCCCTTCCGCTGGACGAAGGTGTCGGCCAGTTGGTCCTCCGTCTCCCAGGCCCCGTTCTCCACCAGCAGACCGAGGTTCGCGCCGTAGGCGCCGTCGTCGTTGCTGAAGACGCGCAGCGCGGCTTCGGCCAGGGGAATCTGCCGTTCTGAGGCCCCGACCACTGCGTGCTTGCGGACGAAGTTGTGCGTGGGCGGCTCGTCCGCCTCGGCGGCGAGCAGGGCGGCCTCCGCCAGCAGGCGGAGCTGGAACGGGAGCAGGTCGCGGAAGACGCCCGAGACGGTGAGCACCACGTCAATGCGCGGGCGCCCGAGCTGCTCGAGCGGCAGCAACGGCGCACCGACCACCCGGCCGAGCGCGTCGGTGCGCGGTTCGGCACCCAGCAGCGCGAGTGCCTGGCCGATCGGCTGGCCCTCGCTCTTCAGGTTGTCCGTGCCCCAGAGCACGAGCCCGATGGTCTCGGGGACGGCCCCGGTGTTGTCCGCCGCATGCCGTGCGAGGAGCACGTCGGTCTGCCGACGCGCGGCGGCAAGGGCCGCCACGCTGGGCAGCCGCCCCGGATCGAAGCCGTGCAGATTGCGTCCGGTCGGCAGGACCTCCGGGGTTCGCAGCAGGTCCCCGCCAGGCGCCGGCGTGATGAACCGGCCATCGAGAGCCCGGACCAGGGCCGGCAGTTCGTGTTCCGTGGCGAGGAGGTCGTCGATGCGACGCAGCTCGGCTTCCTGCCCGGCCAGCGGGCTCCCCCCGGGTGCGCTGCCCCCGTCGAGGAGGTGCGTGACCAGGGCCCGCGCATCAGGCACGTCCCGCAGCCGTTCCTCGTTCGTGGCGAGGAGGGTGTCGAGTCGCTCGGCGTGGGACATCGGTCGCCCGGGCACATGCAGTCCGTTGGGGATCAGCGTGTACTCGAGTTCCAGCACCCGCGCGACCAGCTCCTCGACCCGCACCGATGCGGCGGGTGTGGTCGCGCCGGCCAGCGGGGAAGGGATCTTCTACGCCATGACGGGCGGGCGGCTTGCGGCCGAGGCCGTTCAACTCGCGCTGGTCTCCGGCAACGGCCGTGACCTCGCCCGGGCGCGTCGACGCTTCATGCGCCTGCACGGGCAGGTCTTCTTTGTGCTGGACATCATGCAGCGCTTCTGGTACACCACGGACCGGCGACGCGAGAGCTTCGTGCGCATCTGCGACGATCGCGATGTGCAGTGGCTGACCTTTCAGGGCTACATGTACAAGCGCCTCGTGCGCAGCAACCCGCTCGCGCACGTCCGGATTTTCTGGAAGAACATCGGCCACCTCACCGGAGTGGTTC
>JBBQQJ010000124.1:0-7949 GCA_038216165.1 Gemmatimonadales bacterium | reverse complement strand
GCCGGAGACCAACAGCATCATCCCTGAACCGCTCGTGGTGGCATGCGTTGTCACGAGCGGGCGGATGTCACCTTCAGTGATACGAACAGGGTGGTGAGAAACACCACGATGAGCGAACCTCTGAACAGCCATTCCCTGATGGCGGGCCAATGCGTCGGCCCCAGGTTGTGGCCCGAGACATAAATGTCGACGATCGCGATGATGACGGCCATCACAACTGTCGATCCCGCCGTGACAAGGCAGGCAATCAGGATCCCACCGACACTTCTTCGAAGCGTGTTGATGCTGTCCCTTTCCGTGTCGGCCGAGAGGCGCCATGCCGGGGGTGAGGCCCGCCACCATGTGCAGCTGAAAGCCCGACCCCGCGCGGGCATCGAGCGCGAGACAAGTGTACCTCGGACCCAGTCCGCGGGTAAGTCCTCCGCGATGATCGCCGCGCTGTCTGGCCCCCTCTCTGCCAATATGAAGTGAGACACGATCCCGTTGGAGTTTAGTGTACGAGAGCGAGTGAGGTTCTTCCCATGACGTGGCCCCGTGCCGCGGTGTCCCCGACGATCGATGATCCGAGGATGCCCGAGCCACCGACCCGCCGCCGCTTTACGACGGCCAACAAGCTGAAGAGCGAGGCCGCCGCGGCGGCCTGCACCACTCCCGCCGCGATCGGCGCGTTGTTGCGCCGGGAAGGCCTCTACTCGTCGCATCTCGCCGCGTGGCGGAAGGCGGAGGCGGCCGGCACGCTGGGCGGTGCGGCTGTCCGGCGCGGGCCGAAGCCGGCGACGGTCTCGCGGAAGGATCATGAGGCGTTGCAACGCCAGCTCGTGCGTGCCGAGGCCCGTGCTGCTCGCGCCGAGGCGCTGAGCGAGCTCTAAACCAAAGTCGCGGCACTGTTCGGGGAGACGCTCCCCGAGATCGATGAGCTGCCCTGATGCCGCGCATCACGGAACACCGCCACCTGGGCGTGTGCCGCTGCTGCCGGGCCCTCGAGGTGGCGCCCGCCACCTACTATCGCACCCGACGGCCATCCTCGCCGCGGGCGTTGCAATCGGCCGAACGGGCGGCGGTGCGCGACCTGATGTATGCGCCACGGTGCGTCGATCTGGCGCCCGCCGCGGTGCATGCCACGCTGCTGGACGAAGGCACCTGTTCTCTGCGCGGAACGCACGATGTACCGCGTGCTGGTGTCCGTGCGTGGCGTGCGTGAGCGGCGCGCCCAGCGCCGGCATCCGGGCTACGCGAAGCCGGAGTTGCTGGCGAGGGTGCCCAACCAGCTCTGGAGCTGGGACATCACCAAGCTGCGCGGGCCGGTGCGTGGCCACTGGTACGCGCTCTACGTGGTGCTCGATGTGTTCAGCCGCTGCGTGGTCGGGTGGCGGCTCGCCGAACGCGAACGTGGGGAGCTGGCGGAGGAACTGCTCCGCTGGTGTCGCGACAGCCAAGACCTGCCGGTCGATGGCGGTCTCACGGTCCACGCCGATCGTGGCAGGCCGATGACGGGCAAGCCGGTGAGCGCGCTGCTCGTGGCGCTGGGGATCACGCGCATTCACTCGCGGCCGCACGTGCCGAACGACACTCCGTACTCCGGGGCGCAGTTCAAAACGCTCAAGTATCATGCGACGTTCCCCGGACGGTTCGGGAGCCTGGAGGATGCCGAGCGGTACTGCACCGCGTTCTTCCAGTGCTACAACACGCAGCACCGACACAGCGGGATCGGGATGCACACGCCGCACGACGTGCACACCGGCGCGGCCACGGCACGGCAGGCGGCGCGGGCGGACGTGCTGAGCGCCGCGTACGCGCGTCATCCCGCGCGGTTCATCAACCGCGCGCCGGTGCCACCCATGCTGCCGACGGAGGTCTGGATCAACAAGCCGCCAGCCGCGTTGCTCACGAGTGCAGGACAGTTAATGTCAGGTCACCCGTGTCTCAAAGATGTTGACAGGTTCCGAGGTGGCCTCTGGCGTGGCGGCCATCTGGCGATTCCGGATGGATGGCGATGTCAATGGTCGGGGCGTCGCCGAGCGACGTGCGCTCCGGGTGATTGGCGCATCATTCCTGCTACTGGCCCTGTATGTCGTCTGGGACGCGTCGTGGGCGCTGTGGCGGCGTGACGCCCCGCGCGAAAGTTGGTTTGGTGTCGGGGTGGTGGTCTCCTCGTTGCTTGTGATGCCATGGCTGGCTCGGCAGAAGCGCGAGGTGGCGACCAAACTCCAGAGTGGTGCTCTCACGGCCGTGGCGCGGCAGACTGAAATCTGCGTCTATCTCGCTGTCATTCTCTTGGTGGGGTTGGTAATGAACGCCGCGTGTGGGTGGTGGTGGGCGGACCCGCTTGCGGCGCTCGTCATGGTTCCGTTGATCGGGTGGGAGGGGGTCGAAGGACTGCGTGGCCGCAGCCACGGTGCCCACTCTGACCTTGGCGAGGTCACCTGATCGGTACGCCGGGACGCTCCGCCCCTGCAAGGCGAGCATATCCCGGCGTTACCCATCTTCCAGTGGACAGCCCGGCGCCGAGGCCCCACGCCAGGTCACGATTCAGGATGATGCCGAGGCCGGCACGAAGCTGCATCCTGCTTCCTGCGCCACCGCAACCGCGAAAACGCCCGAGGGCTGCAGGATGATGCCCGGGAGCATATCGGCCTTCGCTGCTGCGTACGCCGCCTCTGCCGACATGCCGGTGCCCACGTAGTGCGGGACGACCACGTGCTGCAGCGCGAGGTCGCAGGCCAGCACTTCGCCCCCGCTGGCCTGGAACGGTTGCAACATCAGCGGTCGGAAGGCCTCCGGCATCCCCGCGTGGGGCACGCGCACCGGATTGATCGACACCGCCACCCCATCGGGGTCCGTGAAGCCCGCCTCGGTCCCGATCGCGAAACGTGCCCAGTAGCTGTCGTTCATGGCGAAATGGATGGCGCCATGCCGAATCACCAACACTCGGCTGACCTCTGCGAGCGGTACGCCGAAGACGGCCACGTACTGCATCCCGACTACGTGCGCACGAACGATCGGCAGGCCAGACTCAAGATCGGGGGCATCAAAGACCAGCTTGTGCTTGCCGTTGATCCGCTGCAACCACGACATGTCCCAGTCGGCACGATGGATCACCCCGATCGAGGTCTCACGGGCGGTGGCATGCAGGCGGGGAAGTGTACCGAAGACGGCAGCCCCCCCAAGGGCAGCAAGAAAATTGCGGCGAGGCGTTGGCATGGGATACTCCTGTGTGAGGGAAGAATCGAACATAGCATGGTGTACGGCTGCCCACCGCGCGGCCCCACGGACAGCACGATCCGGACCGCCTCGGCGATCGGTCCGGCGCTCGGGTGCCGCATGCTGGCCTGATCCGTTCCCTCACCTCCTGCCGCCGTGCAACCTCCCGACCACGGAGCGGGCGGGATAGATTCCCACGCCGCCCTCGTAGCTCAGCTGGATAGAGCACGCGCCTTCTAAGCGCGGGGTCGCAGGTTCGAGTCCTGCCGGGGGCACTCACTCGGAGCCATGCCCATGACGGACGACCTCTTCGCCAGCCCCAAGTCGCGCACCACGGTGCTGCTGCTCGCCATCTTCCTGGGCGTCTTCGGTGCCCACCGCTTCCACGTGGGCCGGATCGGCAGCGGCGTCCTGATGCCGCTGACCCTCGGCGGGTTCGGGCTCTGGTGGCTCTACGACATCATCACCATCGCTTCCGGTGGCTTCCGCGATGCCGAGGGGGCCCTCGTGGCAGAGTGGGAGCCTGAGACCGACCGCCTCCTGCCAACTGGTACCGCGGGGGCCATCCTTGAGGAGCTCGATCAACTCCGGGCCGAGATGGCCGACCTGCATGAACGGATGGAGTTCACCGAGCGTCTGCTCGCCGACCCCGATCGCCGGCCCGGCACAGGGGGGTGAGCACGACCCCACCCACCCTGCCACAGGGAGCGCTGCGCCCGTTGCTGCGCCTCGCGCTGCCCATCGTCGGGGTCAACGTCGGCATGATGCTCATGGGGGCCGTCGACACCATCATGGTCGGGCGCGTTTCCCCTGAGGCGCTCGCCGCAGTGGCCCTCGGCAACATCGTCTTCTTCGCGCTCTCGATCTTCGGCGTGGGCATCCTGCTGGGACTCGATCCGATCCTTGCCCAAGCCCTCGGTGCGCACGATCACGAGGGGTTCGCCCTCGGCGTCCAACGTGGCCTCGTCCTTAGTGCCGTCCTCGCGATCCCGATCTCGCTCGCCTTCCTCGCCGCTGAGCCGGTGCTCCGGTTGGCGCGGCAGCCGGCAGAGGTCCTCCCGCTGGTCGGGACCTACTGCCGGATTCTGATCCCCGGCATCCTCCCGTTCCTGGCCTTCAACGTCGGCCGACAAGGCCTGCAGGCGCTCGAGCGGGTCGCCCCCGTGGTCTGGACCATTGTCCTCGCCAACCTCGCGAACGTCGTCTTCAACTATGTCCTCATCTTCGGCCACTTCGGCTTCCCCCCCCTCGGTGTCGCCGGCTCGGCCTGGGCCACCACCGCGTCGCGATGGGTGATGGCGCTGCTGCTGCTCTGGCTCGGCCGCGACCTCTTGGGCTCGGCCGTGCGGCCTTGGCGGCCCGAGACACTGCGGTGGCGACCGCTGCTCCTGCTCCTCCGCCTCGGCTTGCCGGTCGGCATCCAGCTCGAACTCGAGATGGCGGCGTTCTCCACCGTGGCGCTGTTGATGGGGACCTTCGGCACGCTCCACGTGGCCGGGCATCAGATCGCGCTCAACCTCGCCTCGCTCACCTTCATGGTGCCGATGGGCGTCGGGATGGGTGCGGCGGTGCTCGTTGGTCGCGCGGTGGGGCGGGGCGACCCGCTGGCGCTGCGCCACTCGGCACACGCTGCGCTGCAACTCGGCGCAGGCTTCATGGGCTGCACCGCGCTGCTCTTTCTGGCGTTCCCGACGGTCTTCGCGCGCCTCTACACTAGCGACGCCGGAGTCGTGGCGTTCGCGGCCACCCTGCTGCCGATCGCCGGGGTGTTCCAAGTGTTTGACGGCCTGCAGGTGGTCAGCGCCGGGATCCTGCGCGGCTTGGGGGAGACCCGCGCCCCCATGCTGATCAACCTCGTCGGCTTCGTCGGCATCGGGGTCACCTCGAGCGTGCTGTTGGCGTATCGCACACCACTCGGGCCGCTCGGGTTGTGGTGGGGGCTGGTCATCGGCCTCGGCGTGGTGGCAGCGATCCTGCTCTGGCGCGTGCGCCGCTCCATCGCTCGTCCGCTGGTCCGCGTGCGCGTCGAGGGCTGAGCTACTCGCCCACCGGCCGGGACGACGCCGCATAGCGCGCCTCGGCGGCCCGTCGCGTGGCGGCGTCACCGAAAATCTTCTCGCCGTCGTAGCGACCATTCTCGATGAACACCTCGCCAATCTGGCGTCCCGCCGCCGCACTCCCCGCGAGATGCACACCCGGGACGTTGGTCTCGAGGGTGTGCGGGTCCAGGGTGGGGCGCGCGGTGACGGGGTCCATCGTGATGCCGATGGCCGCCATGAGCTCGAAGTCGGGGTGATACCCGGTGAGGGCGAAGACCCGATCGGCCGCGATGGTCGTTCGCGTGCCGTCGGCCAGCCGCGCCGACACGCTGGTGGGCGTGATCGCCTCGATCGTCGCCCCGAAGTGGGCCGTGATCTCCCCCGCAGCCACACGATTCTCGAAGTCGGGGCGCAACCAGTACTTCACGCTCGGCTTGAGGCCGGGGCCGCGGTGCAGCAGCGTCACGCGGGCGCCGGCACGCCAGCACTGCAGCGCCGCCTCGATCGCCGAGTTCTTGCCGCCCACGATCACCACATCCCGGCGGGCGGCGAGGTGCGCCTCCTCGAACCAGTGCGACACGTGCGGCAGCCCCTCGCCCGGCACCTCGAGGAGGTTGGGATGTTCGAGGTAGCCGGTCGCGAGCACCAGCCGCGGCGTGTGGATGGTGTGTGCCCCCCCCTGCGCCTGGACCGTGCAGCGGAGCCGCCCGTCCGCCTCCGGCACGGCCGCCGTGAGCCGCACGAACGGGCGCACATCGAGCGCCTCGGCCCGGGCCACGCCGCGATAGTAGGCCAGCGCTTCCTCGCGCGAGGGCTTGGGCCCCACGCAGGTGAGCGGATGCCCGCCGATTTCGAGTCGCTCGGCCGTGGTGAAGAAGCCCATCCCCACCGGGTAGCGGGTGATGGCGTGCGCGATGGCCCCCGCGTCGATCACGAGGGCCTCGACACCCGCGCGGCGTGCGGCAATGGCGCAGGCGAGGCCGATCGGGCCGGCACCGACAATCAGGGCGGGAACGTCAGACGGGAGGCTCATGCTCCAATATGCCCCGGGACAGGGCTGCGGGGCGTCAATCGTCTGGATGCCCACACGACGGGCACGGACAGGCGACGTCCTCGGCGAGGTGCCGACGACGCCCGTTCCAGAGCAACCCGCTCGCCGTCAGGAGGGCAGCGCCGCCCACCAGGAACTCGCTGTGGCCGACGGCGAGGGCGCCGCCCCACAGCGCCAGGCCAAGTGCGGACGCGAGCGCGGGACGCGGGTCACCGTGTATCCGCCAGCCTCCCCGGAGCGCCCAGATCGCCAGCAGGGTGGTGGCACCAAAGAGGGTGTACTCGACTGTCGGGTGGTGACCGAGCGACGGGACGACCGCGACCAGCAGCGGCGTGAGGACGCAGTGGATCGCGCAGAGGAACGGCGCGACGGCGGAAACGGAGTGACGGTGGATCCGAGTGGGCATGACGGTTCAGCGCAGTTCTGACGCGGCGATCGCGCGCGTCCACTTCACCGCGCCGGTCGCGTCGTGGATGCGGATCGTCAGGACGCGGTCTGACCGGGGGCCGGTGACGTCGAGCATCCCGAAGTTCCGCTCCGTGACCAAGGTGCCCTCGACGCGGTGCGCGTTCTGCTCGCGCTGCCAGCCGGTGGAGAGGCCCGCGGTGAGGGGGGAGACCGTGAGATCGTAGAGCGGGTAGGTGCCCTCACGATCCATCCGGGACAACTCCGTCCAGTGCTTGTCGCCGCTCACAAACAAGACGCCGGGGATCCCCTCGGCTCGCAGGGCCTCGAGCAGCAGCGCCCGTTCCTCCGGCACCTGGGCGTAGTTCTCGAACGTCGCGGAGCTGTTGATGACCTGGCCGCCCACGGCGATGATCTTGAAGGTCGCCGTGCTCGCCGTGAGCGCGTTCAGCAGCCAGGCGATCTGGCGATCACCGAGGTAACTGGGCGCTCCGGTCACCCGGCTGTTCGCACTCTTGAAGCTGCGATCGTCCAACAGGAAGACCTGGACGTCGGACCACTCGAAGGTGGAGGTGATCCCCGAGCCGCCGTCGACGCCCATTGCGGGATTGCCCCAGAAGGCCTCGAACGCCTCGCGGGTCAGGTGACGATCGCGGAACGATTCATCACTGTCGTTCGGCCCGAAGTCGTGATCATCCCAGATCGCGTAGTGGCTCATGGCGGCCAGCGCGGGTTGCAGCCCGGGGTGGGCCCGCGTGTGGCTGTAGCGATGGAAGATGCCCGTCCGCGAGTACCAATCCGGTTCACGCAGGTAGGTGTTGTCGCCGAGCCAGACCATCAGGTCCGCCCGCTGGGACGCCAGCGCGTCGAGGATGTGAAAGTCGCCGCCATAGGGCGTGCCGGGCCGGTCATACGGCGGGTCGTTGACATAAAAGCAGCTTGCCAGCGCGATGCGCACCGACGGTGGATCGCCGCGCCATTGCCATAGCGCTGGCGTGTGGAACCGCGTGGGGTAAGGTCGGGGTACGACAACCCCATTGATGCGGAGTTCGTATCTGTAGGTCCGACCCGGCTCGACACTGTCCGCGATCGCCTTGGCGGTGTAGGCCAGACGTGCGTCAGTCGTCACGAGGGCAGTGGTGAAGCGCCGCGCCGGCGCAAGGGAGTCCCAGTACACGAATTGGATGGTCGCCGGGCCGGTCGTCTGCGCCCACAGGAGCACCTCGCGCATCTCTGCATAGCCGACCATTGGA
>JBBQQJ010000123.1:0-7959 GCA_038216165.1 Gemmatimonadales bacterium | reverse complement strand
ATGCCTTCGTTCCGTGGCAGCCCTTCATGCATCCGCAGTACGGGGCGGTGGAGATCGGCGGCTTCAAGAAGAACTTCGGGCGCACCGAGCCGGGCTTCCTGATGCAGGCCGAGGCCCACCGGAACATGGCCTTCACGCTCTACCAGACGTGGGAGATGCCGAAGCTCGAGGTCGACTCGATCGGGGTGCGTGGCCTCGGCAACGGCCTCACCGAGGTCACTGCCGAGGTGAGCAACATCCGCCTCGTCCCGACGCACACCCAGCAGGATGTCGAGAACCGGATCACCCGGCCCGACTACATCACCCTGACGGGTGGGACGGTCATCAGCGGCTACCGGGTGACCAACACCCTCACGGGCGAGAGCGAGGAGCAGGAGCGGACCCCGGCCCGCCTCGAGATCCGCAACATTCCCGGACGGAGCAGCGTCACGGTCAAGTGGATCGTCCGGGGGAACGGGCCGTTCACCGTCACGGCCGACGCCGCCAAGGGCGGGGTCGCCACGCGCCGCACACGATGAGCGGCCCCACCACCGCGTGACCCGTTCCGTCGGCATCTTCCAGACCGGGGGGCGGCGCTTCGTCTGCGACGCCTGTCGCCTCCCGTTCGCACCGCACACCGGTGGGATGTGCCGATCGTGTGGGCGGACGCTCTGCGATCAGCATCTGTTCGGGAGGTGGGGAGTGGTCCAGCGATGGATGGGTCGGGACCGGCCCTGTGTGGGCTGCCGGGAGGGCGCCGCATGAGCGCGCGGTGGATCGTCCCAGTGGCCGCGTTGCTCCTGACGGGATGCGGCGAGCCGCCAGAAACCGGCGGGGCCGCGTCGCCACCGGTTCGCGACACCGCATCTGTCCCCGTGTCGGTCAGCCGTCGGGCCCCGGCGCCGCTCACCGAGCGGGACATGGACCGGTACCTCGCCGTCCTCGAGGACCTTGGGCGCGCTGGCGCACGGGTGCGCGCAGACCTGCTCGCCGACACCCTCGGCATCACCATGAACGAGGGTGCCTTCGCCGCAAGCGCGGCGGCGCAGCGCATCGTGCTCCGGCACGGCTTCCGTGACCTTGAGCACTTCCACCAGACCGCCTACAGCATCGCCGCGGCGCTGCAGGAGCCGGCGAACCCGGCCGGCCTCGAGGCCATGCCACTCCCCGATGACCCGGAGGAGCGCAAGGCGATGGCGGAGATCCGCGCGGCAATGGGGGAGTTCGCCAGCACGCAACCCGTGGGCAATGCGGCGCTGGTCGCGACCTACCGCGACCGCATTGCCCGGGCACAGGCAGCTCGCTAGTCGTGGGGAGGGCATGCCCCCCCCATGAATCAGCGGGCCACGGGTGCCGCGTCAACGCGACGGATGAAGTCGGCCACCGTCCGCACCGCGTTCACATAGAAGCCCGGCATCAGGCGCTCCGGCGTGTCGCTGGGCCGGTGGTAGTCGGGATGATCCTCCACCCCGAAGTAGACAAACGGGATGCCCTTGCGGTGGAACGACCCCTGGTCCGACTGCGAGGTCCAGTCGTAGCCGCCGGGCGCAGCCGTGTCATGACCGATGCGCAGCGTGAGCGGGGCACAGCGCACCGTGGCCTCCACCAGAGGACGGAGCGCCGGGTACTTGCCCGGACCAGCCGCAAACAACGTGTTGTCCGTGTTGCGACCGATCATGTCCATGTTGACGTTGACGAGGATCTGTTCGAGCGGCACCGTCGGCGCATCAACGAAGTGCCGACTCCCCCACATCCCGCGCTCCTCGCCGTCGACCGCCGCGAAGACCAGTGAGTGACGGGGCGGGTGCTGGCGGAAGTGGTCGGCCAGCACGGCGAGCGCCGCAGCGCCTGAGGCGTTGTCGTCGGCGCCGTTGTAGATCGAGTCGCCGTCGACCGGCCGGCCCACACCGACATGGTCATAGTGCGCGGTCACGACGATGTAGCGGTCGGGGCTCACCGTGCCGCGGATCATCCCCACCACGTTGTAGCCGTGCGTGGTGTTCACCCGGGCGGACGGGATGACGGTGACCGGATGGATGCGCCCCGGCGCGATCGTGGCAAGGCCGAGCGCATCGAACCGTGCCGCGAGATAGTCGCGGGCCTTCCCGCCCTCGGTCGAGCCGAGGTCCCGGCCACGCATCGAATCGGCCGCCAGGCGGAACACGTCGCGCAGCAGCGTCGCGGAGTCGAGCACGGGAATCGGCTCGCAGCCCGGGGCGATGGCGGGCAGGTCGGGGCCGCGCACGTGGATATTCGGGCTGGGCTGTGCCCGGACCGCGGCGCCGGCGCAGGCCGCGAGGAGGGCGATCGGCAGGAAACGCTGGAAGCGGGACATCGACATTCCTCGACGGAGGCGGGTGACTGCGTGAGGCAGGAACCTACATCTGTCCGGCATTGCTCGCGCCGTGCTAGGATCCGTGGATCACCTCCCCGTTCGAGGACCGTGCCGTGCGATGCCTCCGCCACACCCTGAGCGTCGCCGCCCTGCTGTTGGCCGCCTGCGCACGGGAGGCCGCTCCGCCCACTCCCGCGGCCCCCGCGGCCCCCCCGACGGCGATTCCCTGACCTTCGCGTTTGTCCCGCGCGTGCCGGGCGCGTTCATGTATCACTGCGGCACCGCCCCGGTCGCGGCCCACATCGCCAACGGAATGTACGGGGCGATCATCATTGACCCCGTCACGCCGCGCCCGCGGGCCCGGGAATTCATCCTGGTGCAGAGCGAGTTCTATCTCGGTTCGCCGGCCGGGCCCGACTCGGTGCGCGCCCTCGACTGGCCGCAGCTCTTGGACCGCTCGCCCGATCACGTGGTCTTCAACGGCGTACCGGGGCAGTACGCCGGCCACCCGCTCGAAGTCGCACCGGACGAGTTGCTTCGCTTCTACGTGGTCAACGCCGGTCCGAATCGGGTCTCTGCGTTCCACGTGGTGGGGGCGATCGTCGACCGGGTCATCGTCGGTGGCTTCGGCGCACCAATCGAGGGCGTCCAGACCTACAACGTGCCGGTGGGCGGGGGCGCGATCGTCGAGCTGCGCCTGGCCGCGCCGGGGATTTATCCCTTCGTCTCGCACGCCTTCGCGGACGCGACCAAGGGGGCGGTGGGGATGCTCAAGGCGGGCAACGTGGTCGGGACGATCTCCCACGAGGCGCCCAACGAACCGCCCCGCCGGGCAGGTGGCCGGGCGGGGCGGGGGACGGACAGGGAGGGATTCGAACCCTCGGTACGGTTGCCCGTACGTCACGCTTCCAACGTGGTGCCTTAAACCACTCGGCCACCTGTCCCGGGCGGGGAAAGTAGCTCCGTGGGCGTCCCGTGTCAGCCCAGGGGGGAACCGTCGTCCCCTGCCGGACGTACCACGGGTATCTCTCGACGGAGTTGCTGCAGGATGCTGATTCGCCGCCCGGATGACATGCCCAGCCACCAGATCACCCCCGAAGCGCTCTACCTCGGACGGCGGGAATGGCTGACCGCCGCAGGCATCACGCTCTCGGCTCTGGCCCCCCTGCCGCTCCTCGGGTGCACGAAGGCTGGTGCCAACGAAACGCCCCTCACCGACGATCCGACCCCCTACGACGTGGCGACCTCATACAACAATTACTACGAGTTCGGCACCGGCAAGGAGGATCCCAAGAAACACGCCGGGGTGCTCACCACCTCCCCGTGGAGCGTGCTCATCGAGGGTGAGGTGGCGAAACCCGGCTTTGTCCCGATCGAGGCCCTCCTGAAGGGGTTGCCGACCGTCGAACGGACCTACCGCCATCGATGCGTGGAGGCGTGGTCGATGGTGATCCCGTGGAACGGGATTCTCCTCAAGGACCTCATCGCCCGGCTCAACCCCACCTCGAACGCCCGGTTCGTGGAGTTCACCACGCTGAATCGTCCCAAGGAGATGATCGGGCAGCGCGGTCCCGGGCTGCCGTGGCCCTACGTGGAGGGACTCCGCATGGACGAGGCGATGCATCCGCTGACGATGCTGGCCACGGGGATGTATGGTCGCCCGATGCCGAACCAGAATGGAGCGCCGTTGCGGCTGGTGGTGCCATGGAAGTACGGCTTCAAGGGTGGCAAGGCGATCGTGAAGATCCGCTTCACCAACGAGATGCCGCGCACCACCTGGAATCGGGTCCTGCCCGGGGAGTACGGGTTCTATGCCAACGTGAACCCCGAGGTGGAGCACCCGCGCTGGAGCCAGGCGCGAGAACGCCGTGTCGGTGATTTCCTCAAGCGCCCGACCTTGATGTTCAACGGCTACGCGGACCAGGTGGCCTCGCTCTACACCGGACTCGACCTGCGCCGGAACTTCTGATCTGGTGCGCCCAGCAGAGCTGATCGGGCGCATCGTCCGCCCGCTGCTGGTGGTGGGCGGGATCGTTCCCGCCCTCGTCCTCATCGGACGCCTCGTCTCGGGGACCCTCGGCGCCAACCCGGCCGAGGAGCTGGAGCACGCCACTGGTCTCACCGCGCTGATCTTCCTCCTGACCTCGCTCACGGCGACGCCACTGCGCCGCCTCACTGGCATGGCCGCCTTCACGCGGCTCCGCAAGCCGCTGGGACTCTGGGCCTTCGCATATGGCCTCCTCCACATGCTCTGCTATCTGGTTTTCGACCAGTCGCTGCTCTGGGGGGAGATCGCCAACGACATCCTCAAGCGCCCCTACATCACGGTGGGGTTTGCGGCCTTCCTGATCCTCCTCGCCCTCGCGGTGACGTCCCCCGCGTCGATGCAGCGTCGCCTCGGGGGCAAGCGCTGGCTGGCGCTGCACCGGATGGTCTATGTGGCAGCGGTCCTCGCGGTGCTGCACTTCCTGTGGTTGGTCAAGCTCGACATCACGCAGCCGACCATTGCCGGCATCGTCCTGATCGCGCTCCTGGCCTTCCGGATCCGGAAGGCACCGGCCGCGGTGCCGAAGGAGTGAGTAGCTTGTGGTTCATTGTTCACCGTTCACCGTTCACCGTTCACCGTTCACCGTTCACCGTTCACCGTTCACCGAGCCCTGATGCCCAAGCAGTACGACCGCGCCTACTTCGACCGCTGGTATCGGGACCCCCGGCACCGCATCGGCTCGCGCGCGGACCTCGAGCGACAGGTGCTGCTCGCGCTCGCGCTGGCGGAGGCGGTGCGTGGTGCACCGGTCACGTCGGTGCTCGACATCGGGGCAGGGGAGGGACGGTGGCAGCCCGTGCTGCAGCGCCTGCGGCCGGGCTCGCGCTACGCCGGGGTCGAGCCGAGTGCCTGGGCGGTCCGTCGCTGGGGGGGGCGTCGCAACCTGCGCGAGGGTGGCTTCGCCGCGCTCGACGAGCTGGGGCTCGAGGGCCCCTTCGACCTCGTGGTCTGCGCCGACGTGCTCCACTACCTGCCCACGCCCACGATCCGGGCTGGCCTCCCGACGCTTGCGGGGCTGGTTGGCGGGGTCGCGTACTGCCCGGTCTTCACGGCAGGCGACGCCCTCGATGGGGACCGGGAGGGGTTCCACCGTCGCAGGGGGAGCACCTACCGCGCGCTGTTCGCGGCGGCCGGCCTGGTCCCGATCGGGATGCACGGATGGACCACGCCGTTGCTTGCGGAGACCCTGGCCGAGCTGGAGCGGTCGGGCTGACCGGGGCAGGCGCCGCCCCTGTGACGGCCCGGTTATCTTCCGCCTTCGATGCCAACTTCGTCTCACCTCCTCGACGCCGCCGCCATGCGGCGGGTCCTCACACGCATGGCGTCCGAGATTGTCGAACGCGCAGCGGACGGCGGACCGGTCGTCCTCGTCGGGATTCAGACCCGCGGTGTGCAGCTCGCCGATCGACTTGCGCCGATGGTGGAGCAGGCGCTGGGGACCCCGCTGCAGCGCGGCGTGCTGGATATCACCCTCTATCGCGATGACCTCTCGACGATCGGGCCGAGTCCGGTGGTGCACGAGACCCGACTGCCGCCGGTGCTCGACGGCGCCACCGTGGTGATCGTCGATGATGTCCTCTTCACGGGGCGGACCGTGCGCGCGGCACTCGACGAGATCGCCGACTTCGGCCGCCCGCGCCGGATCCTGCTCGCCGTCCTGGTGGATCGGGGCGGGCGCGAGTTGCCGATCGCCGCCGACGTGACGGGCATCGTGGTGTCCACGCGCCCCGCGGAGCGGGTGATGGTGCGCGTCACGGAGGTGGACGGCAGTGACGAGGTCCTGCTGGTGCGCAAGGAGGTGGAGGCATGACGCGCGGGATCCTCGGCAAGGACCTGGTGGGCCTCGAGCACCTGAGCCGGGAACAGATCACGGCGATCCTCGATACCGCCGAGCCGTTCAAGGAGGTCAGCGAGCGGCCCATCAAGAAGGTGCCTGCGCTCCGCGGCAAGACGATCGTCAATCTCTTCTTTGAAGCCTCCACCCGCACGCGCATCTCCTTCGAGTTCGCCGAGAAGCGGCTCTCGGCCGACACCGTCAACGTGGCGAGCACCGGGTCGAGCGTGAGCAAGGGCGAGACACTCGTGGACACCGCACGCAACCTCGAGGCGATGCGGATCGACATGGTTGTCATCCGGCACGGCGCCTCCGGCGCGGCGCAGTTCCTCGGTGACCGGATCCGGTCCAACGTGATCAATGCCGGCGATGGCAAGCACGAGCATCCCACCCAGGCGCTCCTCGACCTGCTCACGCTGCGCGACCGCTTCGGCCGTATCGAGGGCCTCAAAGTCTGCATCGTGGGCGACGTGCTCCACTCCCGGGTGGCGCGCAGCAACATCTGGGGGCTGCTGCGCCTCGGGGCGGACGTCGGCGTCTGCGGGCCCGACACGCTGCTGCCGCGCGAGGTGCGCGAGCTCGGGGTCACCGTCTTCCGTCGCGTCGAGGAAGCGATCGAGTGGGCGGATGCGCTCAACATCCTCCGCCTCCAGCTCGAGCGGATGACCGCGGGCTTCATCCCCTCGCTGCGGGAGTACAATCGCGTCTTCGGGGTGACCAGCGAGCGCCTGGCGAGGGCCCCCAAGGATCTGCTCATTTTGCACCCCGGTCCGATGAACCGCGGCGTCGAGATCGACTCCGACGTTGCCGACGGTCCGCATTCCGTGATCCTGCCGCAGGTGACCAATGGGGTCGCGGTGCGCATGGCCGTTCTCTACCTGCTCGCGGGCGGCGCGCCCGATTGGGCCACAGCCGGAGGCGATGCCTCGTGAGCCAACCGATCCTCATCCGAGGGGCCCGGATCGTCGACCCGTCCCAGCAGCTCGATGGTGTCCAGGATCTCCTCGTGCGCGACGGCATCATCGCCGGCGTTGGCGCCGATCTCGGCACCCCCGATGACGCCCGCGTGATCGACGCCGCGGGGCTTGTCCTCGCCCCCGGGCTGGTCGACGTGCATGTCCACCTCCGCGAACCCGGCCAGGAGGAGAAGGAGACAATCGCCACCGGTGCCGCAAGCGCAGTGGCCGGGGGGTTCACGGCGATCTGCGCGATGCCCAACACCGATCCCGTCATCGACAATCAGGGGGCCGTCGGCTTCGTGAAGGCGAAGGGTGAGGCCGCCGGGCTGGCGCGGGTCTTCCCGATCGGCTGCGTGACGGTGGGTCAGCGGGGTGAGCAGCTGGCGGAGTTCGGCGAGATGGTCGCGGCGGGCGCCGTGGCGGTGAGCGACGACGGCCATCCGATCATGTCGAGCCAGATGATGCGGGCGGCCCTCGAGTATGCGCGGACCTTCGGCATCCCCCTCGCGGACCATTGCGAGGACATGCCGCTGGCGGTCGGCGGTGCCATGCACGAGGGGATCGTCTCACTGCGCTTGGGTCTCAAGGGGATTCCTGCCGCTGCCGAAGAAATCCACGTCGCCCGGGATTGCATCCTCGCCGAACTCACGGGGGGGCACGTCCACCTGTGCCACATGAGCACGCGCGGTTCGGTCGAGCTGATCCGGCGGGCCAAGGACAAGGGACTCCGCGTCACCGCCGAGGCGGCGCCGCACCACTTCGCGCTCACGCATGAGCGGGTCGGCAACTATGACACCAACGCGAA
>JBBQQJ010000122.1:0-8070 GCA_038216165.1 Gemmatimonadales bacterium | reverse complement strand
ACCGATTTGGGGTATCGTCCCTGCATGTGGCGTACGCTCCGGCTCCTGACTTTGGTCCTCCCCCTCGTGCTTTCCTTCGCGCGGGATCGCCGCCGCTGGCTGATTGCGGGCCATGGCGCCCGACGGTCCGCAGCGTTTCATGCCGCGCGGGCGGAGCGGCTTGCGGCCACGCTGGGCCGGATGGGCCCCACGTTCATCAAGCTCTCCCAGCTCTTCGCCGGTCGCCGGGATCTGATCCCGTCCCCGTACGTGGAGCAGGTCAGCACGCTCACCGATCGTGTGCCCACCGTCCCCTGGCCGGCAATCCGGGAGGTGTTGACCACCAGCTATGGTCGCCCGCCGGAAGAGGTGTTCGATACCATCGACCCGGTGCCACTGGCGGCGGCCTCCCTCGGGCAAGTCCACCGGGCGACCGTCGACGGTCGCGACGTGGTGGTCAAGGTCCTGCGCCCGGGGGTCGAGGGCACCGTGGCGGACGACCTCCGGATCGCGCGGGCGCTGCTGCGTCGTCTCGCTGTCCGACTGCATCCTCCGCATGTGCACGGGCTCGCCTCGGTGCTGGATGAGTTCGAGCGACGCGTGGCCGACGAGATGGACTTCCGTCAGGAGGCCCGTTTCGCCCGGACGATCCGCGCCAACTTTGCGCGGGTGCCTGCCGTCCGGATCCCGGAAGTGCTGGACGCGTTCACGCGGCGGCGCACGCTGGTGCTGGAGTTCATGGCAGGGACGCGCATTGATCGACTCGATGACGCCATGCTCCAGGGTCGCCTCGCGCCCGAGCGCATCCTCCGCACGGTGATGGAACTCTACGTGCAGATGATGCTTGTCGACGGGCTTTTCCACGCCGATCCGCATCCGGGCAACATCCTGGTGGATGCGAGCGGCCGGGTGGTGTTGCTCGACTTCGGGATGGTGGTCGAGGTCCCGGCCGAGACGCGACGGCACCTGGTGGGCACCGTCTTCTCCGCCATCCGGAAGGATATCGACGGGGTGGTCGAGGGCTTCTATGCGCTGGGCCTCGTCGAGGCCGGCGCACCCCGCGCCCTGATCCATACGCTCGCCGACCAGCTCATCACCATGGCCAACGAGCGTACCACGGCACAGGAGCGCATCGCCCGGGTCACTCGACTCGCGGACGAGGTGGTCGGCACGCTGTACGATTTTCCGGTGCAGCTCCCGCCCGACATGGTGTATTTCGCGCGCACCGCAGCGCTGATCGAGGGGTTGGGGGCGCGGTATGATCCGCGGTTCAATCCGGTCGGCTTCGCGACCCCGATCGCGCTGCGCTTTCGTGGGCCGATCCTTCGCTCCCTGGGCGAGGGCTTCGCGCTTCCGGACACGCTGCCCGGCGCCGTCGGGGCGGTCGCCGGGCACGTGGTAAACCTGCTGGAGTGGGTCAAGGCACGGGGGAGCGGGCTCACCGCACGCTGAACGCGATGATGCCAAGGGTGTTCTCGTCACCGCAATCGCTTGCGATGCCACCAATTGGGGGCCACTTTTCGCCCTCATGACCACATCCCGAGATCGGCAGCCCAGCCTCTTCCAGGCGTTGCTGCCCGTGCTGGTGCTCATCGCGCTGCTGGCGGCGTCCGTCTATCTGTACGGCGACAGCTCGTCGTCCGGCCCCAACCAGATCGCACTCCTGCTTGCCGCGATGGCGGCCGCTCTGGTGGGGTGGCGCAACGGCTTCGCGTGGAAGGAGCTCCAGGACGGCATCGTACGCGGGATCTCGCTCGCCACCGGGGCGATCCTCATCCTGCTCGTGGTCGGCTCCCTGATCGGGACATGGATCCTCTCCGGGACCGTGCCCTCGATGATCTACTACGGCCTCGGCGTGCTGAGTCCGTCATGGTTCTACCCCGCTGCGCTGGTGATCTGTTCAATCGTGGCCCTCTCCACCGGCAGCTCGTGGACCACGGCCGGCACCATCGGTGTCGCGTTGATCGGGATCGCGACGGTGCAGGGGCTGCACCTCGGGCTCGCGGCGGGCGCGGTGATTTCGGGCGCCTACTTTGGCGACAAGATGTCGCCGCTGTCGGACACCACCAATCTGGCACCTGCGATGGCCGGGACCGATCTCTTCACGCACATCCGGCACATGGTCTGGACCACCACACCAAGCATCCTGATCGCCCTGGTGCTCTTTGCCGGCATCGGGCTCTGGATGGGGGGGGCAGCCGAGGTGAGCGAAGTTGCCACGATCCAGGCCGAGATCGCGGCACAGTTCAACGTGGGGTGGCTCACGCTGGTGCCGGCGGTCATTGTCATCGGGATGGTCATCCGCAAAGTGCCGGCCTTCCCGGCACTCCTGATCGGTGCGCTCCTCGGTGGCGCGTTCGCCATTGCCCTCCAGCCCGACGCGGTGCTGCGGTTCGTGGGCGACACCGACTTGGCCCGTCCCGTGGCGCTCATCAAGGGGGCGTGGACGGCGTTGTTCGACGGCTACACCTCTACCTCGGGGAATGCGGCACTGGACGACCTGCTCAGTCGGGGCGGCATGTCCAGCATGCTCAACACTGTCTGGCTGATTCTCTCGGCGATGACCTTCGGTGCGGTCATGGAGACCACTGGTCTGCTGCAGCGCATCGCCGCGCTGATCCTGGGATCGGTGCGCGGCACCGGCAGCTTGATCGCCGCCACCATCGGCACTGCGATCGGGATGAACGTCATCGCCTCCGACCAGTACATTGCCATCGTGCTCCCCGGCCGGATGTTCCGGGCAGAGTTCCAGCGGAGGGGCCTGCACCCCAAGAACCTCTCCCGCACGCTCGAGGACGCCGGCACGCTCACCTCGGTGTTGGTGCCGTGGAATACCTGCGGGGCCTTCATGGCCGGTACCCTCGGCGTGGCGACCTTGACCTATGCCCCGTTTGCCTTTTTCAACCTCGTCAACCCCGTGGTGGCGCTGATCTATGGGTTTACCGGGTTCTCGATCGTCCGGTTGACGGAGGACGAGATGCGTCTCAATCCTTCGGCTGAGGTAACGGTCTGACGTTCCAAAGCGCACCTACGCTTAGGTTCCAGCAGCGGCCCTGATGCCGTCCCTCTGTTCCTCGGTTCCAGGGAGGCTTTGATGAGCGCCTACAAGACGCAACAGCGACGGCTTACACATCGCGGCCGCGAGTTCCATTTCGTCACCTGTGAAGGGCAGCGGGCAAATCCCGCCAAGGGCCTGGAGGAGGTGGGGCCGATGTGGGCGCTGATGGCCGCGGGGAAGCGCTGGGATGTGATGGCGGAGCTGGGGGACGAGCCGGAAGCCGAAACGGACCGCCGGCTCCTTGAGTGGTTGCGGGCCCACATCACCCCTCGGCCGGCCGAAGCGGTGCATCAGGGTGACCCCGCCAACGGCCGCCGCTAGCCTCACGATCAGGTCAGCGTACCTCGTGCGCGTCGTCCCCTTCCAGGAACCCCTGATGCCCGCTCCACGCCATCGCATTGCAGCGCTTTGTCTCCTCGCCACCCTCGCGATGCCTGGCCGAATGGTGGCGCAGGGTGTTGCCCCTGCCGCGGCACGCTGGCAAGTAGAGACCTACGTCATGCCCGAAACCGGCGATACCATGCCGTACGGGTTGTACATCCCCAGCACCTATGACGGGAGCCGCGCGTGGCCACTCCTGGTCGGCCTCCATGGCGCCGGTGCGGACCATCGCTCCCTCCTGCGCTACGAGGGGATGATTGACCTCGCCGAGGAGCACGGGGTGATTCTTGTCACCCCGATGGGCTACAACCCGGTCGGTGGGTATGGCGCCTTCGCCGGGCTCCGCGTCTGCATGGTGCAGGCGACGGCGCCCACGTGGTGTGGGCAAGGGGTGGTGGGGGGCATTGTCGCTCGGCGACGTCTGCTTCCGCCCAGCCTCGACTCGCTGAGCGAGGCGGATGTGCTGCACGTGGTCGACCGCGTGCTGGGGCAGTGCCGGATTGACACCAGCCGGGTCTATCTCTGGGGGCCGTCGATGGGTGGGGGGGGGACATACCACCTGGCCGCGAAGTATCCGGAGCGGTGGGCCGGGCTGGCCGTGGCGGCTCCGGCGCCGGCGCCCACACGCGCGCAGGTCGAGCGCTTCCGACACCTCCCGATGTTGCTCCTGCATGGCGACGCCGACGGTACGGTGCCGGTGCAGGGGACCCGTGCCACCGTGGCGATCCTGCACGAGCTCGGCGTGCAGCACGAGTATGTCGAGATCCCGGGGGGAGACCACGGCCGCTTCATCGCACGGGATCGCGAGATGCTGGCCCGGGTGTTTGCGTTTCTGGTGGGGGCACAGTGAACGGTGAACGGGGAACGTGACAGGAGATGGCGGGGACCGCAGCCCGCTTGCTAGCGGCCCTCGTGGGTGGGGCCGTGGTCTTCGCGCACCAACCGTCGCACTTCCTCCCGCGCGGCTCGACCGGCTGGGGCGTTCGGGTACAACTGCGCGTAGCGCAGCAGCTCCTCTCGAAGGGCGATCGTGTCGCCCGCAGCGCGGTGCAGGTCAATCAGCGAGTTGGTGATCCGTGAAGCCTGCCCCGCGGTCGGCGTGGCGCGACGGGCAGCCCGGTAGGCCGCCACCGCACCCGCTGTCTCCTTCAGGAAGCTCCCCAGCACGTCACCCAGCCGGATCCAGACGTCGGCATCCCCCGGCCGATCCTCCGCGATCGCCCGGTACATGTCGGCCGCCTCGGCAAATTGCCCGCGCGACACCAGCGATTCAACTTCTGAGTACCCAAAGGCGCGGGGGTCACCGCCACTTCCGCCGGCGAGCGTGTTGATCAGGACATGGCTGCCGCGGTCGATTATTGGCCAGATCACGCGCGAGAGCGCCGTGAGCAGCACGATGTTCATCAGGATAAGCGGCAGCCACCGCGCGTTCGGCCAGAGGATCCCCTCGACCACCAACAACAGGAAGCTCCCTGCCAACACCACCATGACGGTGAAGCGAAGCTGCTCGACCTGATCGTCGGTGTTCCGGTCGCGAAGGCGCTTGCGCATGCTGGGGACTCTGGCTGGGGAAACTGACGGGTGAATGACGATCAGTGGTACGAGCGCGCCAGTGGTCAGTGATCCCCGAACGGATCAAATGGCGGGGCGGCCAGGGCAGGGGTCATGGCGGGCAGCTCGCGATCGTCCAGCCACCGGGTGATGTCCCGTGCGATGCCACGGTGGTGTGCCCGCGCGGCGATCGGACCGCCGGCTGAGGCTGCCGTGACGCGTCGGCGGATCTCCTCCAACTTGAGCTCGGTGATGTCGCGCACTTCCGACGCGGCCTGACGATCGGCGGCAAGGGCCAGCAGCCCATCCACCGCCGCGCGTGCAGTGATGCGCCGCAATGTGGCATGGTACGTCGATTCGCCCGCGATGCCGGTCATCGTGGCCGACATCAGGCGATCAATCACCTCGCTCACCGACAGCGCCGAGCGATCACGAGCCGACATCGCGACGAGGCGCGCCATCCGTTCCGGTTGGAGGATGTTGTCCACGGTGTGTTGGGCGAGCGTGCGGGCCGCACCGAGCTCGTCGAACATCGGCGTGGTACGGGAGCGGAACGCTTCGACGCGATCCTCGAGGGCGGCCGGGTGTGGTGGGAGCAGGCGCACCACGGTGTCGGGGAGGGCGAGCAGCTCCGGGCTGAGCGTGCCGAGCAGCGCCTCGAGCGCCTCGCGCTGGACCGCCGGCGCGATCGGACGCACGGCGGTCTGCCCGTCGCCCGACACGGCGTACTGGTATTCGAGTCCGCCCAGCGTCTTGGCCACCGCGGTCACCGCAAAGCGATGCCAGAAGTAGAGTGGCGCGAGGCGCTCCTCGAGCAGCGCCACGGGCTCGCCGGGACGCAAGTTGCCCAGCCCGAACTTGGCGAGCGCCACACGACGGACCGCGACCTGATCCTGCAGGAACGCACCGGCGGTCGCGCCGTCGTCCCAGAGGTTGGTGCGTGGATCGGCAGCGGAGGCGGGGCGGGCGTCGCCGTCAGAGAGGAAGAGGTAGCCCCGTGCCAAACCGTCGGCGACGATGGCGCGGAGCGAGTCGGCCTCGTGGGCGGCGGGCCAGACGCCATACCCCCATCGGATTGCCCAGACATCGAAGTCGCCCGGACCACTGGCGTAGGCGTGCGAGAGGTCGATTTCCCCGTTCACCACGCGGGCGCGCGGGGTGGGGTAGTCCATCACCGAGGCGCGCTCGAGGGTGGAGGCGATGTAGTTGTGGGAGAGACCGAGGGTGTGGCCGATCTCGTGGGCGGTCACCTGGCGCACGCGGGCCAGGATCATCGCCGTGTCGGCTGGGGCGACGTCCACGCCGCGCAGGGCGGCGAAGATGTTCCAGTCGGTGCGGGCGCGGTGGGAGTCCATACGTGCCATCCCCTTGAGCATCTCCCCGGTGCGCGGATCGCTCAGCGCGCCCCCGATGCTCCAGCCGCGCTCGTTGCGATTCTCCCATTGCACCACGTTGTAGCGCACGTCCATCGGGTCGGCATCGGCGGGCAGCCACGCCAGCCGGAATCCCCCCGCGAGACCGGCACGGTCGAAGGCCGCTGCCCACCACGTGGCGCCCTCCCAGGTGGCCGTGCGTACCGGCTCAGGTATGCCGGGGTCGATGTAGTACACGATGGGGGTCAGGAAGGCGGAAGTGGGGTCGGCGGGGTTGACGCGCTGAAGGCGATGCCGGTTGATCCACCGCTGGTCGAGCCGCCCGGTGAGCGGCTGGAAATAGTCCTTGAACGAGATGCCGAAGTAGCCAGTACGCGGGTCCCACTCCCGCGGCTGGTAGGCGTCATCGGGCAGCGCGAGGAGCGTCAGGTGCTGGCGGACCATGAACGCGCTGCGGTCGGGGAGGACCAATCCGGTGATCCGCCCACTCCCGGAGGAGGTAAAGGCGAGCTCGACATCGAGCTCGGTGTTGGCGGGGAAGGCCTTGGTGTACGGTGTGTGCACGCGGGAGCGATCCGTGGCCACCTGCCAGCTCCCCTCCTGGCTCTGCTGCAGGGTGGTGGCGACACCATTCCAGTCCCGGAAGAGGAGATCGCTCGCGTCCACGGTCACGCGCCCGTCAGACTCCGCCGTGATCGGGAGGGAGAGCACCGGCGACTCCGCGAACGACTCGCGGACAGTCCGCTGGTGGGCCGGGTCGCCCGAGGACCGGTAGCGCCAGTTCTCGAAGGTCATCCGCATCCTGGCCCCGATGCGCTCGAAGCGGACCACCTCGGTGGCGCCGTTGGCGCCGCGGTCAAGGCCGATCGGGTTGGAGCCGAGCCCGGTGGCGAGGGTCACCAGGAAGAGGGCGCGCTGGCCGCTGTCGGGGAGTTCGAGCCAGAGCCGTTCACCGTCGCGTTCCCTCAGGACGGGGACGAACCCGGCCTGCCGGGTGAAGCCGCTGGTCGCGTCGGGGATCGTGGGGTGTTGGGCCGCCACGGCGATCGGGAGGGCAACCAGCAACGAGCTGAGGAGGGTGCGGCGCATCGGCGTGGTGGTCCGGGTGAAGGGAAGCAGGGAATATGGGGGCGGAAGCGGTTGGGTCGGAATCCACCGGGTGCGGTCTGGCGTCGGGGGGAGGACTCCGCCATCTTTCAAGGTTGGACCGGCACAGGGCCGAGCCATCTTGAATCACTCCAGCCCGCGGACCGCATGGCTATCGACCAGCAGACCACCCAACCCAGTGCCAGCTCGACAACCGGCTTCGTGGCCGACTCGCAGTTCGGCTCCTTCCTCACGCCCCAGCGGATCCGGATGGTCGGCATCGCGGCGGTGGCTGTGGCCGTGATCGGCGGGGGTCTCTGGTTCGCGAACGCCTCGGCCAAGCGCAAGGAGCTCTTCGGCGCCCAGGCGCTGGAGCAGGCGCGGTCGATGGCCGAGCAGGGGAACATCGGCCAGGCGGTGCAGGAGTTCGAGAAGGTCACCGTGCAGTATGGCGGGACGTCGGCGAGCCACGAGGCGACCCTCGGGATCGCCCAGGCCCGCCTGGTGGCTGGGCAGGCCGAGTTGGCGATCGCCTCGCTGCGGGAGTACATCGGGACCAACCCGCCGGCGAACTATGCCTCGCCGGCGCAGGGGCTCCTGGGCACGGCGCTTGAGAACACCGGCAAGTATGGCGAGGCCGAG
>JBBQQJ010000121.1:0-8090 GCA_038216165.1 Gemmatimonadales bacterium | reverse complement strand
GGATGGGGGTAGAGCTGTCCAGCTGCCCGTGCGGTTCCAGCTCATCGCCGTCGGGTGGTCCATCCGTGACGGCTCGCCTGGGAAACGTCACGATAGCGCGCCATGATCGCACCAAGCGGCGAACCCTCCAACCAGGCCCAGATGCGCCCCATCCACTGCTGCGCCCGACTCAGTTTGAGCCGTGGCCAGACGTAGAGCGGGACCGCCGACCGGGACCCTGGGGCGGCGTTCAGCACGAGCCGGCCAGATGCGCCTGCCTGGATCGTGGCGGTGTCCGACGTCTGCCCCGCGGCCGGCGCGTGTTCCTGCGCCGGGGCGGAACGGGCTTGATCAAGTGACACCGCGATGCTCCTCACGAATTGTCGGTTTCGGTCCAGAAATCGTCCACCACGCGCTCGGCTTCCTCGCGCGAATGGCCGTAGTGTTCCTGCACCTTGCCCACGAGCTGATCCTTCTTGCCGTCGATCACGTCGAGGTCGTCATCCGTCAGCTTGCCCCACGTGACCTTGGCCTTGCCGCGCATCTGCTTCCAGTTGCCGGCGATGACATCGTTGTTCATGTTGTACTCCACTGGGTTGGTGTGTGATGAAGGGGACGTGCACCACCCAGCGTCTTGCACACGCTGTCGAGCTGAAAGGCCCATTCCCACTGGGGATGCGCCCGTACTGGTCCCTCACTCGGGCGATCCCGATCCTTCGAGCGATGGGGTTGACGTGGGCGCACTTGCCCAGGAGCACGGCACCGGCTGGCGTGGAGCACGCGGTTAACGCCCTCCGCCACCCTGCGTCTCCCACGCCATGCATCGATTCCCTCTCGCCGCCTGCGCCGCGCTCACTCTGACGGCCCCGCTCGCGGCGCAGCACTACGACACACCGGCCGACTCCGCACGGCACGCCCTCCTCCGCCTCGGGTATGGCCCCACGCCGGGCCAGGTCGAGATGGTCGTCGCGGAGGGCGTGATGCCGTGGATCGCCCGCCAGCTGACCGTGCGCATGGCGCCGGCTGGGGCCGCTGAGGGGCGGCGCGACCTGCGCACGCTCAATGGAGAACTTGTCGCGCTCATCCTGGTGCGGGCCACCGCCTCGGACCACCAACTGGCAGAGGTGCTGGTCGACTTCTGGACCAACCACTTCAACGTTTTCCTCGGCAAAGGGCTCGTCCGCTCCTATGCCGCGGACTACCTCGAGCACACGATCCGGCCGCGCGCCCTCGGCCGCTTCGAGGATCTCCTCGTGGCCACGGCCACCTCGCCCGCGATGCTGTTCTACCTCGACAACGCCCAGAGCGTGGCGGATCAGGCCAACCTCGCCGCGCTCGCTGGCCGCGCCCGCCGTCCCGGCCAGCGCGCGCCGGTGCTGACCGAGCAGCAACGCCAGCGGCTGCCGCGTGGCCTGAATGAGAACTACGCCCGCGAGCTGCTCGAACTGCACACCCTCGGTGTCGATGGCGGCTACACGCAGGACGATGTGATCGGGGTGGCCCGCATCCTCACCGGGTGGACCATCGACCGCCGCGGGGATCATCGCTTCCAGTTCCTCGCGGCAGCGCACGATCGGGGCGAGAAGGTCGTGCTCGGGCGACGCTTCCCGGCGGGAGGCGGGGAGGACGAGGGGCGCGACCTGCTCGCGATGCTGGCGAGGCACCCCGCCACCATGCACCACGTCAGTGCCAAGCTCTGCGCCCGCTTCGTGGCCGACATCGCGCCGGACGGCTGCATCGACGACGCGGTGCGCGCCTGGAAGGCGAGCGGGGGAGAGATCCGTGCCGTGATGGAGGCCATCGTCCGGTCGCCGGATTTCTGGGCCCCGGTCCACCGCACGACCAAGACCAAGACCCCGCTCGAGTTTGTGGCGAGCGCGGTGCGCGCCGTCGGCGGCACGGCGGATGCCTCCCCGCGCCTGGCGCTCCAGCTCGCGCGCCTTGGCCAGCCGCTCCTGCAGCAGGCCACGCCGAACGGGTATCCCGAGACCTCGGCGGACTGGGTCAACAGCGGGGCCCTGCTCGCCCGCATGAATTTCGCCGTGGCGCTCGCCAGTGGTCGGCTGCCGGGGGTCACTGTGGACCTCGATCGGGTCGTCCCGCTCACCCGCGATCCGGAGGCGCTGCTCGACCGGGTGGACCGCGCCGTCCTGGGCGGGACGATGTCCGCACGCACCCGCGCGGCGATTCGTGTCGAGCTGCAGGAGCTCCCCGATCCACGCGCTGCCCGGGCGATGGCCGTTGGCCTCGCCCTCGGTGGCCCCGACTTCCAGAGGCAATGATGGCCATCTCGCGCCGGGCGTTCGTCAAGGGGGGGGGACTCGCGCTGGTCTCCCTCGGAGCCGACCCGCTGTTCGTGGACCGGGCGGCCTACGCCCTCCGGCGCCAATTCGGCACCGCGGCGCGTGGCAAGACGCTGGTCTGCCTCTTCCAGCGCGGCGCCGTCGATGGTCTCTCGATGGTGGTCCCCGCCGGTGACGCCTGGTACTGGCGGGACCGCCAGCGGATCGCCGTGCCGCGGGCCGAGCTCGTGGCGCTCGACGGCATGTTCGCGCTCCATCCGCGGTTGGCGGCGCTGAAGCCGCTGTATGACCGTGGCACGCTGGCCATCGTGCATGCCGTCGGTTCTCCCTCCACCACGCGTTCGCACTTCGACGCGCAGGATTACATGGAGAGCGGCACCCCCGACCGGAAGTCCACCACGAGCGGATGGGTCAATCGCTACTGCGACCACGAGCGGGAGCATGCCGACACGCCCTTCCGGGCGGTGGCCTTCGGGGCCCAGCTCCCCCGGATCCTCGCGGGGAGCGCGCCGACATTGGCGATCGATGACCTGCGGGCCTTCGGGGTGGGCACCGCGCGCGCCCGGGGCGACGACCGACTCACCCGCGCCTTCGAGTCGCTCTATGCCGGTGCCGCCACCGGACTGGTCGCCGCCTCCTCGGCAGAGGGCTTCGAGGCCATCAAGATGCTGCGTACCGCCAACCCAACCGCCCTGCCGCCAGCCCATGGCGCCACCTATGGCCGCGGGCGTCTCGCCACCGCACTCCAGCAGGTGGCCCAGCTCATCCGGGCCGACCTCGGGCTGGAGATCGCCTTCGTGGACGTCGGGGGCTGGGACACCCACGTCAATCAGGGGGCGGGGCAGGGGCAGCTCGCCACCCGGCTCGATGAGCTCGGCACCGCCATTGCGGCCTTCACCACCGACCTCGGCGAGCAGATGCGGGACGTCGTCCTGGTCACCATGAGCGAGTTTGGTCGCACGGTGAAGGAGAACGGCACCGGTGGCACTGACCATGGCCACGGGACGGCCATGATGGTCGTCGGCGGTGACGTGCGCGGCGGGCGCGTCCTCGGTTCATGGCCGGGGCTCGCTCCCGAGGCGCGCCACGATGGGCGCGATCTGGCGGTCACCACCGATTTCCGGAGCCTCTTCGGCGAGGTGCTGACCGGCCACCTGGGGGCCGCCGATCTCTCCGCCGTCTTTCCCGGGCACACGCCGGGCACCCCGCTGGGCCTCTTCGGCTAGCCCCACCTCGCTTTCCCGGCACGCGCCCCTACCTTTCCCGCCCGCCGACCCCCGCGTGGTGATCGGCTGCCCCATCGGTGCCGTCCTGGTCCCGGGGCACGTCGTCCATCACCCTCACTGAGGGGGCCGGTCGCCCGTGCGCGGGCGCCGCCCTGCATCCGCACCGTGCAACTGCACACCAAGATCCTGCTCGGGCTCCTCGTTGGCATCGTCGCCGGCATCCTCGGCAAGCTGCTCTTCCCCGGCGATCCGGCGCTGCTCTGGGTCGTCGACAACGTCGCCAACCCGGTGGGGCAGGTCTTCCTCCGGATGCTGTTCATGATCGTCATCCCGCTGATCTTCGCCTCGGTCACGATGGGTGTGGCCTCGCTGGGTGATCTCTCGCGGATCGGGCGCATCGGCGGGCGGACGCTGCTCTTCTTCCTCGGTACGACCGCGGTGGCCGCCGCGATCGGGCTCACCTTGATGAACGTCGTGGGCCCGGGCGAACGACTCGATCCGGCCGTGCGCGCCGACCTGATGGCGGAGTACAGCGACGAGGCGACCACCAGGGTTGGGGGGGGGGCGAACTTCGGCGTGGGCACCTTCGTGGCCATCGTGCCGCGCAACATTGTCGACTCGATGGCCCGGAACGATATGCTCGGGCTGATCTTCTTCTCGGTGGTGGTCGGGGTGGCGCTCATCCAGATGCCCCGCGAGCGGGCGAAGCCGATCACCGACGTCCTCGAGGGCCTCATCGACGTGGTGGGGCGGATCATCGACTACGCCATGAAGCTGGCGCCCTACGGCGTGGCTGGGCTCATCTTCGCCGTCACGGTGCGGTTCGGCGCGGAGGTGCTGCAGTCACTCGGGGTCTACGTGCTGACGGTCCTGCTCGGCTTGGTGCTCCACCTCGTCGGGGTGATCGGGGTGCTCGCCCGTGTGGTGGCGAAGGTGCCCTACGGCGCGTTCTTCCGGAAGTCGCGTGCCCTGATGGTCACCGCCTTCTCGACGTCCTCCTCCAACGCGACACTGCCCACCAACATCCGCACCGCCGAAGAAGAGTTCGGTGTGCCGAAGGAGATCGCCTCCTTCGTGCTCCCCCTCGGCGCCACCATGAACATGAACGGCACGGCGCTGTTCGAGGGAATGACCGTCCTCTTCCTCGCGCAGGTGTTCGGGGTGGACCTCTCCCTCGGGTCACAGGTGATCGTGGTGGTGCTCTGCGTGCTCACGGCGGTGGGGGCGGCGGGGGTACCGTCGGGCTCGATCCCGCTGCTTGCGCTGATCCTCACCACGGTGGGGATCCCCGCCGAGGGGATCGCACTCATCCTCGGGGTGGACCGGATCCTCGACATGAGCCGCACCGTGCCCAACGTGATGGGCGACCAGCTCACGGCCCTGGTGATCGCGCGGTCGGAAGGGGTCGTCCTCCGCACTGAGTGAGGCCGCCCGGGGCCCCCTCTCCCCGCCAATCGGCTGGGAGAGGGGGGGC
The DNA here is from genome assembly GCA_038216165.1 of Gemmatimonadales bacterium. GTDB lineage: Bacteria > Gemmatimonadota > Gemmatimonadetes > Gemmatimonadales > GWC2-71-9 > Palsa-1233. The sequence continues at coordinate 3,108 of JBBQQJ010000121.1, read as the reverse complement.
CGGCGCTGGCGGCACGATTGGGTGCCCCCTATCTTTCCGGCTTCTCCCCTCATGACCGTGGTGCAGCCCCGTGGCCGAAACCCTGGATCGACTCCAAGCACAACTGGGCGATCGTTACGCGTTCGAGAAGGAACTCGGACGCGGCGGGATGGCCACGGTCTATCTCGCCCGCGATCTCAAGCATGGACGCGCCGTGGCGGTCAAGGTGCTGCACCCCGACCTCGCGGCGAGCATCGGTGGTGAGCGTTTCGAGCGCGAGATCCGGGTCGCCGGCCGGTTGCAGCATCCCCACATCCTCGGCATGTACGACTCGGGCGTCACCGACGGCCTGATGTACTACGTGATGCCGTTCGTCGAGGGCGAGTCGCTGCGCGACCGGCTCGACCGCGAGGGGCAGCTCCCGGTCGACGATGCCATGCAGATCACGCTCGAGGTGGCGGACGCCCTGGGCTACGCCCACGAGCAGCAGATCGTCCACCGCGACATCAAGCCCGAGAACGTGCTGATCAGCGGTGGCCATGTGGTGGTTGCCGACTTCGGCATCGCCCGCGCCGTGGAAGAGGGCACCGCCAAGCTCACCCAGACCGGGATGGCCATCGGCACGCCGACCTACATGGCACCGGAGCAGGGGATGGGCGAGGCGGTCGGCCCGACGGCCGACATCTACTCCCTCGGCTGCATGCTCTTCGAGATGCTCGCGGGCGAACCGCCGTTCACCGGCAAGAATGCGTCGGCGATCCTGGCCAAGCACGTCATGGAACAGGTGCCGTCGGTGCGGATCATCCGCCAGTCGGTGCCCGAAGAGGTCGAGCTCGCGATTTTCGCGGCCCTTGGCAAATCACCCGCGGATCGCCCGCAGACCTGCGCGGAGTTCGGGGCGATGCTTGTGGCGGCCCCGTCGGGGCACACCTCGACACGCCTCATGACCATGCGGCACACCACCGCCCGACGCACCATGTCGGGTGCGACCAGTGCGTTCGGGGTGACGGTCCCCCCCCCGGTGCCCCTCTGGCGCCGTCCGTGGGCCGTCGCGCTCGCCGCGGTGCTCCTGATCGGCGGAGGGGCCGGCATCTGGTGGGCCACGACGGCGAGCTCGGCACCCTCGCTGCTCACGGCGGGGAGTCTCGATCCCAAGCGGATTGCCGTGCTCTACCTCGAGGACACGTCCCCCGGGCAGGACCTGACCTATCTCACGGACGGTCTCACCGAGGGACTGATCGAGGCGCTCGCCCAGGTGCCGGAGCTCAATGTCGTCTCGCGGAATGGTGTCGCCCCCTATCGCGGGAATGCCATCACGCCCGACAGTATCGCCCATGCCCTCGATGCCGGCACCCTGGTGCGCGGGTCGGTGAGCCCGCAGGGCGACAAGCTGCGGATCTCGCTCTCGCTCTTCGACGGCAACACCGGGACCGACCTGCCCGGGAGCCGGACCTCCTTCGAGGGATCGGCGTCGGACCTCATCGCCGTCAGCGACTCGCTGGCGACGGAGGCGGCGCGACTGATCCGGACGCGCGTCGGCAACGAGGTGCGGCTCCGTGACCAGCGCTCGCGCACCTCGAGCGCCGACGCGTGGGCGCTGGTCCAGCGCGCCGAGCGCCTGCGCAAGACCGGTGAGGAGGCCGCCGCCATGGGGGACACCGCCAAGCGCAGCAGTGACTTCGCCGCGGCGGACTCCCTCCTCGCCCTCGCCGAGGCGCGCGATGCGCAGTGGGCCGAGCCGCCAATTCTCCGGGGGCTCGTGAGCTACAAGCGGTCGCGGCTGACGCGGGATCCGTTCGAGTTGCGGCCGCGCATCGACACGGGGCTGGTCCACGTCAATCGTGCGCTCTCGATCGACCCGGGCAACCCGGATGCCCTCGAGCTGCGCGGCAACCTGCGGTACTGGGCCTGGCTCATGAAGCTGGACCCCGATCCGGACCGGGCGAAAGCCCTGCTCGACAGTGCGCGCACCGACCTTGAACGCGCGATCCAAGCGAACCCGAACCAGGCCGGGGCCCACGCCACGCTCTCGCACCTGTACAACCAGATCGACGGCAAGACCACCGACGTCAAGCTGTCGGCACGGCAGGCGCTCCGGGCCGACGCCTACCTCGAGAACGCCGACGTCATCCTCGGCCGGCTCTTTCTGGCTGAGTATGACGATGGGCAGTTCACCGAGGCGCGGCAGTGGTGCAACGAGACGAGGCGTCGCTTTCCCGCCACCTACCCGGCGCCCCGGTGTGAGCTGTTCATGCTCACCACGCGGGAGGGACAGCCGGACGTCGCTCGGGCCTGGCGTCTCGCCGACTCGGTCACGGCGATGGCCCCGGCCAATCGCAAGGAATTCTTCCGCCTCAACAGCGACCTCTACGTGGCCGCCGTGCTCGGCCGCGCGGGCCGGGCCGACAGCGCGCGCCATGTTGCGGCCCGCTCGACTGGCAACGAGGAGATCTCGCCGACGCGCGATCTCTCCCTGGTGGCGGCGTTCGCCTACCTCCAGGCCGCCGACACCACCGCCGCCATTGACCAGCTCAAGGTCTATTTCGCGGCGAATTCGGGGATGCGCGCCGCCTATGGGCAGGAGGCGGGATGGTGGTTTCGAGGAATCAGTGCTGACCCACGATACAAGCAGTTGACGGGACAGCAGTAACCCGTCCCGTGGGTTGTGGTGCGGATGCCACAGTGTGGCGAGGCGGCGAGTGTTGCGGGGATCGGGTGGCCCCCTCACCTTTCATGGGTTCCCCGATAGACAGTGCCTCCCCCACGCAATGGAGCCTTTGCATGCCCCGCATGCCGCTCGCCGCTTCGGTCGCCCGCTGGTCCACCAGTGCGGCGACCTTTTTGCTGTTGTTCGTCGTCGCCTGCGGCACGGACGCCCCCACTGCGGAGAGTGACCGCTGGCAACCCGGGCGGTTGCAGTCCGCCGCAAGTACCAACGATCTCGTGCCGTTGATCGAGGCGGATCTGACCTGCCTGTATTCGAAGGCGGGGCTGTTTCCCAACGAGTCCTCATCGCTCGGGAAGTTCCGCTCAATTGTGGTGGCCAAGGAATCGGGTGACGCGGCGGGGGCCATGGATGCCGCGGACAAGCTCATCCAGTTCATCGAGCTGAAGTACAACCAGTACACC
>JBBQQJ010000120.1:0-8192 GCA_038216165.1 Gemmatimonadales bacterium | reverse complement strand
CCGCCCGGGGGGGGGGCCCCCGATGCGGTGTGTGGGGTGGGGGGGGTGGGGGGGGGTCCCCCCCCGGGGCGGGGGGCCCCCCCCCCGGGGGGGGGGGGGGGGGGGGGGGGGGGGGGTCGGAGGAGCGGGGGCTGGAGGCGGATGTGATGGTGGTAGTTGGGTCATATCGGCCGAACCACATGCGCCGGCCCAGAGTATCACGAGGACCACGGGCAGCCACCAACCGCCGCGAGGCGTTGCCGCTGGCGACCTCGACCGACGAGGGCGAGGAGTTGCGACGCGCTCGGTCTGCGGATGTGCGGGGTCGGGACTCATGGGGAACGCTCGCTTCGATGGGGTGCGCTGCGGACTTGGCGGAATCCGATCCCCTGAGCTGCGAGGATCAGGAGCCCAAGCCCTGCGAATAGTCCCACGAGGGCCGCACCGCGACTCTCCAACAGTTGGTAGACGACGCCGTGCAGCATCGTCAACACGGCGAGAGGATATGCCAGGCGCTGCCACCGCTTCCAGCGGTGCGTTCCGAGCCGGGCGAGGGCGGCATCGCTCGAGATCAGGGCGAGGCCGGCGAGCAGCAGGGCGGCGGCGAGACCGAGGTGGTTCGCCAGCCCGAAGGGATCCAGCCGCACCGGTCCCGGCAGGCGCTGCTCCGGCGGGGCGAGGAAGTAGAGCGCCATCGTGCCTCGGAAGTGGACGGTCAACCCGACGGCGGTGTGTCCGATGGCGAGGAACGCGGCCCAGAGTCCGATATCCCGGCGGAGGTCGGCACTGACGGGGTTGGGTCGCCGGCGGAGCAGGTTGACGGTGCCGAGGCTCAGGGTCACGGCGAGGGCGAGCATGGCGGCGTAGGCGAGCCCCATGCTGACCCGGGTGCGGGTGTCGCCCGGTAGCAGCCCGAGGGCGAGCGCGACCACGAGACCCGCCCCCACCGCACAGGACAGGTGGTGTCGCACCCGACGGTTCCGTCGTCGATGGGACTTGGGTGCGGCGGCGGTTGGCATCCCCCAAGATAGTGCCGCACCGAGGGCGTCTCCGGCCCGGCCTCCGCTCCCGTAAACTTCTGGATGGCGCCGCCGGCCGGTCGGCAGCAGGGCCATGTCCCCCGCTGCGCCTGGCGATCCCATCCGTACCATCCAAGACGAGGAGCAGCAAGAATGACAACACGAGACGAATACGCAAACAAGATGAAGGCCGAGTTCGATGACGTGAGTAGCCAGATCGATCAGTGGCTGGCCAAGGCCAAGGAGGCCAGGGGCGATGCCGGCGAAAGGTATGAGAAAGAAATCGCCCAACTGCGCCAGCAGTCCACCACGGCGTCGGAGCAGTTGACGGAGCTCAGGGCCGTCGTGGCCGGATCTCGCTCAACCGCTTCTCGATCGTGCGCTGGATTGCCTTCGTGATCGGTTCGGAAAGCTCGGCTTCTGCCGCGCGCTCACTCCAGTCCGTTGTTGCCGCCTCGACCGCCTCGAGCGCATGCAGGGCCACGGACGTCTTGAGCCCAACGGTCGTCGCGACCGCGAGGCAGTCGGCCCACGCGATTGCGTCGGGTCTCCCCGCCACCAATGTGGTATGGCGTGTCGCGCCTGCGTGGCCCCACGTAATGTCGTAGGCCGGGTCGAGCGGCTCAGCCCGTCCAGCCCCCATCCCTTTCAGCCGGCGATTCAGGATTGTGCGGCCCCAGGTGTCAGGGAGCGAGTCTTCGAAGACGCTCCAGAGTCTTCCCTTCGGGAGCTTCCGGACTCGCTTCAGGGCCGGGAGCGCCAGTGGGGAGATCTCCATGCGCGTATCGAGGAACTCCTCGTCGAACGCGAACAGGACGCCGCCATCCGGAGCTCGGGCGAGTTGCCCGACCCCCACTCGGGCTGCCGGACCAAAGTCGAGCGTGGCTCGCAGGCGATCAGAGCCGGGCACGGTCGCTCGAGGGCCCTCGTTGCCTGACCGGCTTGAGGGCCTCATCCATTGAGGTGAGTTCCGTGGCCTCCGCTGCGACGTGCGCGAACCCCTCCAAGACGCCGAGGACGGCGGCGATCCGAAGCAGACTGTCCAACGTCACGTTCTCGCCGCGTTCGAGGCGGTATGGGGTGTTGGTGGCGACCCCACCACCTCTTGGCGTTGACCCGGTTCCGCATCACCACCTCCCGACATCGTTCGCCCGGTGCGACCATCACTCGCGCCGGGTGGGCGAGCAAAAACATTCCAAACGCAGTAATGTCCTGCCCCAGCCCCGGCTCCAGGCACAAAAACCACGTTCGGCTGCCCCGAAACCCAGGAAATCAATCCAAAGGTTGATTGTCTCGGCCGGGCCGTCCGACGCACTTTACGTGCTCCGGCGTGCTTGGCGACGCCGCGAGGACCAGACTGGCCGGGCTCACACCGAGTCCCGTGGGCTGGCCCCGAACTCCAGACGGACATCTCATGAACATGAAACGGACGGCGAAGGTGCTCACGTTGGGCCCGCTCCCCTCCCTGCTGAAGGCGCCCACGGGCATCACCGGTTTCGATGAGATCAGCTCCGGTGGGCTGCCGGTTGGCCGCACCACGCTGCTGCGTGGTGGCCCGGGGTGCGGCAAGACCGTGTTTGCGATGCAGGCGCTGGTCAACGGTGCCCGGGATCGAGGGGAGCCCGGCATCCTGGTGGCCTTCGAGGAGTCCGCCGACCAGCTCGTTACCAATGCCGCGACGCTCGGCTGGAACATCCCGGCCCTCACGGCGAAGAAGCTCTTCTTCCTCGATACCGTGATCGCTCCGAAGGCGATCGCGGGCGGTGGGATCGACCTGACCCGGGAGCTCAACCTGCTCGAGGCGTTCATCAAGGCGTCCCGTGCCAAGTGCATCGTCTTCGACGGGATCGACGTCCTGCTGCGTCTGCTCGCCGATCCGATGGCGGAGCGCCGCGAGGTGTATCGCCTCCGCGACTGGATCGCCCGGACCGGGCTCACCGCCATCATCACCCAGAAAATCGGCGACGGCGACGAGCTCACTGGTCGGCAGTACGATTTCATGCAGTTCATGGCCGATTGTGTGGTCACGCTCAGCCACCAGGTCGTGGCAGGGTCCAGCTTTCGCAACCTGCGCGTCATGAAGTATCGCGGCTCCGGCTTTCTTGCGGACGAGTTTCCCATCACGATCACCAGGAAGGGCATTGAACTCAGCCACCGCGGCCCGGTCGAACTCCACTATCCGGTGACGGATGAACGGGTCTCTTCCGGGCTGCCGCGCCTCGATGCGATGCTCGGGGGCGGCTACTTTCGCGGGAGTAATGTGCTGATTTCCGGCGCGCCCGGCACCGCCAAGTCGACGCTCGCCGGACTGTTCGCCTCGGCCGCGTGCGCACGCGGCGAGCGAGCGCTGTGCGTGAATTTCGATGAGGGAGCAACCCAGATTGTTCGCAACCTCGCGTCGGTCGGGATCCGCTTGAAGCCGCACCAGAAATCCGGCCTCCTCAGGATCTATTCGACACGCACCCGGGGACCGAACATCGAACAGCAATTCGGCGAACTCCGGCGGGTGATCGAGGAGCACCGACCAACGTGTCTGATCATCGATCCGCTCTCGGCCCTCTCGAGCAAGCTGGCCCACGTGGCTTCCGCCGATGCGACCCAGATGTTTCTCGATTACCTCAAGACCAAAGGCATCACCGTCGTCAACACCTCCCTGCTTGACGGCCCCGATGTTGGTGAAGCGACGGCCACTGGGATCTCGACGATTGCCGACACCTGGATTCACGTCTCCTACGTGGTGAGTGGGGGCGAACGCAATCGCGCGTTGACGATCGTGAAATCGCGGGGCATGGGGCACTCGAATCAGGTGCGCGAGTTGTCGCTCTCCGACACTGGTGTCAACCTGACGGATGTGTACATGGCACAGGGCCAGGTGCTGATGGGGGTCGCGCGCTGGGAACAAGAACAGGAGGAGCTGGCGGCCAAGAAGGAGAGCCTGCGGGCCTCGTCGCTCGCTCGCGCGAAGCTCAGTAATGCCCAGGCCGAAGCCTTGGCGCGCCTGGCGGTGATCACCACCGAAATTGAAGTCCGGAAAGCCGAGCTTGAACTCTTGGACCACGAGCTCACGTCGGCATCGGATCGTCGGTTCAGCGACCGGGTCACGCTCGGGAGGCTGCGTCACGCCGATGCGGAATTGCCCGCTCCCAAATCTCCCGGGAAGGCGCGGCGCGCCGCCAAGGCGAGGCCTCCCGCCAAGGCGAGGCCTCCCGCCAAGGGGAGTGGTCCGACGACAGAGGCGTAGCCCGAGTCGCCGCGGTTCTCGCCCAGCGTGCGGGCGGTCCGCCCGACCAGAGGGTCTCCGCGTTGAGCTGGATGGTCCCCTTGCCGCGGCCGCCGCCGACCATCGCGCCGAGTCGATCGTTGGGGACCGGCCGTGCCGGGATGGCCGTTGCGCGCCGTCGTCGCAAGCACCAGAGCTGCTGAGCTGGCGGTTCGCCCCGCGAGGGGGTCTAGCGGTCACGCAGGCCGCGCCTGGGGTCGCGCGGGGGGCGTGCGCGCTCGTACGAAAACGGCGACCCAGCAGACCTCGCTGTTCGCCGTTCGCTGTTCGCTGTTCGCTCGTGTCATGGGCCCGGCGCGATTCGAACGCGCGACCTCTTGCTCCGGAGGCAAGCGCTCTATCCAGCTGAGCTACGGACCCTGGGTCGTGCACCACAGCGGCGCGCACGAGGGACGAGAGAATACCGGCACCACCGCGCCAAGTCAAGCAAACCAAGGGCGTCAGGCGCGCACGATCGGCACGTCATACGCCGCGAAGGCCGGGTCTCGCGTGACCAGAGCGAGCCCCTCCGCCACCGCCTGCGCGACCAACATCCGATCGAACGGGTCGCGGTGGTGCATCGGCAACCCCACCAGCAACTCCGCATGGCGGAGCAGGACGGGAAGTTCCAGGAGTCCGGCGTCTTCGCACGCCGTGGCCACCGTGCGTGATGTGGTGACCTTGCCGAGTGACGACTTGATCGCCACCTCCCATCCAGAGACCGCACTCACATACACCTCTGCCGCGTCGGCAATGGCCCGGGTCGCGGCGGCGGACAGCCGGACGTCGCTGTCGAACCAAATCAGCACGTGCGTGTCGAGCAACAGGCGCATCACTGACCCTCGAACGCGCGGACGACGTCCTCGGGGAGTGGAGCATCGAAGTCACGCGCCACCTGCCATGCCCCCTTGCCCCGGCCTGGCACCCGCAGGCGGCGGCGATCTTCCATCGGCACCAGCCGGGCAAGCGGTGCTCCCGACTTCATGATGACGATCTCCTCGCCGGCCGCGGCGCGGTCCACCAGCGACGAGAGGTGCGTCTTGGCGGTGTACAGTGACACCGCCTCCCGCACCAGATGCTTGGGGTCAATGGGCTTGCTCATGACCGCAAGTAACGAGTGTTGACCAATCTGGTCAAGCCACCCCCGCATGCGCCCACGAAAAACGGCGGCCAAGACATCCCGGACCGCCGCTCTCTGGTCTCAGTTTTCTGGGATTTTAAGTCGGGGCGAGAGGATTTGAACCTCCGACCTCCTGCTCCCGAAGCAGGCGCGCTAACCGGGCTGCGCTACGCCCCGAAATGGGTACTGCGGTCCTGACAACTGGCCGGCGAAATGGGCCCAGAGGGAGTCGAACCCCCAACCTTCTGATCCGTAGTCAGATGCTCTATCCAATTGAGCTATGGACCCGATTTTCGACCGAACATCCAACCAATGGGCGGTACAAGGCTCGAACTTGTGACCTCCACGATGTCAACGTGGCGCTCTAACCAACTGAGCTAACCGCCCGGTCACTCACAACAACGGGCAGACGACCCCTGGGCCGACTGCCCGTCGTGCACCTTCATGGCGGGGGTGGGATTTGAACCCACGACCTCCGGGTTATGAGCCCGGCGAGCTACCAGACTGCTCCACCCCGCGACGCTTGTCCTGAGCCCCCCACTGGGGGCGAAGGATCTCCCGACCTGCCTGGGAGACAAGTCCTCCCGAGGGGCCACCGGCCCCGAGGGACCTCCCCGAGACACAGGGAGGCAAGTTCTGTCGCTTCCTGCACCTGCACCTGCGACCAGAGCGGGAAACGGGACTCGAACCCGCGACCCCAACCTTGGCAAGGTTGTGCTCTACCAACTGAGCTATTCCCGCAACTGCTGACGGACCGCGAAACTATGCGCGCCGGCCGAGCCACGCAACCGGTCGCCTGGACCTGCCGACCGATTCCCGGAGTGGAGGCGAGGGGAATCGAACCCCTGACCTCTACAATGCCATTGTAGCGCTCTCCCAACTGAGCTACGCCCCCTCAGGCCTCCCCATGGCCGATCCAGACCGGCGCGTGGAGAGCACGGAATCCTATCGGGCGGAGCCGCTACTGTCAAGGAATCGGGCCACCCGGTGCGGTGCGGTCGGGACGCTCCGGTTTTAGGTTTCTCGCCATGACGAACGATCAGGACGCCGGGGCGCCCGACCCCCCCTCGCTCGCCGAGATCCTGGCGAGCGAGGAGGCCCCGCCCTCGCGTCGCCGGACCCGCCGTGAGAGCGCCAAGCACCTCGGCATCTATGATACCGATGGCGACATCCTCGACCAGTATCTGCGCGACGTCAGCCGGACACCGCTGCTCACCCAGGCGCAGGAGATCGCCGTCGCGCGGCGCGTCCAGGCCGGCGACGAAGCGGCGATGCAGGAGCTGGTCACACGCAACCTGCGCTTCGTGATCTCGGTGGCGAAGAAATACCAGAACCGCGGCATGGCCCTCACCGACCTCATCGGCGAGGGGAACGTCGGGCTGATGACGGCCGCCAAGAAGTTTGATCCCGATCAGGGCGTGAAATTCATCTCCTACGCCGTCTGGTGGATCCGCCAGTCGGTCCTCGCCGCGCTCGCGCGCCACGGCCGCACCGTGCGCGTGCCGCTCAATCGCACCGCCGACCTCTCGCGCATCACCAAGGCCTCCGAGGTGCTGCGGCAGGATCTCGGGCGTGAGCCCACGCCGGAGGAACTCTCCGCCGCCACCAACCTCGCCGTCGATGTGGTGCAGGCGCTCGCGGCGCTCAACACCGCGGAGGTGCGCCTCGACGCGCCGCTCGATCCGTCCGGTGACCGCGCACTGATCGATCGGTTTGCCGCCGAGGGCGTGGGGGACACCGAGGAGGAGGTGATGGGCCGCTTCCTCGTCGAGGAGGTGCAGCGCGCGCTGCGCTCGCTGGCGCCGCGCGACGCCAAGGTGCTCTCACTCTACTTCGGGCTCGATGGCGGCCGTGACCACACGCTGGAGGAGATCGGCCTCATGCTCGGCGTGACCCGCGAGCGGGTGCGCCAACTGCGCGACCGGGCGCTCAAGCGCCTCAAGGAGGGCGACGTGGGCCGGGCCCTGGCGAGCTTCGCGGCATGACGGCAGGCACCGAGCACAGCGAACGGGGCACGGAGAACGGAGGAGCACGTAGCGAACCTTCGGGAGCATTCGCCGTGCGCCGTGCTCCGTTCGCCGTGCTCGGCGGTGCGACCCGCGTTGCGGCCCGGGCACTGGCTGACACTCGCACCTGGCGGCCCCACCTCCTGCCGCAGATGCGTCGCCTCGGCGTCGCGTCGATCCCGATTGCGCTCTTCATCGCGCTCTTCACCGGCATCGTGCTCGCCCTGCTCGCGTCGTACATCTTCACCGGCACGGTGCCGCTCTACTTCGTCGGAGCGCTGGTCGGCAAGACGATCCTCATGGAGCTTGGCCCGGTGCTCACGGGGATGGCGCTCGCGGGCCGCGTTGGCGCCAACATCGCCGCCGAAATCGGCACCATGAAGGTCACCGAGCAGGTTGATGCGCTCGAGACCCTCGCGTTCAACCCCATGAGCTATCTGGTGGTGCCGCGGGTGCTCGCGGCCACGCTGATGTTCCCGGTGGTGACCGCCTTCGCGATGGCCGCGGGCGTGGGCGCGGGGTGGATCACCTCGGTGAACCTGCTCGACCTCTCGAGCGTCGAATTCGTGAAGGGGCTGCGCTCGTTCTACGTGTTCAAGGACCTCTGGTTCGGGCTCCTCAAGGCGGCGTCGTTCGGCGCGGTCATCGCGCTCACCGGCTGCCTGCGCGGCCTCGCCACCACCGGCGGCGCAGCCGGGGTCGGGCGCGAGACGACCCAGGCGGTCGTCAACGGGTGCGCCGCGATCCTCGTGCTCGACGCCTTCTGGGCGCTGGTCCTGCTGTGATCCGTCTGGTGGATCTGCACAAGC